>NZ_LT629784.1:3502500-3815000 GCF_900105595.1 Stappia sp. ES.058 | reverse complement strand
TCCTTTGGGGCTGGCGCTTGCTGTCGGCACGCGCAAGCGGCATTGCCGTGCGGCGTCTGGGCGCCTGGGTCGCCGGGACGCTTCTGGCCGCCGGTGCCCTGGCGGCTCTGCCAGTTCCTTCCAACTGGCCCCTGCCGACGGGGCTTGGCGGGTTTCTCGGCGATTTCGTTCACATGATCCCGGCGATGCTGACCGACGATCTGACGCCCGGCATGGCGATGATCATCGGAGGGCTCGGTCTCGGGGTGCCGGCCGCGATCCTGATGCTGCGTGCCGCCGGCTGGCTCGGGCGCGAGCCGGCGCTCGTTCTGGAGCCCTTGCCGGAGCCATCGCGTCATGCGCGCAGCGTCGGCGCGGTGCCGGATTTCGACGTGGACGATGAAGACGACGACGACCACGGTGGCGGACGCTGGCAGGCGGTTGCCGGGGCCTTTGCCCATTGGGGGCTGCGCGCCGGTGCGACCGCGCGCCGGTTCGCGTCGGGCCGTCGCGGCACGGCCCGACGGCATGGCGACCTCGACCTCGAGGCCTATGGCGAGGATGACGATTGGGACACCGATGCTCCCGATGTGGCGGAGGACGACGATCCGGTTGGCCGGCACGGCGGGTTTTCCGCCCTGCGCCGCAAGCTGGCCGACCGTTTGATGCCGCCGGAAGATGACGGTCTCGACGCTTTCTATCCGCAAGGAGCCGAGGCCGAGGCGAACGAACCCGCCCCTCCGGCACCGAGCCTGGACGATCTGCCGGATTTCGACGAAGACGACGAGGATGCCGGCGGGCCGATGTCCACGCCTCTGCCGCGCGCCATCGCGGGCCCGGCCAGCCGTGACGCGCAGCAGCCTGCGGGCCGCGTGGTGGCGCCCGCGGGCCGTCCCCGCCCCGGCAAGCGCGTTGCAGCAGAGGCGCAGCCCTCGTTCCTGCGCCAGCCGGGCACCTATGAACTACCGCCGCTGCATCTGCTTGCCGAAGCCAAGAACGGCGGCCGGCAGACCGCGATCAACACCGATGCGCTGGAACAGAACGCCCGCATCCTTGAGGGCGTCCTGGAGGACTTCGGCGTGCGCGGCGAGATCATCGAGGTGCGCCCCGGTCCCGTGGTGACGCTCTACGAACTCGAACCGGCGCCCGGCATCAAGTCGAGCCGCGTCATCGGTCTCGCCGACGATATCGCCCGCTCGATGAGTGCGATTTCAGCACGTGTCGCGGTCATTCCGGGCAAGAACGCAATTGGCATCGAGCTTCCGAACCAGCGTCGGGAAATGGTGCTTCTGCGCGAGCTTCTGGCCGCCAGCGACTACGAGAAGAGCAAGGCGAAGCTGGCGCTGACACTCGGCAAGACCATCGGCGGCGAACCGGTGATCGCCGACCTGGCGCGCATGCCGCATCTGCTTGTGGCCGGCACCACGGGTTCGGGCAAGTCGGTGGCGATCAACACCATGATCCTGTCGCTGCTCTACCGGCTGGAACCGGAACACTGCAAGCTGATCATGATTGACCCGAAGATGCTGGAACTGTCGATCTACGACGGCATTCCCCATCTGCTGACGCCTGTGGTCACCGACCCCAAAAAGGCGGTCGTGGCGCTCAAGTGGACCGTCCGCGAGATGGAGGAGCGCTACAAGAAGATGTCGAAGATGGGCGTGCGCAACATCGACGGCTTCAACACGCGCGTCGTGCAGGCTCTGGAAAAGGGCGAGACCTTCACCCGCACCGTCCAGACCGGCTTCGATCGCGACACCGGCGAGCCTATCTTCGAGGACGAGGATCTGCCGCTGGAAAAGATGCCTTATATCGTCGTCATCGTCGACGAGATGGCCGACCTGATGATGGTGGCGGGCAAGGACATCGAAGGCGCGATCCAGCGTCTGGCGCAGATGGCGCGTGCAGCCGGCATCCACCTGATCATGGCGACGCAGCGCCCGTCGGTCGACGTCATCACCGGCACGATCAAGGCCAATTTCCCGACCCGGATTTCCTTCCAGGTCACCTCCAAGATCGACAGCCGCACCATCCTCGGTGAACAGGGCGCGGAACAGCTGCTCGGCCAGGGCGACATGCTCTACATGGCCGGCGGCGGGCGCATTCAGCGCGTGCACGGGCCGTTCGTCGCCGACGACGAGGTCGAGCATATTGTCACCCACCTGAAGCGCCAGGGCACGCCGCAATATCTGGAGGCGGTCACCGCGGAGGACGAAGTGTCCGACAGCCCCTACGACCAGCTTGCCGGTGGCGGCAGCGGCGACGAGGGCAACGACCTTTACGACAAGGCGGTGGCAATCGTCTTGCGCGACAAGAAGGCCTCGACCTCCTACATTCAGCGCAGGCTGTCGATCGGCTACAACCGCGCCGCCTCGATCATCGAGCGGATGGAACAGGAAGGTCTCGTCGGGGCCGCAAACCATGCCGGCAAACGCGAGATCCTCGTCCAGAACGGGGTGGAGGATGATTTTTGATCCCGTCTCGTCGCAACTTTGCCACAGCCGTTGGCTAGCAAGGCCAGAGATTCGATGGCACGATTCACCTGCCTTCCTGCAAAGGCGGGTCCACTCGACGGAGCCCAACCCATGATTTTCGCCCGCCGCACGTTCCTGCGCCTTGCCGTGCTCGCCGCGGCCGCGGCTGTTCTTCTGCCGCCGGTTGCCCCGGCGACGGCCGCCGCGCTCAATGCCGAGCAGAAGAAGACGCTTTCCGAGGTCAACACCTACTTCAATACGGTGAAGACCATGCATGGCGACTTCATCCAGTTCGGCCCGAACGGTGAGCGCGCGGAAGGCAAGTTCTACCTCGCCCGTCCCGGCAAGATCCGCTTCTATTACAATCCGCCGTCCAAGGTGGACATCGTCGCCGACGGCAAGTCCGTTTCGGTGAAGGATCGCAAGCTCGCCACGCAGGACATCTGGCCCTTGTCGGAAACGCCGCTGCGTTTCCTGCTGGCGGAGAAGATCAACCTCGCCGCCGACGCGGATGTCGCCGGCGTTTCGGTCGAGCCGGATCTGGTGACGGTGGTTCTGTCCGACGACACCACCTTCGGGTCCGGCAAGCTGACGCTTATCTTCGATGCGGAATCGACCGAACTGAAGCAATGGACCGTCACGGACGCTCAAGGGTATGACACCTCGGTCGCGATATACAACACCACCGTCAACGGCCCGACGAACCCGAAGCTCTTCCGCATCGACTACAATGCCAACATGATGCAGCGTCGGAACAACTAGGCGCCCCGTCCTTGGACGCTTCCGCTCCCCCGTCGCCGTCGACCGCCCCGCTGTGGGTCGACATTCTCGCGCGGCTTTGCGCGGCGCGCGGCGCGCGGATCGACGTCGAGCCGCTCTATGGCTACGCCGGCGCGATCACGGCGGCCGACGGGCGGCGCTTCATCTTCAAGGGCACCAATTTCGACATCAACGGCGCCGGCGCCTCCGCGCTCGCCAAGGACAAGGACTATGCGTCCCGCTTTCTGGGGGCCGCCGGTCTGCCCGTCCCCCGCTCCCTGCTCCTGCACTCTCCGCGTCGCGTCGCGGCGCTCGCCCTGAAGAACCCGGGCGTCGCCACGCGCCTGCCGCAGGGCGATGCCGCCCCGGATTTCGCGCGGGAAGTCGGCTGGCCGCTCTTCGTCAAGCCAAACGAGGGATCGGAGGGCGAGGGCGTCACGAAGGTCGCGGACGAAGACGCGCTCCTGGGTGCTCTCGACGATCTCTTTTCCGTCCATGAGCGCGTGCTTGTGCAACAGGCCGTTCCGGGCGCCGATCACCGCGTGATCGTGCTCGATGGTGCCGTGCACGGCGTGTTTCGACGCGCGCCCCTGTCTGTCACGGGCGATGGCGAGCTGAGCATCGCCGCGCTGGCGGAAGCGGTTCTCGGCGGGTTTTCGGCAGGCGGCAAGGGCGCGCGCGTGATGCTCGCCGATCCGCGCATCGCGGCGCATCTCTCCGCGCAAGGGCTCGCGCTCGACAGCGTGCCGAAGGCGGCTGTCCGCATCGAGCTGCTGCCGAACGCCAATCTGTCGACCGGCGGGATCGCGCAGGACGTGACCGACAGTATCGGCGCGGATTTGCGAGATCTCGCGATCGGGGCGGCCAAGGCGCTGGGCCTGCGTTTTGCCGGCGTGGATCTTCTGCTTGACGGTGAAGATGCCACGGACGCCTGGGTGCTGGAGGTCAACTCCGCCCCCGGTCTGTCCTATTTCCACCGGCTCGGAGTGTCGGAGGCCGCCCGCGTCGAGGCGATCTACGCAGCGCTTCTGGATGCGATGCTGGACGGGTGAAACAGTTTAGGTCAGCAGTGAAATTGAAATTGCACACAACACAATTGCTCCTAGTACGAAGACAGGAACGGCGCCTTCGGCACTGCCTTCGAAATAGGTTCCGATCTTGATTTTTAGTCGCTGTCTTGGTTTTGGCATCTGATGAGGTCCGAATCAGTTTGAACGCAGATGCCTTATTTTGATCCGGTCTCGACGGCCTTAAGTGCGAAATGCTGGAGAACCGACTAGCGGATAGAGAAAACCAGCTTTTTCTGATTTTTCTTGTTCATATGCATTTGAGATTAAATGTTTTTGTGGGCTATGAGAAATCTGCTTTCTTGGCAAAAATTCTTTGTAGATCATAATCTTACTGGATCGGCGGCGGGTTGAAAATCTCATTTTGGAAATCGGCACTTGAGGAAGTACCGGCAGCACCTGCCAGCTATGAACGGGGTCTCGTTTAGCCAGGTAGTTTTGGCGTTCATCCGTCAAGTGTGAGATGCCACAAGCAGCATTTAAGAAATTCAATTGAGTTTAATCTGTCTTCTCACTTTTACGCCCGCGTTGCAGCAGGTCGGCCCGCAAAAACACCGAGGTCGGGCCGACGCGGTTCACGTAGAGATAGCCCTGGTCGATCAGGAAGGCGTGGGCGCCGCTCGCCTGCACCTCCGGGATCGAGGCCGCGTGGATCTCGACCGCGATGATCTTCGGCCGGTAGCGGGCGAAATCGAGCGAGCGCAGCACTTCCAGGTCCATGCCCTCGCAATCGACGTCCAGGAGGTCGATTTCGCCGTCCCGGTACTTCGTGCCGTCGATGATGTCGGTGAGCGTGCGCGCTTCGAGCGTGAAGGTGGTAGCGCGCTCCAGCGCGCCGGCATTGTCGGCCTGGGACGTGGTGAAGGGGCTGAAATGGTCGCCGTGGAACGTCAGCGTGCCGGGCGTGTCGGAGACCGCCGCCTGTACCGCCGTGTCGCGCGGGCGCAGCCATTTGAAGGCGGCGAGCTTGTCGGCCTCCAGATCGATCACGATCCCGCTCCAGCCGCGTTTGTAGAAGCGGAAGGTATTGGAATATTTGGTCGGGTGAAACGCGCCGACGTCGACATAGACGCCCGACTTCAGCGCCGCCTTGCCCAGCACCTCGCGAAACAGCAGCTCGATGGCGATGTCGTCGCCGAAATGACCGAAGGCGCGCTTGAAGTATTTGGTGAAGAGCGTCTTGCGCAAGGTCTTGAGCGTGGTGAACAGGGGCACGACGGTTTTGTCTCCAGGGTGCGGCGCTCTCGAGCGGCCGGCAGGACCGGCGGCGGCATGATTTCATACCGGGGTCGAATGCGAAAATGGCGGCCCGCGTGTCGCAGGCCGCCATTCGGATTGTCAGGTCACGGGATCCCGCCGGACCTTACGCCGCGACGAGATTGCGCAGCACATAGTGCAGGATGCCGCCGGCACGCACGTATTCCAGCTCGTCCTCGGTGTCGATCCGGCACAGCACCTCGATCACCTTCTTGGTGCCGTCTTCGTATTCCACCTCGACGTCGACCATCTGGCGCGGTTTCAGCTCGGTCACGCCCTTGATCGTCACCTTTTCGGTGCCGGTGATGTTGTGCGACTGCCAGCTCTCCCCCTCCTTGAAGGTGAAGGGAAGAACGCCCATGCCGACCAGGTTGGAGCGGTGGATACGCTCGAACGACTGGGCGATCACGGCGCGCACGCCGAGAAGACGCGTGCCCTTTGCGGCCCAGTCACGCGACGAGCCGGTGCCGTATTCCTTGCCGGCGAAGATCACCAGCGGCGTGTCGGCGTCCTTGTATTCCATCGCCGCATCGTAGATCCACTTCTTGTCGCCGTCCTTCATGGTGACGCCGCCCTCGACGCCCGGAACCATCTGGTTCTTGATGCGGATGTTGGCGAAGGTGCCGCGCATCATCACCTGGTGGTTGCCGCGCCGCGCGCCGTAGGAGTTGAAGTCCTTCTTGGCGACCTGGTGTTCCTGCAGGTAGACGCCGGCCGGCGCGTCGGCCTTGATCGAGCCGGCCGGCGAGATGTGGTCGGTGGTGATGGAATCGAGGAAGAGGCCGAGAACGGCGGCGCCCTCGATGTCTTCCAGCGGCTTGGGGTCCATCGTCATGTCTTCGAAATACGGCGGGTTCTGCACGTAGGTCGAACCGCCCGGCCAGCCGTAGGTCATGCCGCCCTCGACCTTGATGCCCTGCCAGTGCTCGTCGCCCTTGAAGACGTCCGAATAGCGCTCGCGGAACATCTGCTCGTTGACGGAGGAGCGGATCAGGTCGGTGATCTCCTCCGTCGTCGGCCAGATATCCTTGAGGTAGACGGGATTGCCGTCCCGGTCCTCGCCGAGCGGTTCGGTACTGATGTCGATGGTCATGCTGCCGGCGAGCGCATAGGCGACGACCAGCGGCGGCGAGGCCAGGTAGTTGGCGCGCACATCCGGATTGACGCGACCCTCGAAGTTGCGGTTGCCGGAAAGAACCGAGCAGGCCACCATGTCGTTGTCGTTGATCGTCCGGGAGATTTCCGGATCAAGCGGCCCGGAGTTGCCGATGCAGGTGGTGCAGCCGTAGCCCGTCAGGTTGAAGCCGAGCGCATCGAGGTCGTCCTGAACGCCGGCCTTTTCCAGATAGTCTGTGACGACCTGCGAGCCCGGTGCCAGCGAGGTCTTCACCCACGGCTTCACCTTCATGCCGCGCGCCAGCGCGTTGCGGGCGACAAGGCCGGCGCCGATCAGAACGCTCGGGTTCGAGGTGTTGGTGCATGAGGTGATCGCGGCGATCACAACGTCGCCATCGGCAAGGCCGTGATCGCGTCCCGAAACGTCATAGCGCTGATGCACTTCGCCGGTCACGCCGGTCGCGCCCTCGCCGACGAACCGCGCTTCGCCGGCGGTCGCCGCCGGAGCGGTCGGGCTCTTGCCGCCACCCTTGATCTCGCTCAGCGCCTCGGCGAACTTCGGTGCCGCCTCGCTCAGGGCGACACGATCCTGCGGGCGCTTGGGGCCGGCAAGCGACGGCACGACGGACGAAATGTCGAGCTCCAGCGTGTCGGTGAAATAGGGCTCGTCGGTGTCGGACGTGCGGTACATGCCCTGCGCCCTGGAGTAGGCCTCGACCAGCGCCACGCGGTCGGCGTCGCGGCCGGTGGCCTTCAGGTAGGTGAGCGTGTCGTCGTCGACGGGGAAGAAGCCGCAGGTCGCGCCGTATTCCGGGGCCATGTTGGCGATGGTCGCCGCGTCTTCCAGGCTGAGGTTGTCGAGACCGGGGCCGAAGAACTCGACGAACTTTCCGACGACGCCCTTCTGGCGCAGCATCTCGACGACGCGCAGCACGAGGTCGGTCGCGGTGATGCCCTCGTTCAGCTTGCCGGTCAGCTTGAAGCCGACAACCTCGGGGATGAGCATGGAGATCGGCTGGCCGAGCATCGCGGCTTCGGCCTCGATACCGCCCACGCCCCAGCCGAGCACGGCCAGGCCGTTGATCATCGTCGTGTGGCTGTCGGTTCCCACCAGCGTGTCGGGATAGGCCAGCGTCTCGCCGTCCTCGTCCTTCGTCCAGACGGTCTGGCCGAGGTATTCCAGGTTGACCTGGTGGCAGATGCCGGTTCCCGGGGGCACGGCGCGGAAGTTGTCGAAGGCCGACTGGCCCCAGCGCAGGAATTCGTAACGCTCGCCGTTGCGCTCGTATTCCAGGTCGACGTTCTTCCTGAAGGCGTCCTTGGTGCCGAAATAGTCGATCATCACCGAGTGGTCGATGACGAGATCCACCGGAACCTGCGGATTGATCTTTTCCGGGTCGCCACCAAGCTTCACGGCGGCGTCGCGCATCGCGGCAAGGTCGACCACCGCGGGAACGCCGGTAAAGTCCTGCATCAGCACGCGGGCCGGCCGGTAGGAAATCTCGTGGCTGGACTTGCGCGTCTTGAGCCATTCGGCGCAGGCGACGATGTCGGCCTTGGTGACCGAGCGTCCGTCCTCGAACCGCAGCAGGTTCTCCAGAACCACCTTCAGCGAATAGGGAAGACGCGACACGCCTTTCAGGCCGTTCTTCTCGGCTTCGGGGATCGAGAAATACGTGTAGGTCTTGTCACCGACCTTCAGCGTTTTCCTGGCTTTGAAACTGTCGAGCGATTTGGTCACGGCTGGCCATCCCTTTGTATCTCGTCGCGGCCGGCCCTGTGGCCGCGCACGTGCGCTTGTGAACCCTATGGCGCGCAGCGTCGGTCCCTTGTCGGATCCGCGCGCGTGTTGGCGCCCGTATAACGAATTTTGCGGCGCGGTGCCAGCGCCGAGCGATGCGTTTCGCCTCGGCAAATGGGATAGGCCGGCCCGCATTGGCGCTTGATCCGGCATGGCCGCCCGTGCGATGCGAAACGACCCGGCGCGCATCGCGCGCCGCCCGGACCTGGAACACCATGCGTCTTGTTGCCGAAAACCTGGCCTGCGAACGTGGCGGACGCTGCGTCTTTTCCGACCTGTCGCTTTCGCTTCAGGCCGGCCGGGCGCTCGCCGTCACCGGACCGAACGGCGTCGGGAAGTCGAGCCTTCTCCGGGTGCTTGCCGGTCTGGTGCCGCCCGTGTCCGGCACCGTTCGGGTCGAGGACGGCGATCCGGACCTCACGGCGGGCGAGCATTGCCATTACTACGGTCACCTGGATGCGCTGAAGCCGGCACTGAGCGTTCTGGAAAATCTCGAATTCTGGACGGCGTTCCTCGCGCCCGGGCGAACCGGCGCGCAGTGGCGGCCGATGACGCCGCTTCAGGCGCTCGAGGCGCTGGGCATCGATCATGCGGCCGATCTGCCGGCCGCCTATCTCTCCGCCGGGCAACGCCGCCGGCTTGCGCTGGCGCGTTTGCTGGTTGTCGCGCGTCCCGTGTGGCTGCTCGACGAGCCGACGTCGGCGCTGGATGCCGCTTCCGAAGCCCGGCTCGGCGAGCTGATGAGCGACCATCTTGCCGCCGGCGGCATGATCGTCGCCGCCACCCACCAGGCAATGCCGCTCGCCGAGGTCGGCACACTTCGGCTGGAGGCGCCGGCATGAGCGGCTGGGCGGTGGCGCTTTTCCTGCGCGAGCTGCGCCTGTCGCTTAGGGTCGGCGGCGGGGCGCTGATCGGCGTCTTGTTCTTTCTCGCCGTCATCACCGTCATTCCCTTCGGCGTCGGGCCGGATCTCAACCTGCTGGCGCTGATCGGGCCGGCGGTCTTGTGGATCGGCGCGCTGCTCGCCACCCTGCTTGGTCTCGACCGGCTGTTTCAGGCCGACCGCGATGACGGATCCCTCGACCTGATGCTGATGTCGGGCCGGCCGCTGGAGGTGCTGGTTCTGGTCAAATGCCTGGCGCACTGGGCCGGCACCGGCCTGCCGCTGGTTCTCGCGGCGCCGGTTCTGTCGATCTTTCTCAATCTGCAGCCGCTGGCGATCGGCGCTGTCGCCCTGACGCTTCTTGTCGGAACGCCGGCGCTGACCCTGATCGGCGCGATCGGCGCGGCGCTGACTGTCTCGTTGCGCCGGGGCGGGCTGCTGCTGGCGGTTCTCGTGGTGCCCTTCTCCATCCCGGTGCTGATCTTCGGGGTGAGCGCTTCGGGGGCGGCCGTGACCGAGCCGACGCCCTTCCTCACGCCGTTCCTGCTGCTTGGCGCGCTGACGCTGATTTCCGCAGTCGTCGGCCCGGTCGCCGCGGCGATGGCGTTGCGGTTTTCCAGCGATTGACGCGGCATCCGGCCGCGCGCGTCGCGTCTTGCATTGAAAGGCTGGCCGCGCGCCACTAGAAATACATCATGGCCATTCTCGACCTTGCCAATCCGACCCGGTTCCTTGCGCTTTCCGCGCGCCTGTTGCCGTGGCTTTCCGCAGCGTGCGTCGTCGCCTTCGCCGCGGGGCTCTACATGACCTTCTTCATGGCGCCCGACGATTACCAGCAGGGCGCCACGGTGAAGATCATGTATCTGCATGTGCCCGCCGCCTGGCTGGCCATGATGTGCTACTCGGTGATGGCGATCTCCGCGCTCGGTACGCTGATCTGGAAGCATCCGCTCGCCGATGTCTCCGCCAAGGCCGCCGCCCCCATCGGCGCCGCCTTCACGCTTGTGTCGCTGATCACCGGCTCGCTCTGGGGCAAGCCGATGTGGGGCACCTACTGGGTGTGGGACGCGCGTCTCACCTCGGTGCTGGTGCTGTTCATCATGTATCTCGGGCTGATCGCGCTGTGGCGCACCATCGAGGATCCGATCCGCGCCGGCAAGGCGGCCGCCGTCCTGACGCTTGTCGGCGCCATCAACCTGCCGATCATCAAGTTTTCCGTCGACTGGTGGAACACGCTGCACCAGCCCGCCAGCGTGATGCGCATGGACGGACCGACGATCCACCCGACGATCCTGTGGCCGCTTATGGTGATGGCGCTGGCCTTTACGCTTCTGTTTTTCGTGATGCACCTGATGGCGATGCGCAACGAGATCCTGCGGCGGCGTCTGAGGACGATGCAGCTTCAGGCGGCGAGTGCACGCGTCGGCGTGGCAACCCCGCAGGCCGCCGAATGACCGATCTTCTCAATCTGGGACCCCACGCGGGCTTCATCGTCGCCTGCTATCTCGTTACGCTCGGGGTGATCGGCGCCCTTTTCGTGTGGATCCTCGCCGATGGCGCCCGGCTGCGCGCGCGGCTTTCCGCAATGGAGGCGCAGGGCGTCACCCGTCGTTCCGCCCGGGCCCGCAGGGACGTCGCCGAGGGGAGCGGATCATGAGTGAAGACACCGTCCCCGAAGGCCCGGCGCCGCGCCGCCGTATCCCGTTGATGGCGCTGTTGCCGCTTGTCGTGTTCGCGCTGCTTGCAGTGTTGTTCCTCGTGCAGCTTCTCAGCGGCAGGGACACTTCCGAGGTGCCCTCCGCGCTGATCGACAAGCCTGCGCCGGAATTCGCGCTGCCGCCTGTGGCGGATCTGCGCGGCGACGATGGTGCCTCCGTGCCCGGCGTGGCGCGGACGGATCTGCTGGGTCGGGTCAGCGTGGTCAACATCTTCGCGTCGTGGTGCGTGCCCTGCCGGCAGGAGCACCCGCTGCTGGAGGATCTGGCGCGGCGCGACACGGCGCAGATGATCGGCATCAACTACAAGGACAAGCCGGAAAACGCCCGCCGCTTTCTCGGCACGCTCGGCAATCCGTATGACCGCGTCGGCGCGGACGACAAGGGCCGCGCGGCGATCGACTGGGGTGTCTATGGCGTTCCGGAGACCTTCATCGTCGATGCGGATGGCATGATCCGCTACAAGTTCATCGGCCCGCTGTCACCGGAGAGCTATCGGGACGTCTTTCTCCCGGAGCTGGAAAAGATCCTCGCCGCACCGGGTGGATGAGGCGCGCATGAGCAATGATCCGCTGTCTCCGGTCTTTCGCCGCGCCACGCCCCGAGGCGATACGCATGAGCGTGACATCTGCGACCGTTGCGGCTTCGTGTCTTACGAAAACCCGCGCATCGTCGTCGGGTCGGTGGTGGTGCACGAGGGACGCTATCTGCTCGGGCGGCGTGCCATCGAACCGTGCTCGGGCCTGTGGACCCTGCCGGCCGGCTATCTCGAGCTCAACGAAACCCCGGAGGACGGGGCGCGTCGCGAGGCGCGCGAGGAGCTTTGCGCCGAGATCGAGCTGGACGGCCTGCTTGCGGTCTACACCATCGAGCGGCTGTCCCAGGTCCAGATGATCTACAAGGCCTGCTTCGACGGGTGCTTTGCCGCCGGCTCGGAAACGCTGGAAGCCGGGCTGTTTTGCTGGGATGACATTCCCTGGGAGACGATCGCCTTTCCCTCCGTGCACTGGGCGCTCAACCACATGCGTGATGTCGATGCGGGTCGCGCAGCGGCGCCGCTGACCAATCCGCCGGGCGAGACCGGCGCATTGTCGCGGTGACGGCCCCTGCCCCTCAAGGGGTCGTGAGTGGTTATTGATGGCAGGTCTGCCTATTGTGCTTCCAGTCTTCGCAGTCTCGAACGCCGGCGAAACGCCGATCCCGGGGATCGGGCGATTCCGGTGTCAGGAAAGAACCGCGCAATGTCCATGCACATCCTTTCGCCGCGCCGCAGCTTGCGCGCGGTGCTTGTGTCGCTTGTTGTCATGATCCCATCGCTGGCCGGGGCGTCCGATGCGCCGCGCGCCGTGGTGGAGCTCTTCACCAGTCAGGGCTGTTCGTCCTGTCCTCCGGCGGATCGCCTGATCACCGAGATTTCCCGGCGCAAGGACCTGGTGACCCTGTCGTATCCTGTGGATTACTGGGATTATCTCGGCTGGCAGGACACGCTCGCCTCGCCGGCCAACAGTTCCCGCCAGCGCGACTACGCCGCGGCACGCGGGGATCGTGACGTCTACACGCCGCAGATCGTGGTCAACGGGCAGCGCCATATGGTCGGCAGCGACCGGCAGGCACTGGATGACGCGCTGTCGAGAACGTCGCCGCTGCCGGTCGACATCGAGATCCTGCCGGGAGGCGGGGTGCTCCGGATCCGGGTGGCCGGTGAGATGCCGGTTGCCGGGGGCATGGCGACCGTGCTGCTTGCGTTTGTCGCGGCTCCCGTGAGCGTGGACATCGGGCGCGGCGAGAATCGCGGTCGCGAGATTGTCTACACCAACGTTGTGCGCAGCCTGCACGCGGTCGGCATGTGGGACGGCGGCCCGCAGGAGTTTCGCCTGCCGATGAGCGATCTCAGGAAGATGAAGGCGGAGCGTTGCGCCGTTCTTGTGCAAATGGAGGATGGCGGTCGACCGGGCCGTATTCTCGGCGGTGCGATCCAGTAAACGCGCAGCGGCTCTGCATGCACCGGCGTTTGTCTTCCCCGGAAAAACAGGTTAGGGCTTTGCCGCCGGCGGGCGGACGGCGACCGCCGGATGACGCTTCGGCGCAACGACCGCTCCTTGAATGGGCCGCCTGCAATGTCCCTGCGTTTGCGCATCGCCTTCTCCAGCATTCTCGTCGGTTTGCTCGTCCTCGGGCTGAAGCTCGTTGCCTACTGGTGGACCGGCTCGGTCGCGCTTTATTCGGATGCGCTTGAATCGGTGGTCAATGTTGCCTCGGCACTCGCCGCCTTTCTGGCCGTGTGGTTCGCCGCCAAGCCGGCCGACAGCAATCATCCCTACGGTCATCACAAGGTCGAGTATTTCGCCGCCGTCCTGGTCGGCGTGATGATCGTTCTGGCGGCCTTGTCGATCATCCGGGCCGCCTGGCTTGCCTATGTCGATCCGCAGCCGGTGAATTTTTCCGTCGAGGGCCTTGCCGTCAATGGTCTCGCCTCTGTGGTGAACGGGGTCTGGGCCTTTGTCCTCATCCGTGTCGGGCGCCAGCACCGCTCGCTGGCGCTGGTTGCCGACGGCAAGCATCTGGTCACCGACGTGGTGTCCTCGTTCGGTGTTCTTGCAGGCGTTCTGCTGGTCTTCGCGACCGGTGTCCAGGCGCTTGATTCCCTGCTCGCCGGACTGGTCGCTCTCAACATCCTGTGGTCGGGTTGGGGGTTGGTGAAGGAATCTGTCGGCGGGCTGATGGACGAGGCGGTCTCGCCCGCGCTCCAGGACAAGATCCGCGAGGCGATCTCCGAGGCCGGCGCCGGCGCGCTGGAGGCGCATGACCTCAGAACGCGTTCCGCCGGACATGTGATCTTCATCGATTTTCATCTGGTCGTGCCGGGCGAGATGACCGTCGAGCGGGCGCATGAGATCTGCGACCGGGTCGAGGAAGGGATTGGCCGGGGCGTTCCGGGTGCCCGCACGACGATCCACGTCGAGCCGGAGCACAAGGCCAAGCACACCGGTATCGTCGTTCTCTGACACGTCGCGGCGTCAGGCCTTGGCGGACCCTGCCCCGCCGGCTTCCGTCATCGCCCGGTCAAGCGCTGCAAAGAGGACTGCCGGTGCGACCGGCTTGTCGAGGATCGCCTGAAAGCCGGCGTCCTCCAGCTTGCGGTGGTTGGGAATGATCGCGGCGGTGATGCCGATCACCGGCAGGCTGGCGGGGTTGCCGTCCAGCGCCCGGATCGCGGCCAGGGTTTCCAGCCCGTCCATGTCGGGCATGTTGATGTCGAGCAATACGGCATTCACCGGCTCGGCAGCGAGGCAGGCAAGGGCATCCCGTCCGCCATCGGCCAGAAAGACGTCGACCCCGAAGGCGTCGAGCATCGCCTCGATCATGCGGCGGCTGGTTTCATTGTCGTCAACGACCAGGACACTTCGGCGCGGCAGTGTGCGGATGTTGGAGGTGCCGTCATCCGCCCTTGCGGGGTCCGGGGCTGGCGCCACCAGCGGCAGCCGAAGTCCGAAGGTCGTTCCCATCGCCGAGGTTTCGACGAGATCGAGCCGTCCGCCGGCCGATGCCGCGAGCCGTGCGGCACTCCACAGTCCAAGCCCGCTTCCGGCGGTGGTGGCGCTTGCCTGCGCGCCGCGTTTGCGCGGGCGAAACAGATTGCCTTGTTCCGCAGCCGGAATGCCGATGCCCGTGTCGCTGACATCGATCTCGAGGGCTGGCCGTGCCCCGCCGTGCGTCGCATGCGCCGTCACGGTGATCCGCCCCTCGCCGGTGTATTTCAGCGCATTGTCTATGAGGACCGACAGAACCCGGCGCAACGTCAGGGGATCGCCGATGCCATAGGCCTCTAGGTCTCCCGCGATAGTGCAATCGATGCGCAGGCCGCGCGATCTGGCGTCGGCGGTAAACAGGTCCGTGACTGCGGATATCGCGTCCACGGCCGTGTCGGCGGTGCTCGCCCGTACCGTCGGTGCTCCGCCCGGGTCCAGAAGGTCCTGGGTCATCGCCAGCAACGCATCGATCGCCATCTCGAGGGTTTGTATCGCGGACGCCTGGCGAGAGGTCGTGGGATCGAGGTCGATCAGTTCCACAGCCGTGCGCATGGCCGAGAGCGGGGTGCGAAGATCGTGCAGCAGGCCGGCCAGGTCGGCATCGAGCCCGGTGCCGTCTTGCGGGTCCGGGCCGTCCGGTGGTGTTGGTGCATCGCTCATCTCAAGGCCTTGTGGCCCGCAGGATAGACCGGGCGGGGTGCGGCTGGGTGACCGCACTTTGACAGCCCGGCCGTGCAAATCAAGGGGTCTGATGTCGCTGCGCAAGGGCAGGTCCGCATTGCGTTCCGTGCGCTTGTGATTGCGCCGACGGCGTGCGAAAGAGCGATCATGGCAGATCAGATCCTCACCATCGTGCTTCCCGTGTTCGTGCTCATCGGCATCGGCTATGCGGCAGCGCGTATCGGTCTGCTGGACGCCCGCATCGGCGATGCGCTGGGCCAGTTCGTCTTCGTGATCGCCATTCCGGTTTTGATTTTTCGCACGCTCGCCACCAGTTCGCTCGACGGGGTGTCGCCCTGGGGGCTCTGGATCGCCTATTTCAGCGGCGTTGCCGTGACCTGGACCGCCGGGACCCTCGTTGTCCGCTACGGCTTCGGGCGCGCTGCGCGGGCCGGCGTGATCGGCGGGATCAGTGCGGGCTTCGCCAACACGGTGCTTGTCGGCATCCCCTTGATCACCTCGATCTACGGCGAGGCCGGCCTGGTTCCCCTGTTCGTGCTGATCTCGATCCATCTGCCGGTGATGACGGTCGTCTGTTCGGTGCTGATGGAACGCGCCGCCGTGGTCGACGGCACGCAGGAAGCCAAGCCGCTTGCCGGCGTCCTTGCCGGCGTGGCGCGCAATCTCGTCACCAATCCGATCGTCATCGGCATTCTGGCCGGCGGGCTGTGGCGCATCACCGGTCTGCCGGTCAGCGGCATCTTCGCCGATGTGCTGGGCCGGATCGCGGGAGCCGCCATTCCCGTGGCGCTGTTTTCGCTCGGCATGAGCATGGTTGCCTACGGTATTCGCGGCAACATCGGACCGGGACTTGTGCTCAGCGTGCTCAAGGTCGCGGTCATGCCCGCGGTGGTCTATGTGACGGCCGCCCATGTGGTGCATTTGCCGCCGCTATGGGTGGCGGTGGCGACACTGACGGCAGCCTGTCCCACAGGCATCAACGCGTTTCTCTTCGCCAATCACTACGGGACGGGCCACGCCATGTCGGCGAATTCGATCACGCTGACCACGGCTGCGGCGGTGGTCACCACCGGTGGCTGGATGGTGTTTCTCGGCAGCTAGTGGTTCGATTCCGACATTTGCCTCCCCGTGCAGCGCCGCCGCCGCAAATTTCGGAATCAAGAGAACCACTAGATAAATATATGATTCTAGTGGAGCTTTTGAATTTGACATTTGATCAGAAGCCTCGCCGCAAACGGAACTCAAATGTCAAATTCGCTCCACTAGGAATTCAGTCGGCGAGGCCGACCCGGCGGCGGATGTCGCGGGGACTTGCGCCTTCCTCCCGCAATGCTGAAAGCGCCGTGTCGTCCTGCGACTTGGAGAGCTTGCGTCCCTCACCGTCTTCAATGAGCCGGTGATGATGGTAGCGCGGTTCCGGCAGGCCGAGCAGCATCTGCAGCAACCGGTGGACCGCCGTCGCCTGATAGAGGTCGCGTCCGCGCACCACATGGCTCACGCCCTGCACTGCGTCGTCGACGACCACCGACAGGTGGTAGCTCGTCGGCGTGTCCTTGCGCGCCAGAACGACGTCGCCCCAATGGGCGGGATCGGCGCGGATCGTCCCGGCCTTCGACGATGCTTCGGGGTGGTCCAGCTCCTGCCAGGTGAGGGGCGCGGCAAGCCGGGCAATCGCCGTCTTCATGTCGAGGCGCAGTGCATGCGGCGCGGCGACAGCCTTTCTTGCCGAGATCTCGCCCGCCGACAGCACGGCGGCATCGCCCGGATAAAGCGGCCCGCCGTCCGGATCGCGCGGCCAGGGGCGGCCGTCGCGGGCTTCGGCGACGACGACCGCATCGCGTATCTCGCGCCGGGTCAGATAGCCCGGGTAGACGAGGCCCTGTTTTTCAAGCGTTTCAAGGGCCGCGCGATAGTCGGCGAAATGCGCCGACTGGCGGCGGACCGGGGTTTCCCACGACAGACCCAGCCAGGCGAGATCCTCGTGGATCGCCTCTTCCAGCTCCGGCGTGCAGCGGGTGGTGTCGATGTCCTCGATGCGCAGCAGGAAGCGGCCGCCGCTTGCCCGGGCGGCATCGAAATTCATCAGCGCCGACAGCGCATGTCCCAGGTGCAGGTGGCCGTTCGGCGAGGGCGCGAAGCGATAGACGGGGCGGGTCATCTTCCGTCCATCCCAAGAAACGGCAAGCGCGTCAACGCATCTTGCGCAGGCGCGTCGGCTGCGGTTTCCTGCGCACCGGAACCTGAGCGCGGAAGGGCCGCCGGATGCATCGAATAGAGACGGGGGCCGATCTCGAGGCCGGCCTTGCGCGACTGCTGGTGATCGCGCCGGAGCTTCGTCCGGTCGCCGAGCGCGCCGGTCCCCTGCCCCTCCGGCGTTCACCTGCGGATCTGAAGGGTCTTGTGCGTATCGTCACCGCGCAGCAGGTGTCGCTGGCGAGTGCGGCCACGATTTTTTCCAGGCTGGAAACGCTTCTCGATCCGTTCGATCTTGAAACGCTTGCAAGGACGGAGGATGGCGACCTGGCGACGGCGGGCCTGTCCCGGCCCAAAATTGCCACCGTCCGCGCGGTCTCGGATGCGCTCGACAACGGGCTGGATCTCGCCGGGCTCGGCGATCTTCCGGGCGAGGACGCCCAGGCGCGGCTTGAAGCGATCAAGGGAATCGGCCCGTGGAGCGCGGAGGTCTTCCTGCTTTTCTGTCTGGGCCATCCGGATGTTTTCCCCGCTGGCGACCTGGCGCTGCGCGAAGCGATACGCCATGCGTTCGACCTCGACACGCGTCCCGAGCAGGGTGAGACCCGGGCGCGGGCGCAGGGCTGGAAACCGTGCCGGGGCGTCGCCGCGCGGCTTTTCTGGGGCTATTATCGAAGCGTGACCGGGCGTGGTGCCGGCCTGCCGGCATGACGCTGCAAATCGCTGCAATTCGACACACGTTTCGCAATTTCAGCATCAATTTTGCTGAAATTGATCTCAAGAGTTGATGATTTTGAGAGAAATTTTGGAGCGGGCGATGAGATTCGAACTCACGACCCCAACCTTGGCAAGGTTGTGCTCTACCCCTGAGCTACGCCCGCATCCATGTGGCCGCCGGTTCGCGCCGGGGCCTGAGGTGGGCTGTATATGAACCAACAAAGCGGGGATTGCAACAGCCTTTTTCGCTTCTTCGACTGCCGTGCCCGGCCTGTGGATTGCCAGTGGATTTCCGGCCGCGGCGGCGCCCGGCAAGATGATTTCCCGGCGCCTCTTCGCGAACCGCTTGTGTCGGTGGGCACCGCTCGGCTACAGCAGGCATCACGGACGGCGGTGAGCGGATGCGCCGCGACAAACCGTCAGAAATGCACCCTCATCCCCGCGAGGTCCCATGCCGGCGACGCGATCCGAACTCCTGACGTTTCTCGAAAGCCTCGGCATCGAGACCACAACGCAAGACCACCCTGCGGTTTTCACTGTGGCGGAGTCCGGGGGACTGCACGACACAATCCCGGGTGGGCACACCAAAAACCTGTTCCTGAAGGACAAAAAGGGACGCCTCTTTCTGGTGGTCGCATTGCATGATGCGGAAATCGACCTGAAGTCGATCCACCAGAAAATCGGCGCTCAGGGCCGGGTGTCCTTCGGCAAGGCGGACCTTTTGATGGAGGTGCTCGGCGTCGAGCCTGGATCGGTCACGCCGTTTGCGCTGATCAACGACCGCGCGGCGCAGCGCATCACACCGGTTCTCGATGCCGCCATGATGGCCGTGGACCCGCTCAACTTCCATCCGCTTCAAAACACGGCAACGACAACGATCGCGGCCGACGACCTGAAACGGTTCGTCGCGGCCTGCGGTCATGACCCGCAGGTCCTGCCGGTTGCCGCAGACGCGGGCGATGCATCGGGCGCCGTTTGAAATTTTACCGCAAGGCGCCCATGTTAGGCGTCACGCACACGGATATGCGCGCGCGTTTTTCATTGAAACGCCGACGCGGGATTGGGGATTAGAAACCATGAGCAATGACGGGTTTTCGGTCGGCGGCAGTTTCGGCGGCAGCTTTGGCGGTGCGCCGACGCCGGGAGCGGGTCAGCCCGCTGCAGGCCAGCCCGCGACGCCGGCTCCCGGGCCGGATGTGGGGCTGGTGGGCGATCTTGCCCGACCGGCGCCTGCCGGGGGCGCGGCCGCGGGCGAGGTGATCATTGACGTCACGACGCAGACATTCATGAGCGACGTGATCGAGGCTTCGCGCGAACGGCCCGTTCTCGTCGATTTCTGGGCGCCATGGTGTGGCCCGTGCAAGCAATTGACGCCGATTCTGGAAAAGGCGGTCGAGACCGCACGCGGCGCCGTGGTGCTGGCGAAAATGAACATCGACGAGAACCCCGAAATCGCAAGCCAGCTCGGCATTCAGTCGATCCCGGCGGTGATCGCCTTCAAGAACGGCCAGCCGCTCGACGGCTTCATGGGCGTTCAGCCGGAAAGCCAGATCAAGTCGTTCATCGAACGCGTCGCCGGCCCGGTCGGCCCGAGCGAAGCGGAACAGGTGCTGGCCGAGGCCGATGCGGCGCATGAAGCGGGCGATCTTGCCCGCGCGGCGGAACTCTATGCCGGCGTCCTGTCGATGGAGGCGGAAAACGCCAAGGCCTTCGGCGGTCTGGCACAATGCATGGTGGCCACCGGCGATGTCGCAAGGGCAAGGGAAGTGCTTGAGGCCGCGCCGGAAAGCATCGCCAATGATCCGGCGATCGCAGCCGCGCGCGCGGCCATCGAGGTTTCCGAACAGGCGGATTCGCTTGGCGATCTTGCCGAGCTGGAAGCGCGCATCGAGGCCGATCCGGACGACCATCAGGCGCGCTTCGATCTCGCGGTCGCACTCGGATCGGGACCGGACAAGGAAAAGGCGGTCGATCACCTGATCGAGATCGTTCGCAGGGATCGGGAGTGGAACGAGGATGGCGCGCGGCTCCAGCTCCTTCAATTCTTCGAGGCCTGGGGTCCGAAAGACCCCGCGACCGGTTATGGACGCCGACGCCTGTCGTCCGTTTTGTTCCGCTGAGCGTAAGCGGCATCGAACGCGGCACAATCCGGCATGACCGGGACGGGTGGTCCCCGTCCGGTCTCGGCCCATATAGTTGGAACCGCCGCAAACGAGAGTGATGTGCATGCTTGCTGGCAACGCAACCTATTCCGGGCCTGAGGATCTGCCTCAGACCGTGCCGCTGTTTCCGCTCACCGGCGCCGTGCTTCTTCCCAAGGCACAGATGCCGCTCAATATTTTCGAACCGCGCTATCTTGCGATGGTCGACGCCGCTTTGCGTGGCGACCGGCTTGTCGGCATGATCCAGCCCGATTTTTCGATCTCCGGGGTCGAGCAGGCGGAAAAGCCCCCGCTGGTCGGCATCGGCTGTCTGGGGCGGATCGTCGCCTATCAGGAAACCGGCGACGGACCCTGTCTGGTCACCCTCACCGGGGTTACCCGGTTCACGCTCTCGGAAGAGCTGGAAACGGTGACCCCCTATCGCATCGGGCGAATATCCGTGGAGGAATTCGCGGTCGATTTCGAGACCGGCGAGGGCGAGGGCGATGTCGACCGCGACGGTCTGGTGAGCGCGCTTCGAACCTATCTCGATGCAAATGACCTTGAGGCCGACTGGGACAGCATCGATCGTGCCTCCACCGAGGTGCTGGTCAATGCGCTGTCGATGATGAGCCCCTATGGCCCGGCGGAAAAGCAGGCCCTGCTGGAAGCCCCCGACCTCAGGACGCGGGCCGACACGCTGGTGGCGCTGACCGAGGTGGACCTCGCCAAGAAGCAGGACGACGGCGTCACGCTGCAATAGATTGACGCGGTGCCTGCCGTGCGATCCGTGGAGACTTGAGATTATGGCATCCGAACCCGCACACGCCCTCGACCGCAAGCTGCTGGAGCTTCTGGTCTGTCCGCTCACCAAGACGACGCTGGAATACGACGCGGCCAGTCAGGAACTGATCTCGCGCGCGGCCAAGCTCGCCTATCCGATCCGCGACGGCATTCCGATCATGCTGCCCGACGAGGCGCGGCCGATCGACGACGCGCCGGTGCAGAAAGGCTGAACCGCGCGGCAGGTCTGACCGTGTTTCCCCAAGTCGCGCCTGCCGACGGTACCCCACACGCCGCGTTAAGACGCGGCCGTTCAAAGCAAAAGGCCGGCTGCGGGGTGCAGCCGGCCTTTATTTGTTTCAGCGGTTGTCGTTTCGAGTGTCCGGGGTGTCCGGACAATTCGATCCCTCAGGCGCTGAGCGCGTCGAGTTCGGCAACGATGGCGTCGCCCATTTCGACGGTGCTGATGGTCGCCGCTCCGGCAGCGGCGATGTCGGCGGTGCGCAGGCCCTTGTCGAGGGTCGCGGCAATCGCCTTGTCCAGCAGGTCGGCATCCTCGATGCGCTCGAAGGAGTAGCGCAGCGCCATGCCGAAGCTCGCGATCATGGCGATCGGATTGGCCTTGCCGGTGCCGGCGATGTCCGGTGCGGAGCCGTGGACAGGCTCATAGAGCGCCTTGCGCTTGCCGGACGCGGCATCGACGGCGCCGAGCGAGGCCGACGGCAGCATGCCGAGCGAGCCGGTGAGCATGGCGGCCACATCCGACAGCATGTCGCCGAACAGGTTGTCGGTGACGATCACGTCGAACTGCTTGGGCCAGCGCACGAGCTGCATGCCGCCTGCATCGGCCAGCATGTGCTCCAGCGTGACGTCTTCATAGCCATCGGCATGGGTCTGGGTGACGACCTCGTTCCAGAGCACGCCGGACTTCATGACGTTGCGCTTTTCCATCGAGGTGACCTTGCCCTGGCGGGTGCGGGCCAGCTCGAAGGCGGCGCGCGCGATGCGGTCGATCTCGTAGCTCTCGTAGACCTGCGTATCGACGGCGCGCTTCTGCCCGTTGCCGAGATCGGTGATTTCCTTCGGCTCGCCGAAGTAGACGCCGCCGGTGAGCTCGCGCAGGATCAGGATGTCGAGGCCCTCGATCACGTCGCGCTTGAGCGAGGAGGCATCGGCAAGCGCGGGGTAGCAGATCGCCGGACGCAGGTTGGCGAAGAGCTGCATGTCCTTTCGCAGGCGCAAAAGGCCGGCTTCCGGGCGCACGTCATAGGCGACGCTGTCCCACTTCGGGCCGCCGACCGCGCCGAAGAGAACGGCGTCCGCCGCCATCGCCTTTTCCATCGCCGCGTCCGAGATCGCCTGGCCGTGGGAGTCATAGGCCGCGCCGCCGACGAGATCCGTTTCGGTCTCGAACTGCGTTCCGCCGCGCGCGTTGAACCATGCGAGGATCTTTTTCACTTCCTCCATGATTTCCGGGCCGATGCCGTCGCCGGGCAGGAGCAGGAGCTTGTGCGTTGACATGGGATGCGTTTCCTCGGTTCGTGTTCGGGTTGTTGCGAATTTGCTAAATCTTCGCGTCCATCTTGGCAAGCCAGATGAACCTGCAAGCGTGTGGGCGCGGCGACATCAGGCGGGTGTTGCGATGGTGTCGAGCGCGACATTGCCGCCGCAGACCAACACGCCGATGCGTTCGCCGGGGCTGGCGCGATAGGCGCCGCCGGTCAGTGCCGCAAGCGCAGCCGCCCCGCCCGGTTCGGCGGCGACCTGGAGGTCCGTCCACAGCCGGGTCTGGGCGTCGCGAATGGCCGCGTCCGTGACCGTCACGCTCTCGGTGACGCGCGGTGCCGACAGCGCATAGACCAGATCGCCGCAGCGCTTCGCGCCAAGACTGTCGGCGGCGAGGCTGTCGACGGCGACATCGACGGGGTGACCGGCCTTGAGTGCTGCATGAAGGGCGCAGGCGCCTTCCGGCTCGACGGCGACGACCTTGACCTTTTCGTGCAGCCAGACCGCGCAGCCGGAGATCAGTCCGCCGCCGCCGACCGCGATCAGCACGGTATCGAGATCCGGAACCTGCTCCAGCCACTCCAGCGCGACCGTTCCCTGTCCGGCGATGGTGCCGGGCGCATCATAGGCGTGAATGTCCATGGCGCCGGTTCTGGCACGGTGAAGCGCGCAGGCCTCGGCCGCGTCGGCGTAGCGGGCGCCGCCGACGTGCAGACTGGCGCCGTAGCTGCGGATGCGGGCGATCTTGGCGGGCGCGGAGGTTTCCGGCACGAAGATGTCGCCCGGATATCCCAGGCTGCGCGCGGCATAGGCGACGGCCGCGCCATGATTGCCGCCGGAGGCGGCCGCCACGCCCCCGGCCGGAACATCCTCCGACAGCAGCGTGTTGAAGGCGCCGCGCGCCTTGAACGAGCCGGAATGCTGCAGGAGCTCAAGCTTCAGGTTGACTGATTCCGCCAGGCCGAAGCTGCCGGCGCCGCTCTCGATCACCGGCGTGCGACGGATATGGCCGGAAATGCGCCCCTGGGCGTCCTCGATGTCGGAGCGGGTGACGGGCATGGCGAAATCCTTTTGACGGGCGGTGGGCGCTGCGTGGACAGGTTCAAAACGCGAGAAGGGAGGCGGTGCCGCGCAGGATGAGACTGAATGCGAGACCGGTCATAACAATGCGGAAGCCGGTGCGAAAGATGTTCTCCGGCATGCGCCCCAGGAGGTTGGCCCCGGCAAGCGTTCCAAGGAAGCCACTAGCGATCATCAGGGCGATGAGGCCGAGCCAGGGGGCGAATGCGAAGCCGAGCAGGCCGAAGACCACCAGTTTCAGAACATGCGACATCAGCGCCGTTGTTGCCTGCGTGGCAACGAAGGGCTGGCGCGCGAGGCCGAGTGTGGAGAGCACCGCGCCGCCAATCGGACCGCCGGCACCGAAGATCATGCTCAAGAAGGTGGCGATGAGACCGGCCGCCGTCATGGCGCGTTTACGCATGTGCTGGAACCGGGGCGTCGGTCCCCAGATGAACCACAGGACGAACAGCCCGATGCCGATGCGCAGCAATTCCGCCGGCAACCGGATCGCGAGTGCGCCTCCGGCGAATGCGCCGACAAGCGCGCCGGCCAGGAACCAGAGCGCCACCGGCCAGTCGACGTGGCGCAGCAGCACGAGTGCGCGCCCGGCGTTCGACCCTGTCTGCACCGCGCCATGCACGGGCACGATGGCGGCGGCAGGCAGTACCTGGGCCATCACCGCGATCAGCATGATGCCGCCGCCGAGACCGAAGGCGGCGGAGACGGCCGAGGTCGCGAAACTGGCGGCGATCAGGAGGGCCGCGGTCAGGCCGGAAAGGTCCGCGGGCAACAGCAAATCAAGAAGAGCATCGGGTGTCATGCGCGGTCAGGTCCAGCGGGTACGGGCGTAGTCCATCGCCTCGCGCAGGTCGAGCTGGCGGGTGGAATTGCCGCTACGCACGTAAAAGTGCAGCTTTCCGGCGTCGGTCAGATAGACCGCGCGCGGCGCCGGCTGCACCAGGATCATGCAGACATCCTTGCCCGCGACTTGCGCGAAGGTGGTCTGCAGCGCCGGACAGAGGTCGCCGCCGAGGAATTTCGTGATGATCCCGACGATGGTCTGTTCGAAGGCGTCACGGCCCGGATTGCGCAATGTGGCGTAATCCTTTTCCAGCCCGAGCACGGTGCCGTCGTCGGCCACGCCGATCAAAAGCCGTCCGCCGCGGGCGTTCAGGAAACCGGCGACGGTCTTGGCGATCACCGTTTCAAGCGCCTTGTTGACGCGGTCTTCCCTGAGGTCCCAACGCATCGTTGACTTGAACTCGACCTCCGCCGTTTCCCCGCCGGCGATGAGGTCCGGGATCTCCTCTCCGTGGATCTCGCGGAAGAAGCGCAGGCCTCGTGTCGCTTCGAGATAGGAGCGCGTGGCGATGCCGAAGCCGAGGCCGACGACCGCGCCGATGGCGGCGAAGGCAAGCGTCATGTTGAGGTGACGCGGCACGACGAGCAGCAGCAGCCGGTCGCTCAGGAAATCACCGAGGGCCGGCGCGTCCGGCGACAGGCGGCTGACCTCCGCCCAGACAACGAGGAGAACGGCGGGATGTATGAGAACCACGCCCACCAGCGCACCGGCGAGCACATAGGCGATCAGCAGGGACACGCGGGACAGGAGAAAAGGCATGAGGCGGGAACGGTCTCCGGCGGGGGCGCGGGCGGCGAGGGTCGCCGCCCGCAGGGGCGGCGTCAGCCGGCCTTCATCGCGGTTTCCACGAGCTTCACCCAGTAGGAACAACCGACGGGGATCAACTCGTCATTGAAGTCGTAGGCCGGGTGATGGAGCATCGCCGTGTCGCCGTTGCCGGCAAAGATGAACGCGCCGGGGCGCTCCTCCAGCATGAACGAGAAGTCCTCGCCGCCCATGGTCGGGGCTACGTCGGTGTCGACATTGTCGGCGCCGGCGATCTCGCGGGCGATGCCGGCGGCAAACTCGGTCTGCGCCTCGTGGTTGGAGGTGATCGGATAGTCGCGCTTGTAGTGGATCGTCGCCTTGGCACCGAAGGCCTCGGCGATGGTCGGCACGATCTGCTTCAGCCGGGCTTCCGCCATGTCTCGGATCTCGGGATCGAGCGTGCGCACCGTGCCGCGCAGCACGGCCGTCTGCGGGATGACGTTGTCGGTGAAGCCGGCGTTGAAGGTCGTCAGCGACACCACGACCGACTTCAGCGGATCGGTGTTGCGGCTGGCGATCGACTGCACCGCCTGCACGATATGCGTGCCGACGAGGATGGTGTCGACGCCTTCATGCGGCTTGGCCGCGTGACAGCCCGTGCCCTCGATCTCGATGCGCAGGCGGTCGGCGGCGGCCATGATGCCGCCCGGGCGAATGTGGAAGGTGCCGACCGGCTCTCCGGGAAGATTGTGCATGCCGAAGACTTCCTGGATGCCGAAGCGGTCCATAAGCCCGTCCTCGATCATCGCCTTGGCGCCGGCCCCGCCCTCTTCCGCCGGCTGGAAGATGACGACGGCGGTGCCGTCGAAATTGCGGGTCTCGGCGAGATATTTCGCAGCCCCCAAAAGCATCGCGGTGTGGCCGTCATGGCCGCAGGCGTGCATCTTGCCGGGGATGGTCGAGGCGTAGGGCTTGCCGGTGATCTCCTCAAGCGGGAGTGCGTCCATGTCGGCGCGCAGGCCGATGACCTTGCCGGAAGTGTCGGTCTTGCCGCGGATCACGCCGACGACGCCGGTCCGGCCGATGCCGGTGGCGATTTCGTCCACGCCGAAGGCCTTGAGCTTTTCCGCGACCAGTTCCGCCGTGCGGTGGGTGTCGTAGAGAAGTTCCGGATGGGCGTGAATGTCGCGGCGCCACTCGGTGATTTCCTCGGAGAGATCGGCGAAACGGTTGATGATCGGCATGATGACCTCGGCTTGGGTGACGGAGTACAAGACTTGGCGGAGCGGCCCTGCAATCGCTGGCGCGTCCGTGAAGAGGCGCGTATCAGACGCCAGAAACCGCCTCTCGCGCAAGCCCCCCGTACCGCTTGCGCGGCGCGCGTTTGCCGGTGCCGTTTCTGACGCTACGTCAGATTCGGCTGTCGTTTGCACGGAGCCGAAACACGCTGGAGCGCTTGATGGCGTTGTCTTCCAGCGAGCGGTTGACCGGCACATCGTAGGTGGAAAGCCGGTCGAGCCGGTCCATGGGCAGATAGCTGCGTCCCGGATCGCCGACGAGAACGTCGACGCCTTGCGCCCGCGCCCGATCCAGCCAGGGCAGGATCTTGTCCGCCATCGGTTTTTCGTAAAAGACGTCGCCGGCGAAGAGCACGTCGACCTCGGGCGGATCGCCCTGAAGAAGGTCCGTCTCCACCCAGGCGATTTCGACCTCGTTCAGCCGGGCGTTCACGCCGGTTGCGGCCCGGGCGAAGGGATCGATGTCGCAGGCCAGCACGCGGGACGCCCCGGCGCGGGCGGCGGCGATGGCGACGAGGCCGGAGCCGGTGGCGAAGTCGAGCACGCGGCGACCGGCGACCAGCTCCGGCGTGTCGAGGATGTAGCGGGCCAGCGCCTGCCCGCCGGCCCAGGCGAAGGCCCAGAACGGCGGCGGCAGGCCGAGCGCGCCGAGATCCTCCTCGGTCTTTTGCCACAGATCCATCGCCTCGTCGGCGAGGTGGAGCCGGATCTCCGGCGCGTGCGGCACGGCGTGGATCCGCGTGTTGGCAAGAATGAAGCCCGCCGGATCCGCGCGCGGCGTCATGCGTCCTTCAGCCCGCCCATGGCGCAGACGATTTTCCATTCCTCTTCGGTGACCGGCTGCACGGAAAGCCGCATCGAGGTGACGAGCGACATGTCCGACAACGTCGGCTCCGCCTTGACGTCCGCGAGCGTCACGGGTTTCGGCATGTCGCAGACCGCCTTGACGTCGACGCATTCCCAGCGCGGGTCGTCGGTGGTGGAGTCGGGGTGAATCTCCTTGCAGACCTCGACGATGCCGACGACCTCCTTGCCGATGTTGGAATGATAGAAGAAGCCCCGGTCGCCGATCTTCATCTCGCGCATGTTGTTGCGCGCCTGATAGTTGCGGATCCCGTCCCATTCCTCGCCGGCCTCGCCCCTGGCCTTTTGCATCTCCCAGGACCATTTGTCGGGCTCGGACTTGAACAGCCAGTAGCGCATCTCAGGCCTCCGGGTTCTTGATGACCCAGTTCCAGGGCCGGATCTCGACGCTCTCGAACAGGCCGGCGCGGGCGTAAGGGTCTTCCTGCGAGATCGCCAGCGCCTCGTCGCGGTTTGCCGCCTCGATCACCACCAGCGAGCCGGTCATGCCGCCGTCGTCGTCGAGAAAGGGGCCGGCCGCCTTGAGCTTGTCGCCCATGGCGGAAAGAAACGCGAGATGGTCGTCGCGGTTGGCCTTGCGCACGTCAAGCGCGCCCGGCTTGTCGGTGCAGATCAGCGCATAAAGCATGGTGTGTCCCCGGATTGCGTGGTCGCCGCAATACATAACCGCTTGAGACGCGCCCGCAAGCCCGGCGAGGTCCGTCCATCCCAGAAGCTATTCTATGTCCGCCGATTTCGTGTCGCCCGGCAGCGGGCCGGCCCATTCGCGCAGCTTGGCGATGGCCTTCGCGTTCAGCCCCACCGCGCCGGGGCAATCGGTGGTGCGGCCTTCGGCGGCATCGAGCAACCGCCGCGCCACGCGCGGCAGGTGTTCGCGGCCAACATCGTCGAGGCGGGAGTACCAAGCAAAAACAGTATTTCGACCGATTAACCCTTGTGCAACGTAAGGCGCATTGTCTGCCTCGCAGGCGAGATTTGAAAGGGTTCCGGCCAATTGTGTTTGGTGATCGCCCAGATCGATGCGGTCGATCCTGTCTTGCCAGAAGCGTGGTGGAAGACTGTCCGGTGGCGCTTCCGGTGCCGAAAGAGGCGCCAAGCGTTCCCGGATGCGGGTTCGCACGGTATCGTCCTCGACGCCTTTGAGGGCATTTTCAAGCAGATCGGCGAAAGCGTCATCTGCCAAAGGGCGTGTATCGGGGTTGGCGACCCAAAGGCCCGACAGGTCGTCGGTCTCGATGGTGCCGAGGGTTCGCCAAAGTTTCGCTCGATCGAGCGATGCAGCCTGAAGGCTGGCAGATCGGAGCGATGCGCCCTGAAGACTGGCCTTATCGAGCGATGCGCCCTGAAGGCCGGCGCCGATGAGCGATGCGCCCTGAAGGCTGGCGCCGTCGAGCGATGCGCCTTGAAGGTTGGCGCCGAGGAGCGATGCGCCCTGAAGGCGGGCCTCAAAGAGCGATGCGCCCTGAAGACTGGCATATTCGAGCGATGCGCCCTGAAGGTGGGCACGGTCAAGCGATGCGGCCTGAAGGCCGGCAAAATCGAGCGATGCGCCCTGAAGGTTGGCGCCGAAGAGCGATGCGCCCTGAAGACTGGCACGGTGGAGCGATGCGCCCTGAAGACGGGCGAAGTTGAGAGATGCGCCCTGAAGACTGGCACGGTGGAGCGATGCGCCCTGAAGGCTGGCAGATCGGAGCGATGCGCCCCGCAGTCTGGCTTCGAAAAAATCCACGTTCCGCAGATCCGAACGCGCGAAATTCGCGCCGCGAAGATTTCGGCCGCGCAGTGACAGGGTTCGGTCCGTCTCCCAGGGGCTTGCATCGGGCTTGTAGGTTTTCGCCCGTTCGCGAATTTTGTCGAAGGCATCGAGATCGATCAGCGTGCGGTTGTCAGGAAGTTGCAGCGCCCTGTGAAAGGGAAGCATTGCGGTTCGTTGGCTATAGCCTGGGATGTGTCCAAAGACCGTCGCCTTTGCTGTCGCAAACCAGCTGTCCTGCGGTCGGGTCCAGTTCTTCGCATCCGTTCCGCCATCGGCGAATTCGCCGGGAAAAGTGGCGATGAGGAAGGAGGATGCCAAAATGGTGACTGCTCCGAGCGCGCGGAGCGGTTTGGCCTGCCAAGGCATCCAGCGCCCGAGCCGGATCGAGGGCCAGAACAGCCAGAGCATCGCCACGCTGACAAGCAGAGCGATGCGGTGCAGCCAGGTCACGCTTTCGCTTTGATAGGGCAGGAACTGGAGCTGGAAGAAGAGCAGCAGCGCCAAGGGCGCGATCACCAGCGTGATCGTGGCGATGGCGCGCAGGAACCGGCTCGTCTGGCCGACTTGCTCGTCCTTTGTGCCGCCCAGCATCTGCACGATGAGGAAGGGATCGAGCCTTCGGCGCTCGGTGTGTTCCTCGTTTGGCCGAAGGTTCTGTCGCTCCAAGACTTCATTGAAATCCGCGACCCGTCGCCCGAGTCCGAAAAGCTGCAGGAGCAGATAAAACTGGTTGATCACGAGGAAGACCGGCGCGACGGCGAAAAAGCCGACGAGCGGCAGGTCGACATTCAGCACCGGCAGGGTCACCGGCGTTTCCAGCAGGAGATCGCGGTGCGTGACCGCGCCGACGGAAATGAAGAGATAGGCGAGAAGCAACGTATAGCCGACCCACAGGCCGCGCAGCCGGCTGGCTGCAAGGTTCACCGCGTCGCGATAGGGCGCGATCTCCGGCGGCGCGTCGCCCCGGCGCAAGGTCGTCTTCACGGATCGCAGCATGGCCCCTCCATGACGAAGCCATGCTACCCGATTTTGCGTGTGCCGCCAGCGTGAAACCCGTTTGGCGCGAAGCGTTTTCGCGTCACGTCTCGCGCTTGAGCGGGCGGGTCATCAGGTCGGTGAGCGCATCGTCGATGGACAGGCGGTTCTCCAGCACGGCGGAGACCGCGCGGCAGATCGGAAGCTCGACGCCATGGCGGGCGGCGAGCGTTCCGGCGACCGTTGCCGAATGCACGCCTTCGGCGAGCTTGTGGCCCTCGGCCATGAGCGAGGCGACGCTCGCGCCCTCGCCAAGCCGCTGACCGAAGGCGAAATTGCGCGATTGCGCCGAGCCGCAGGTCAGCACCAGATCGCCCAGCCCGGAAAGTCCGCCAAGCGTTTCGGGTTTCGCGCCGAGCGCAAGGCCGAGGCGGGTCAGTTCCGCGAAGCCGCGCGCGGTGAGCGCGGCCAGAGCGCTGGCGCCCCATTCCTTGCCGGCGACCGCGCCGCAGGCAATCGCCAGCACGTTCTTCAGGGCGCCGCCGATCTGCACGCCGGTGAGATCGGTCGCGGCATAGGGGCGGAACTGGGGAGAGGCGAGCGCCGCCGACAGCCGGTCGGCGATGTCTCCGTCCTCTGCCGCTATCGTCACGGCGGTCGGCAGGCCGCGCGCCACGTCGCCGGCGAAACTCGGACCAGACAGCACGGCCGGGACAACGCCCGGCGCGGCCTCGGCGAGAACGTCGCCGAGCAGAAGGCCCGTGTCGCGTTCGATGCCCTTGGCGCAGAGGATCACCGGCGTGCCGGGCGAAATCCGCGACGCAAGGCTTTCCGCCATGACGCGTGTCGTCTGAGCGGGCGTGACCAGCAGAACGGCGTCCGCGCCGGCAAGGGCTGCGTCGAGATCGGCGGTGGCGTGAAGCGGCGGATCAAGCCGCAGGCCGGGCAGATAGCGCGGGTTGGCGTTGTCGTCGGTCAGTGCGCGCACGGTGTCGGCATCCCGCGCCCACAGGCGCACCTCGCGGCCGGCGCGGGCGGCAACAAGCGCCAGCGCCGTGCCCCAGGCGCCGCCGCCCAGAACCGAAATTCTCCGAAACCCCGTGTCGGTCATGCAGACGTCTCCAGCCGCGTTCGCAGATCGGCGAGCGGGGCGTGAAAGCCGGTGAAGAAGCGACTTGTTCCCGCGTCGATGGCTTGGTCGATGTCCATCCAGAACAACTCGAAGCGCACCGGGTCGCCGCCCGCCGAGGGCGTCATCTCGTAGTGCTCCCAGCGGTCGCGCTGCCGCGCCGCGCCGCCCGGCGCTGTGGCCGCGTGATAGAGCCGGCGCGAATGCACGTCGCGGCCGACCTCGTTGTCGAAGAGCACCAACTGCTCGCAAAGCGTATCCAGCGCATGGGTGACCGCAAGGCCGGTTTCCTCGTGAAACTCGCGCAGCGCCGCCCCCAGATGGCTCTCGCCCGGATCGACCGTGCCGCCGGGGATCTGCAGGCCGACATGGGGCTGGTCCGGCTGGCGGAAGACCAGAAGGTCGCGGCCTGCCGTCAGGTAGATATAGGCCTTGTGCTTGAGCTTGTCGTAGGTCGCGGGCAGCGCTGCGCAAACGGTGCCTTCGAAAAATCTCGGATCGTTCACGCCTTGGCTCCCTTGCGCCCCGAACCGATCATCCCGGCGGCATTCGCATCCAGCGGCCAGCGCGGGCGCGGCGACACGTCCCGGTCGTCCACCGTCTCGCCATTGTCCGCCGCCGCCCGCATCCGCTCGATGCCGGCCCAGGCGATCATCGCCGCATTGTCGGTGCACAGCCGGTGCGGCGGCGCGACGAGCCGCGCCCCGGCGGTTCGCGTCACCGTGTCGAGCTTTTCGCGGATCTCCGAATTGGCGGCAACCCCGCCGGCCACGACCAGCACCGGCGCGACATCCGGGTGGGCCTTGACGAAAACCTCCAGCGCGCGTCGGCTCTTTTCGCCGATCACGGCGCTCACCGAGGCTTGAAAGGACGCGCAGAGATCCGAAACGGCCTGGGCATCCAGCGGCGCCGCCCGGTGAGCGGCGGTGCGCACCGCCGTCTTCAGTCCGGCGAAGGAAAGATCGATCCCCGGCCGGTCGAGCATCGGGCGCGGCAGGGGAAAGCGGCGCGCGTCCCCCGTCGCCGCTGCAGCCTCGACGGCGGGGCCGCCCGGATAGGCGAGGCCCAGAAGCTTCGCGGTCTTGTCGAAGGCCTCGCCCAGCGCATCGTCGATGGTGGAACCGAGCCTGCGATAGGCGCCGACACCCTCCACCAGCAGGAACTGGGTGTGGCCGCCGGAGACCAGCAGCAGCAGATAGGGAAAGGCGACATCGTCGCTCAGCCGCGCGGTGAGGGCGTGGCCTTCCAGGTGATTGACGGCGATCAGCGGCCTGTTCGCGGCAAGGGCTGCGGCCTTTGCGGTCATCAGGCCGACGATGACGCCGCCGATGAGACCCGGGCCGGCGGTCGCGGCGACGGCGTCGATGGTTTCGAAGGTGACGCCGGCCTCTTCCAGCGCGGCGGCGACGATACGGTCGAGCACGGAGATATGCGCGCGCGCGGCGATTTCCGGGACGACGCCGCCAAAGGCTGCGTGTTCGTCCGCCTGCGAGCGGATCACATCGGAGAGAATATGCGGGGTGCCGTCGGCGTCGAGCCGCACCACGGCGGCGGCGGTTTCATCGCAGCTCGTCTCGATGCCGAGAACGGTCAAGGACGTCGCCGCTTTGAAATCGGGGCGATTTTCGGGGTCGACCGCATTGGCCGATACGACATCAGGGTCTATCATTGATTTTTCCGCCTACCGGATGACGCCCTAGCACCAGGAATGAGCTCCTTGCAAACGAAACCTTCCGCCCCCCAGCTTCGCATCGGCACGCGCGGCAGCGCGCTCGCGCTCGCCCAGGCTTATGAAACCCGGGACCGGCTGATCGCCGCGCATGGCCTGCCGGAAAGCGCGTTCGAGATCGTCGTGATCAAGACCTCGGGCGACCGGATCCAGGACCGGCCGCTGTCCGAGGTCGGCGGCAAGGGGCTGTTCACGAAGGAAATCGAGCAGGCGATGGTCGATGGCGACATCGATATCGCCGTGCATTCGGCCAAGGACATGCCGACCGTCCTGCCCGACGGGCTGGAACTGATCGCCTTCCTGCCGCGCGAGGATGTGCGCGATGCCTTCATTTCGCCCAAGGCCGACAGGATCCAGGACCTGCCGCAGGGCGCGGTGATCGGTTCGTCCAGTCTCCGGCGTCAGGCGATGATCAAACGGCTGCGCCCGGACATCGAGGTCGTGATGTATCGCGGCAACGTGCAGACCCGGCTCAAGAAGCTCGCCGAGGGCGTGGTCGACGCCACGCTGCTCGCCAATGCGGGATTGCGGCGCCTCGGGCTTGGCGATGTCGTCACCTCGGTGATCGATCCGTCCGAATTCCTGCCGGCCGTGGGCCAGGGCGCGATCTGCATCGAGGCGCGCGCCGACGACACGGCAACGCGCGACCTGCTGGGCGCAATCCACGACCGCGAGACCGAGACCTGCCTGACGGCGGAACGCACGTTCCTGGCCGAACTCGATGGCTCCTGTCGCACGCCGATCGGCGGGCTTGCGCGGCTCGATGGCGCGCGCATCCGTTTTGACGGTCTGATCCTTCGCCCGCAGGGCGACGTCGCGCATGAGACCTTCCGTGAAGGTTCGGCATCGGATGCGGCCGCGCTTGGAAAAGACGCCGGTGCGGAGCTGAAACGACGTGGCGGTCCGGATTTCTTCAGGGATTGAGGCATGGTGCGCGTTCTGGTGACACGACCGGAACCTGCCGCCAGCCGCACCGCGCGGTCTCTTGCCGCGCGCGGTCATACGCCGTTGCTGGCGCCGATGCTGCGGATGCGCCGGCTGAGCCCGGCAGACCGGGACGTGCCGGCAGACGGCGCTGCGCTGGCGGTGACGAGCGCCCGGGCGATCGAGGCGGTGGCGGACACGCCGATGTGGGAGACCTTGCGCGATCTGCCGGTCTTCGCTGTGGGAGAGGCAACGGCCCGCGCCGCGCGGACGGCCGGCGCCGCTCGTGTCGTTCCGGCCGGTGGCGATCTTGATGCGCTTGCGGCGCAGGTGGTCCGCGCGCATCCGCGGCGGGTGATCTATCTGGCCGGGCGGCAGCGGTCCGGGGACCTTTGCGCGGTCTTGCGTGCGGCGGGGATCGCCTGCGATCTCCACGAGGTCTACGACATGGAAACGGCGCCGGCGCCATCCGAGGCGCTTCGGGCGGTCCTGGAGGAGACGGAAACGCCGCTTGCCGCGCCGGTCTATTCGCGTCGCTCCGCCGAGGCGCTCGCGGCGGCGTTGTCGGGTCTCGACTCGCAAGGAAAACTCGTTTTCTTTGCGCTGTCGGAGCAGATCGCGGACCCCTTGCGCGCGTTCGGACCCTGTCATGTCGCATCCGAACCGAGCGAACCGGCATTGATCGCCTTGCTGGAAAAGACATGTTAATCGACAGACAGATTTGTTTTGCAGCGCGAAAGCGGCAATCATGGGAGAAACCGGTTCCATCGGGGGCCGCATGTATCAGGGAAGACACCGGGCACGCGCCCGGCAGGCGAGAGGACAGTCATGGCCGCCGACAGCAAGAAGCCGGACCAGAAGAGCGACTCCGCGAAAACCTCACCGAAACCGGGGCAGGGATCGTCGTCCGGTCCGACGTCCGGTTCCGGTCGCAAGCCGGTGACCATCGATCTGGAAGCCAAGGAGGTGCCCGGCGCCAAGACAGGCGCGCAAAAGCCGGCGAGCGCCGGACAAGGGTCCGGACCCGGTGCGGCAACGGCCAAGCCGGACGAGGCAAAGGCGTCGGACGCAAAGCCGGGTGAGGCAAAGCCCACAGATCCGAAATCCGCCACATCCGGGGCGAAACCCGCATCGGCCACGCCGGGCGCGTCGTCGTCCGCGAAACCGGCATCCGCGCCCGGCGCGGCGCCGCAAAAGCCTGCGGGTTCCACCGCAAGCGGGAGCGCAGGTCCGGCTTCATCGGCGTCTGCCTCCTCTTCGTCCGGCGGTTCGTCGACGACCGGTTCGAAGTCCGGTGAAAGTGCCACGTCCACGAAGTCGGGCGGATCGGTTCCCGGCACCGGGTCCGCAACATCGGCTGCATCGTCGGCGTCCTCGGGCCCCTCTTCCGCGGCATCCGCGGACAAGGCCAAGCCTGCATCCGCGTCTGCTGCGTCTAAACCGTCCGAGGCGCCGGCCACCAAAGCGGCGAACGCCAGGGTCGGGTCCGAGAAGTCCGGCGGGGTCGGTCTCGGCGGACTGGCCGTTGCCTCCGTGCTTGGCGCGGCCGTGGTGCTTGGCGGTGCCTATGGTGCGCATCGGGCCGGCTATCTGCCCTTGACCTCCGGTTCGGCTGCAACGGAAGTGCAGTCCGCGCTGACCGCGGCGCAGAGCCGCATCGCCGGGCTTGAGGAGCGGATCGCGGATCTGGCCGACACGCGGGATGTGACCTCGTCGGCGTCCTCCGCGATCGACGATGTTCAAAGCCGACTGTCCGCCCTTGAAGCGTCGGTCGAAAGCGGGCTGCAATCGGCGGACGGGCTTTCCGATGCGGCGGCAGACCAGCTCTCGCAACTGGAAAGCGGGCTGGCCGATTTGCGCCGGTTCGTTTCGTCCGGCGGAGCGGGCGAGACGGCGGGCCTCGCCAGTCTCCAGGAGGAGCAGGCCGCGCTTCAAAAAACCGTGTCCGAACAGGGCGAAACGCTCGATGCCCTGGGTCGGCAAGCCGGCGACGGCGCGCAGGCCGGCGAGGCGGTCGAAGCGCTCGACACCCGGATTGCCGCCCTTGAGGGCACCTTCGCCACGCTCGACAAGACGCTTGGCACGCTGTCGGGCGTTGGCGATCAGCTGTCCGGCGTGCAGGAGAGCATCGCAGCACTCAAGAGCCAGGCGCCCGCGCAGGCCGAAGCGCTGGCGACCCTGACGAGCGGGCAGAGCGCGCTCCAGACCCGGGTCGACCAGGGGCTGGATGACGTGTCGACCCGGATTTCGGCTCTGGAAGACCGGATCGCGCCGATCGAGGCGCAGATGGGCGGTGTCGGTGCACGCGAGACGGCGGCACGCGCCGTTGCGGTCTCGGCGCTGAAATCGGCGATGGACCGGGGCGAGCCGTTCGAGACGGAACTTGCCGCGGTCGCCTCTTCGCTTCCCGACGATGCGGATCTTGGCGCGCTCAAGGCGCGCGCCGCCGAAGGCGTTCCCACCCGCAACGCGCTCCAGGCGAACTTCGCCGCCGCCGCGCGGGCCATGAGCGCCGAACTGGACGCACCCGCCGCCGATGACGACCTGGTCGACAGTTTCTGGTCCAACGCCCGCTCGCTGGTTTCGATCCGCCAGCCCGGCGAAAGCGATGCCAACACGCCGGCGGCAGCGCTTGGCCGTATGGAGGCGCGTGTCGACAGCGGCGATTTCGCCGGCGCGCTCAAGGCCTATGACACGTTGCCGGAGGCGGTGCAGTCCGCCGGCAGCGACTGGGCGGGCGACGCGCGCGCGCGCCTTGCCGCCGACCGTCTGGTGGACCAGGTGACTGGCGATGTGCTGAAATCGCTGAGCGCGGCGCCGCAATGAGGCCCGCGCCCGAGCCCGCCGCCGGCGCGACCGCCAGATGCCCTGCATGCCGTCGTGACCTGCCCGTTCGGGTCATGGGGAGGGAAAGATCATGATTCGCTTGTTGATATTCATTGCCCTTGTTTTCATCGTCGCGGTCGGGTCGGCCTGGATCGCCGACAAGCCGGGCATCATTACCCTCGACTGGCAGGGCTACCAGATCGAAACCGGCGTGATGACCGCCGCTGTGGCGCTGCTTGGCGTTCTGGCGGTGGGGATCATCCTCTGGAACGTCGCGCTCTACGTGTTGCGAACCCCCGACCATGTCGGCCGCTTCTTTCGCCGCAGGCGCAAGGACCGGGGCTACGACGCCATGTCGAAGGGGCTGCTGGCGCTGGGCGTGGGCGACGCCGCAGGGGCCGGACGCCACGGGGCGGAAGCCGCAAAGCTCCTGCCCGGCGAGCCGGCGACGCAGCTTCTCTTGGCGCAAAGCGCGCAGCTCGACGGACGGCACGAGGAGGCGCGGTCGCGCTTCGAGGCGATGCTCGACGATCCGGCGCTGCGCCCCGTCGGCCTGCACGGCCTCTACATCGAGGCCGAACGGCTGAACGAACCCGTGGCCGCGCGCCACTATGCCGAGGAGGCCGCCCGGCTGATGCCCGGTCTCGACTGGGCGGGTCGCGCGGTGCTCGGCTATCAGGCGGTGAGCGGCGACTGGGCCGATGCGATCAAGACGCTGGAAAAGAACTATGCCGCCAAGCTCGTCGACAAGAAGACCTTCCGCCGCCACAAGGCGGTGCTCCTGACCGCACAGGCGCTGGAGCTTGAGGACCGCGATCCCGATGCCGCCCGCCAGAAGGCGAGCGAGGCGCACGGGCTGGCGCCTGCGCTGGTGCCGGCGGCAGTGCTCGCCGCGCGCCTGGCCACGCGGCGCGGCGACATCCGCAAGGCGATGAAGGTCGTCGAGACCACCTGGAAGCTGACCCCGCATCCCGAGCTTGCCGACGCCTATGCCCATGCGCGCACGGGCGATTCGGCGCAGGACCGGCTGAAGCGGGTGAAGTCGCTCGCCGCGCTGCGCGCCCACAACGCGGAAGGCGCGCTTGCGCTGGCGCAGGCCGCCATCGAGGCGAACGAATGGGAGCTGGCGCGCAGCCAGATGAAGGCGGCGCTGCGGCTGGAGCCGACGCAGCGCGTGTTCCTGATGATGGCGGATCTGGAAGAACGCCAGCATGGCGACCGGGGCCGCGTGCGCGAGTGGCTCGCCCGCGCGGTGCGTGCGCCCTCCGATCCGGCCTGGGTGGCCGATGGCGTCGTCAGCGAGACCTGGTCGCCGGTCTCGCCGGTCGACGGGCGGCTGGACGCCTTCGTCTGGACCACCCCGCCGGCAACGCTCGACCATCACGACGATCCGCTGGAGGCCCTGGACGAGACGCTTCTGGAGGCGCTTCCGGCCGCACCCGCGCATCTGGAAGCCGTCCCGCTGGAACGCAAGCCCGCGCCGGACGCCGCGCCTGCGGCGACAGCGACGGCGGAGACCGGCGTCGTCAATCCCGCTGCAGCCGGGGCGCCCGCGTCTGCATCGCCTCCTGGCGGTGCAGCGGCGTCTGCCGCCGAAGCGCATCCGGTCGGGGATGCGACCCCTTCGGAGGACGCGTCCGCACCGGGGGAACGGGAGGCGGCGGTCACGGGCCGGACGTCGGACCCGGCGAAAGCCGCGGGCGCACCCGCGCCTTCGGCTGAAACCGCTCCTGAGGCTCGGCCGACGGACGCGACCGGAAAGACAGAGGCAGCGGCGGAAAAGTCGGCCGAGGCGAAGGGCGATGCCCCGAAGGAGGAGGCAAAGCCGGACGCCAAGCCGGATGTCAAAACGGGCGGCAAGGGAAAGGACGACCTGTCGCGACCGATCGAGTTTCCGCTGAAACACATGCCCGACGATCCGGGGCCGGACGACGATCCGGACGCGGAACGGGCGAAGAAGCCGGGCTTCCGCTTCTTCAACTGACGCTGCGGCGTCACGCGCCCGGCCGGGACGGCCGACCGTTTCGATGGCAAGGCCCCGAAGCGCCGATGGATGCGGGAGGTCTTCGCCACGGCGGCTTTCGCAGGTCTTGTTTCCGCCGCGGGGCGGGGATGCGATCCGCGTCTCGGCCTGTCCCGACCGTCATTCAGGCCGGGGCGTTTCGCTTGCCGGATCGCGCTGTTCCGACGCTTTGTCCAAAAGGCGGGAGCAGGCACGCAAAGCCTCTTGCGCCGCGTCGCCCGGTCGGGTATCAAGCGGCCACCTCGCCGAACGCCGGACAACGACGCGTTTCGCTTTGGCGGACGTCTGCGGGGTCTGCCCGTCCCCGATGACCGGGACGGCGAAACGTCCGAAGCGCCACGCTTTGGAAGAGACATACGGGACCCACACGTCCCGGTTTGGTGCGCCGGTGTAGCTCAGTTGGTAGAGCACGTCATTCGTAATGATGGGGTCGGCGGTTCGAGTCCGTTCACCGGCACCACTTTCTCATTTTTCAGTTTGACTAAACGACGATACGGTACGGAAGTTTTCTGTGCCACCGGTTTTGTTTTAGACATATTCAATGAATTTATTTGCTGTTTTTAGCGGGGACTTCGTGGTTTTACCGATGTTACCACATCTTTTAGTTCAAGCTTTTTGATGGAGCGCAGCGATGATTAGGCGTGAAGGCCAAACAGAAGGAAATGAGAAAGCGGAGCCGCAAGAAGATGGTCCTGTTTTCTGGCTTCAGGCAACGCTTGATGACATAGATGGTCTTGACTTTGAAGCGCCTATCACCGGGTGTATTTCAGCCGACTGCTACTATTTGAGTTGTTTGTACCGCGAAGAAGCAAATAGGTTGGAAGGTATAGAAGGTTGTGAATGCTCTGCGAAGGTGTTCGCGATGCTGTCCGCCGCTACGGACCTTCACTTCAAACCTAGCGACCGCGACGCACCCTTCGGCGCGATGACGATCATGGGAGACCGACGATCAGCCATTCCAGAGGACTTTCGCGGTATTCCGGTCTCGGTACTTGCCTATGCGGCCGAGAATGCCGCTAACCCGGTGCTGAGGGCGCGGCTATGTGACCTTTGTTGGCTTCTGGAGCGAAAGAGGCATCAATTGGGTCGTGCCGCAATCGCATCCTATGTTGCAATCGCGGAGGGGCTGGGTTCGGGCGCCCTCAAGGATCGTCTTGACCGCGATGATCCGCTCCTGGGGCTTACAGCACGGGATGTTCTACGACGAGCGTTGTCGATGGGTCGGCCACTAGGCTGGGACAGTGACGAGGTTATCGCCGCGCGGGAGCTGCTGTCGGCAATAAGAGCACGAGCTGTCACAAGCAGCAATCCGGTACCGGTCCATTGGTTTTTCGAGATGGACTTGGATTTTAGCAGATCCGATCCGAGCGTCATCGCGGCGGAAATAGAGGGCTATCTGACAGGGGGCGTTCCCGAACCCGGCTCCCATATGATTGTGGAGCTTTGGCGCTTGGCGGCTCGTGGGCATCATTACGCGAAGGACGAGGATGGAAAGAATCGGTGCCGGACAGGTGCCGCTGAAGCGCTGGTTGCCGAGTCTGAGAAACACACTTCAGCGATGCTGGCCTCGCACTGGCTCAGTGGAGCGATTGCCGAATATCATGGCGTGCCGGGGCAGAGAGAACGACGCACCCAACTTCGTCACAAATTAATCGACGTCCAGTCCGGTATTGCAGAGGAAATGTCGCCATTCTCCCACCCCATGGACCTCAGCGAAATCGCGGATCAGGTCAAGGGCCAGCTTGATGGCGAACGTGATCTCATCGACTTGTTGTTGATCTTTGCAGACCTGGAACGATCCCCCTCGCCGAAAAAGCTCATGGAAGATGCTGTGAAGTCTATCAACGACCATCCGCTTTCTTCCTTGTTCGGTGCGTCATTTCACGACCACGAAGGAAAAGTGATTCACAAATCCGAGGGTGGAGGTTTCGGTGATGGGGATAGCGGCGATGCTATCCGGGTGCAGATCGCTCAGCAGGAGAGCATGCGCAGGGGTATCCACGTTTCAGGACAGGTTCAGGTAGCACGCCAATACATCAACGGGAATTATTACGTCGGAGAAGATACATTTCAGGCTCTTATGCGGCACAGCCCGTTCGTCCCAGAAAATCTGGTTAACACTTTCAGTCGGGGCTTCGCCCGCTTCTTTGAAGGTGACTGCGTAAGCGCGCTCTATATCTTGACGCCAATGTTGGAAAATTCTCTTCGCCATATTCTGAAACTGAATGGCCATGACGTCACAACGTTCGACGACGCCAAGCAGTTACAAGAAGATCGCACCATATCGGCGCTTTTTGAGTATATGCGTCCGGAATTAGAAGAAGTGTTTGGCGATGCCATCACAACTGATATCGATAGCGTTTTCTTGTCCAAACCTGGACCAAGCCTTCGCCATAAAGTTGCTCATGGACTCCTAAACGACAGTAGCCCCTACGGCGCCGACGCCGTTTATGCTTGTTGGCTTATATTTCGATTGTGCGCTATCCCTCTATTTGAACAACGTGATCATATTGAGTTACCTTAATAAAAATTGAATTATCGCGCTCAAAATAGGATATTTACAAAATTACTTTTATTTTACTTTTAAAATTCATGTTTATTCATTAAAACTTCCCCTCACTCCCCGCTACACACTTCCTTTACGATCGGGTCGTCTGAAAGCTGCTCCCAGCCCGCATCGGGGATTTCTGTCGGATCGACGGTCTCGCCCGGCAGCAGGTCGATGCGGCGGTTCTGGTCGCAATCGTAGATCTGGCGCAATTCGCGCGGCGGCTCGAAGCGGGCGAAGAGATAGAGCGCCGCCTTGCGGTAGCGCGGAGCGTTTTCGTTGGTCTCGATGCTCGGCCGGTCGAGCGCGACCAGCCGGTTGATGCGCGGCTTCACAAGCGTCCAGGGCTGCAGGATGTTTGAGGTCTCATAGGTGCGCACCACCTCCAGCCCGTTCGGCAGGCCGCGCGTCGTGCGATCGACCCAGTCGTATTCCGTCCAGATCGTGTAGGCGAGCATGGCAAGCCCGGCAGCGGCCGGTGCCAGCCAGCGCGGCAGGCGGCTGCCGACAAGGTGGTTCCCCAGCATCACGAGGCCGGCGACGGCAATGCCGAGAATGAGGGTGCTGATCAGCGTGAAAACCATGGGTTGCGCGTCTTTCGGTGTGCGGCGGGGCCGATGGATCTGGCGGCCTGTATCCGTGTTCGTCGTGGCGGCTCGGTCTTATTGCCAAGCTTCTTGCGCAAACGGGCGGCTGGCAAGCGCGAGGATCGCCCGGTCTGTGCATTGCGGGGACAGGCGGTTCGGGTGCGGGGCCATGCCGGGTCGAAGGGGCCCTTGCCGTCCGGCTCAGGGCGCGCGGTCGATCAGCTGCGTCAGCGCTGTCTTGAGGACATCGGCATTGTCCGGCCCGAGCGCCTCGAGCAGGCGGCCCTGATGCGCCATCGCGCCGGCGATCAGCACGTCGGCACGCTCCTCGCCGGCCGGCGTGAGCCGGACCCAGACCCGGCGTCGGTCGCCGCTGTCCGCGTGACGCTCCACAAGGCCCTGGATGACAAGCTTTTCCACGGTCTTGGAGATTGCGGGCTGCTGCGCGAGACAGCTGTGGGCCAGTTCGCCGACTGTCAGCCCCTTTTTCGTTCCCTTCAATGACGCGAGGATGCGCCAGACCGCGATGGACACGCCTTGCGCGCGCACCTCCTGATGGAACTCCGCGCTGGCGACGCTGGAGGCGCGGGCCAGCAGGTAGAGCAGATAGCCGTCGACGAAGCGGCCGGTCCCGGTCATGGCCGGGCCGGGGCATAGCGAGGGGTGGCGTAGCGTCCGCCATGGTAGAGGAGCGGTTCACGTTCGCGGGCCTCAAAGGCTTCCACCGCGCCGAGGAAGACGATGTGATCGCCCCCTTCGACCTGCGCGTCATGGCTGCACTGGAACACGGCCGTGACCCCGGAAAGGAGTGGAACACCGCCGAGGCCGGGGCGCCAGTCGACATCGGCGAACCGGTCCTGCGCGGGTCTGGCGAACCGGTCGGACAGCGCGCGCTGATCGGATGCGAGCACATTGACCGCGTAGTGGGAGGCCCGTTCGAATGCCATCAGATTGCGCGAGGCGCGGGCAAGGCTCCACAGAACCATCGGCGGATCCAGCGAAACGGAATTGAAGGAGTTCGCGGTCAGGCCGACGGGTCGCCCGGCCTCGTCCAGCGTGGTGACGATGGTCACGCCGGTGGCGAAACGGCCAAGCGCTGCACGGAATTCACGGTGGTCGGTCATCATGGCGTGGTCCCTGTCTCGCGACTGGATCATTCAGACATAAAAATATTCCTTTTCATACAATAACGATATTGCTACGATCCTCCAAGTTCTTTTCGGTTCCTGCGCCAAGCCATGGCCGGAAACAACATTCGGGAGGGTTCGCATGCTTGCCGATCGGATCGAGGGAAAATGGATCGACGCCTTCGAGCGTGTGTTTTCCCTGTGCAAGGTGACGAAGGGTGAAACCGTCGCGCTTTTGTCCGAAACCCAATCCCGGCCCCTCAACGTTCACATCGCAGAACTTGCCTTGCACAGGTTCGGGGCCACCGTCTTTCATGTGGTGGTGCCGACGCCGCCGCAGGACAGCCCCGTGCCGGTGCGCTCGACCGGCGCCTCGGCCGCGCTTGGCGGACAGGACGCTGTGGTAGCCGCACTCGCGGCCAGCGGGCTTGTCGTGGACCTCACCGTCGAGGGCCTGCTGCACGCCCCCGAGCTGCCCCGCATTCTGGAGCATGGCGCGCGGTTGCTGATGATTTCCAACGAGCATCCGGACGCGCTGGAGCGATTGTTGCCGCAGCCGCGCGACAAGGACCGCGTGCGTGATGCCGTCGCCCGAATTCGCGCCTGTTCCGTGATGACGGTGACCTCGAAAGCCGGAACCGACCTCACGGTGGCGATGCCGGATGCCTCCACGGTCGGCGTCTGGGGCTGGTGCGACCGGCCCGGCAGCGTCGCGCACTGGCCCGCGGGCCTCGTCGTCAGTTTCCCGAAGGCCGGCAGCGTCAACGGCACGCTGGTGCTCGACGCGGGCGATGTGAATCTCACCTTCAAGCGCTACCTGGAAAGCCCGGTCCGGCTGACCATCGTCGACGACTACGTCACGGAGATCGACGGCCACGGCACCGATGCCGAACTGACCCGCCGCTATCTGGCCGCCTGGGGCGACCGCGATGCCTATGCGGTCAGCCATGTCGGTTTCGGAATGAACGAGGCGGCGCGTTACGAAGCGCTCACCATGTACGATCAGCGCGAGACCAACGGTACGGAAGTGCGCGCCTATTCCGGCAATTTCCTGTTTTCCACCGGCGCGAACGAGTTCGCCGGGCGGTTCACCAAGGGGCATTTCGACATTCCCGTGCGCGGTTGCACCATCGCGCTCGACGGCGAGGCGGTCGTTGTCGACGGCGATCTGATCGAGGCGCTGAGATGAGTGGCGAAGATCATATCCGCGCAACCGGCGGCGCGCGCTCTGTCGTGTTTCTTCACGGGATCGGCGCGGGCGCCGAAATGTTCGCCCCGCAGATTTCCGGTCTGGGCAAGCGGTGCGATGCCATCGGCTGGAACCTGCCCGGCTACGGCGGGCACGATCTCGACGGTGAGATGACTTTCGACGGGTTGACGGAAGGGCTGCTCGCGTTTCTCGACCGGCTGCATCTCGCCCGTGTCGACCTCGTCGGCCATTCCATCGGCGGCATGCTGGCGCAGGCCTTTGTCGCCCGGCATCCGGAGCGGGTGCGCACGCTGGTGCTTTCGGCAACGACCGCGGCTTTCGGCAGCCGTGACGGCAGTTTCCAGAAACAGTTCGTCACTGAGCGGCTCGCGCCGCTCGATGCCGGACGGACCATGCCGGATCTGGCGGCGGAATTCGTGCCTGGTCTCGTCGGATCGCAGGCGCTGCCAGAGGCGGCGGAGCAGGCGCGCGCGGCGATGTCGCAGGTGCCGGAGGCAACCTATCGGGCCGCGATTCGCTGTCTTGCGACCTTCGACGAACGCGAGGCGCTTTCGCGCATTCCGGTGCCGGTGCTGCTCATTGCCGGCGGCGAGGACCAGAATGCGCCGGCGCCGACGATGCGGCGCATGTCGGAGAAGATTTCGGGAGCGTGCTTCGTCGAGCTGGACGGCATCGGCCATCTGGCGCCGCTGGAATGCCCCGACGCCTTCACCGGAGAGATCCAAAGCTTCCTGAACGACACTGCCCTTTAAGAAAGACAAGCCAGAGAGGACCCGCTCCATGACCATCGCCGTCCCTGACGAAACGGACATCGACCGGCCGATCTTCGATCCCGCAGCGTTCCGGCTCACCGGTCAGGAAGCCGAACTGACCCAACTCGCGCGCCGCGTCGCGAAGTCGAAGTTCGCTCCGCGCGCGCAGATGTACGATCGTGAAGCCACCTTCCCGACGGAAAATTACCGCGACATGCACGAAGCCGGGCTCCTGGGCATTTGCGTGCCGAAGGAAAACGGCGGTCACGGTGCGCCGTTTCGCGCCTACATGATGACGGCCGCCGAGATCGGGCGCTATTGCGGGGCGACCGCGCTCACCTGGAACATGCATGTCTGTTCGTGCCTGTGGACGGGCGCGCTGACAGACGATCTCGAGATGAGCGCGGCCGACCGCGAGTTGCATCTGGAGCGTCGCGCCCGCCACTATGCCCGCATCCTCGACGAGGGTGCGATCTATTCGCAGCCGTTTTCCGAAGGCGGCGCGGCCGCGGCGGGTGCCGCGCCTTTTTCCACCAACGCCAAACAGGTCGACGGCGGCTGGCTGATCAACGGCAAGAAGATCTTCGCCTCGCTCTCGGGGCACGCGGATTACTACGGCATTCTCTGCGGCGAGATGAAGGAGGGGGAAAAGCCCTCGCGCCGCGACACGATGTATATCGCCGTGCCGGCGCGGGCCGAGGGCGTGGAGGTCGTCGGCGACTGGGATCCGCTCGGCATGCGCGGCACGGTCTCGCGCACGCTGATCTTCAAGGATGTCTTCGTGCCGGACGACGAGCAGCTGATGCCGCGCGGCGTCTACTATCAGGCGGCGAGCCGCTGGCCGCACATGTTCATGACGCTGTCGCCGACCTACATGGGCATCGCCCAGGCGGCCTATGACTTCACCGTCAAGTACCTGCGCGGCGAATGGCCCGGCCTGCCGCCGGTCAAGCGGCGGATGTTCCCGACAAAGCAGATCGGCGTCGCCCAGATGCAGCTGATGCTGGAGCAGACCAAGGCGCTGTGGTTCCAGGCGATCACGGAAGCCGGTCCCGATCCCACGCGCGAACAGATGATGCGCGCCTGGGCGGCGCATTATACGGTGATGGAAAATGCCAACGAGATCTGCCAGCTTGCCGTGCGCACCTGCGGGGGACAATCGATGCTCAAGACCCTGCCACTCGAGCGGATGTACCGCGACAGCCGGTGCGGCTCGCTGATGCTGCCCTGGACGGCGGAGATCTGTCTCGACAGAATTGGCCGCGAGAGCCTGTATCTGCCGGGAGAAAGCGACGCGTGACCTCCATCGACAGCTGGATCGAAGCGCATGCCCGCTTCACCCCCGACAAGCCGGCGGTGCTCTTCGACGGCGAGGTCCTGACCTATCGCGACATGGCGCGCGCGATCGGCTCGGTCGCGGGCCTTCTGCGCGAGCGCCACGGCATCGGGCGGGGCGAGCGGATCGCTTATCTCGGCACCAATGCACCGGACACGCTGGTGCTGCTGTTCGCCGTCGCGCGTCTCGGCGCCATTCTGGTTCCGCTCAATTGGCGCCTCGCGCCACCGGAGCTCGCCCATGCGGTGAGCGACAGCGGTGCGCGTGTGCTGATCCACCAGCCGGCCTTTTCGGATACCGTGAAGGCGATGGCGGCGGAAGGAACGCTCCCTGAATGCGTCAGCGCCGATCCGGGCGACGGCGGTCTCATCCGCAGGGCCGCGGGGCATGTGCCCGTCAGCGCCGGTGCGGCGCCTGGCCGGGCCGACGACGCGCTGCTTCTGGTCTACACTTCAGGCACGACGGGCCGGCCGAAAGGAGCGGTCCTGACGCAGGCGGCGGTTCAGGCCAACGCACTCAATGCCATGCACATGCAGGGCCTGACGAGCGACGACACGGTCCTGACGGTGTTGCCGATGTTTCATGTCGGCGGGCTGAACATCCAGACCACGCCGGCGTTCTACGTCGGCGCAAGCGTGATCCTGCATGATCGTTTCCATGCCGAAACGGTGTTGAAGAGTATTTCCGCCGACCGGCCGAGCGTAACCGTCCTGGTTCCGGCCACGCTTGCCGCGGTTCTGGCGCATCCGGCGTGGTCGGACACGGACCTGTCGAGCCTGCGGCTGGTGGCGACCGGGTCTTCAGACGTGCCGCGCGAGTTGATGGGCGGGTTCGTCGGTCGCGGCGTTCCGGTTCTTCAGGTCTATGGCGCGACGGAGACCGGACCGGTCTCGATCTATCAACGGCTCGACGACGCGCCGGGCGAGTTCGGCGCCATCGGGCGTGCGGGACTGCACACGACCGCGCGTATCATGATCAACGGCCGGGAAGCCGAGACGGGAGAGGTCGGCGAGATTGAACTCAAGGGCCCGAATGTCACCGCCGGATACTGGAACCGGCCCGAAGCGACCCGCGACAGCTTTCACGATGGCTGGTTTCGCACCGGCGATCTTGCGGAAATGGATGCCGCCGGCGTCTACTGGTTTCGCGACCGTTTGAAGAATGTGATCATCTCGGGCGGCGAGAACATCTATCCGGCGGAGATCGAACGGATCCTGCAGGGGTTTTCGCAGGTGCGCGAGGCCGCCGTCGTCGGCGTCGCCAGTTCCCGGTGGGGCGAGACCCCCGTCGCGGTCGTGGTTCCGACGTCGGAAGGCGGCTGCGACCAGCAGACGCTTCTCGACCAGTTCGACGGGCGCCTCGCCCGCTACAAGCATCCGAAATCGGTGGTTTGCGTTTCGGCACTTCCGCGCAATGCTCTGGGCAAGATCCAACTGGATAAGGTCCGCAAAATGGCGGAGGATGCCCTTTCGAGCGAGACCGCAAGCAAAAAAGCCTGAAAAACCAGGCAAGCAGAGGGGATTGAACATGAGAAAATTCTTTGGCGTCCTGGCGACAGCCGCCATGATTGGTGCCACCATCGGCTCGGGCGTGCCCGCCTCGGCGGAAACCACATTGCGTGTCTCCAACTGGCTGCCGCCGTCGCATCCGATCGTGCGCGACATCCTGACGCCCTGGGGCGAGCAGGTGAAAGCGGCCACGGACGGCCGGGTCACGGTCGAAATCATGACGTCACCGATCGGCAAGCCGCCGGCCCAGTTCGATCTGATCCGTTCCGGCGCGGCGGATGTCGGATACGGGGTGCACGGCTATACGCCCGGTCGCTTCAAGCTGACGCCGATCGTCGAGGGGCCGTTTCTGTCCGACAGCGCGGAAGCCCTTTCGGTCGGCTACTGGCGAGTGCAGGAGGCCATGCTCGACGCAGCGGATGAGCACAATGGCGTCAAGCTGCTGACCGTCTTCACCCATGGTCCCGGCATGATCTACACGACAGATACGCCGGTGGCGTCGGTCGATGACCTGTCCGGCCTCAAGATGCGCATCGGCGGCGGTGTCGTGGCAAAGATCGCGGATCGTCTCGGCATGGTTGGCGTCCAGGCGCCTTCGCCGCAGGTCTACGAGATCCTCGCCAATGGCGTCGCCGACGGGATTCTGTTTCCGGCCGAATCCGTTCCGTTCTTCCGCATTGACGAGGTCGTGCGCAACGGCGTTTCGGTGCCGGGCGGCCTCTACAACACATCGTTTTTCGTGGTGATGAACCGGCGCACCTGGGACGGGTTGTCGGAGGAAGACAAGGCGGCAATCGACAGCGTGTCGGGCGAAGCAATGGCCCGGCTTGCGGGCCAGGCCTGGGATGCGGCGGACGCGGCCGGAACCGAGGTGATGGAAGAAAAGGGCGTTGCCCTTTCGCAGGCCGATGCGGCGATGACGGCAGAGCTTGAGGAAAAGCTGGCCGGCATCGAGCAGGGCTTCCTGGATGCCGCGGCGAAGAGCGACATCGACGGCGCGGCCGCGCTCGAGATGCTCAAGGCCGAAATCGCCAAAGAGCAATGACGGGACTGCGATTCGGCGAAAGCACGGGCAGCGGAATCCGCCGCCTTGTCGGCTTGGCGGGGCTCGTGCTCCGCCTTGCCGCGTCGCTCCTGTTGCTGACGATGATGATCGTGACCTTCGTCGATGTGCTGGGGCGCGAGCTTTTTTCGGCGCCGCTGCCGGGGGCCTATGAACTCACCGAAGTGCTGCTGGCGCTGGTGATCTTCGTCGGCCTGCCGATCACGACGGCGCGGCGCGAGCATGTGTCGGTCGATCTGCTAACCGCGCGTCTGCCGACAACGGTGCGGCGCGGGCTTGCGGTTTTTGCCGCCATCGTGACCGCAGCGGTTCTGATCGTTCTGGCGTGGCGTCTTGCCGTCAGTGCCGGCGACTTTACCGCCTATGGCGATGCGACTGTCTATCTCGGCATTCCGCTCGGTCCGGTTGCCGGTGCGATGGCCGTTTTCACTGCGGTCGCCGCCGTGATTGCCGTCGCCGTCGTCTTCCGGCGCGACTGAGCGCCGGACAGTCCGTCCCCGGCTTTTCGGTCCGGATCCTCCCCTGTCGCACGGCCTGCCGGCGTGCATCCGTTTGGAATCTCTTCGCATGGAAACCTGGTTGCCCGGCCTTTTGATCCTGCTCGTGGTGATGTTCACGGGCGTGCCCATCGCCATGGCGATGGCAGCGGTGGGCGGTCTGGGTCTCGCCGTGCTGCTGGGCATAGGTCCCGCACTCGCCATTGTCGGACAGACCACCTTCGATACGGGCCTGTCCTATTCACTGTCGGTGGTGCCGCTGTTCGTGCTGATGGGCAATCTGGTGACGCGCGCCGGCCTGTCGGATGAGCTCTATGCCGCCTGCCATGCCTGGCTCGGCCATCGCCGCGGCGGATTGGCAATGGCGACCGCGGTTGCCTGCGGCGGCTTTTCCGCCGTATGCGGATCCTCTCTCGCCACCGCCGCGACCATGGGCAAGGTGGCGTTGCCGCAAATGCGCCGCTACCGATACGACGACGGGCTGGCCAGTGGCGTCATTGCCGCCGGCGGCACGCTCGGCATTCTTATCCCGCCAAGCGTCATTCTTGTGCTTTACGGGGTCACGGCGCAGCAGGACATCGCGCGGTTGTTCATCGCCGGGATTGTTCCGGGCCTTCTGGGCGTTCTGGGGTATATGGCGGCTGTGCGCATCACCTGTTGGCGCAATCCGGCCGCCGGGCCTCCGGCCGAACGCATGCCCTATGCCGCGCGCTTCAAGGCGTTGTGGGGCGTGTCGGGCATCGTCGGTCTGTTCGCGCTGGTCATCGGCGGGATCTATACCGGCGCCTTCACCGCCACCGAGGCGGCCGGCATCGGCGCCAGCGGCGCCTTCGTCATCGCGCTTGCCCGCGGCCGGCTGACGCTTAAGACCTTGCTGGAAACGCTTGCCGACACCGCCGCCACGACCACCATGATGTTCATGGTGCTGATCGGCGCGCTGATTTTCTCCAACTTCGTCAATATCGCCGGTCTGCCGTCGGCGCTTGCCGGATTTGCCCGTGCCTCGGAGCTGCCGGCTCCGGTGATCCTTGCATTGATCCTGCTCGTCTATCTCTGCCTTGGCATGGTGCTGGAAAGCCTCTCGATGGTGCTGTTGACCGTGCCGATCTTTGCGCCGGTCATGGCGGCGCTTGGCTACGATCTCGTGTGGTTCGGCATTGTCGTTGTTGTCGTAACGGAAATCAGCCTGATCACGCCGCCCGTCGGGCTGAATGTCTTTGTGTTGAAATCGGTCCTGCCGGATGTGCCCCTATCCACGATTTTCCGTGGAATACTGCCGTTCGTGGCGGCCGATGTGGTGCGACTGGCTCTCATCGTGGTGCTGCCGGGCCTGGTACTTTTCCTGCCCGACCTGATGCGATAGATGCGGTGCGCGACGGGTGTTTACCTTGTTGTCGCATCCGGTCTGTTTGTTTGCTCGAGTTAACCGAATCCTTGTCTTTGCCGCCTCAAATAGGGCCATAACAAAACCGCTCCCAAATTTTGACGAGGTCGACTGTGCAAACCCTCGCAAGCATCAAGGCGTTGAGCCTTGCCGCAACACCTGACGATCGCCGCAATCTCGTTCTGGCCATCACCCAGGCCTTCGACGCCGTTCAGCAGATGCCCAGCAACGATGAGAATGCGCTGTTTTGCGAGGTGGTCGGGCGAATTCTCGACCAGCTCACCGAATCGGTGCGCGCCGAGGTGGCGGAAAAACTGGCGCCGATGGAGCGAACGCCGGATGCGCTCGTCTACAAGATGGCGAATGACGATGCCATCGCGGTGGCCGGGCCCGTTCTTGAGCAATCGACCAAGCTGACCGCCGCACAACTGGTCGAGATCGCGGAAAACCGCGACGACAGCTATCGCATGGCAATCGCCAAGCGGGCCAGCTTGCCTGAGGCCGTCACCGACGTGATTGTCGAGAAGAGCGGGCGCGAAGTGCTCCAGGCGATTTCCGGAAACCGGGGAGCCGTGTTTTCGCAGTCGGGCGTGGGCGTGCTGCTTGAGCGTGGCGGCGGCGATGCCACCGTGCAGCAAAACCTGCTGGCGCGTTCGCGCGACGACGAAAGCATCGCCGGCAAGATCCGCGATGCGCTGACGGAAGGGTTGAGCAAGAAGCTCGGCGATTTCGTGTCGCGGCTCCCGGCGGCGGAAATGGATCATGCCGTGGAGATCGCCCAGCAGGCCTATATGGCGGAAAAGGGCGCTGCCCGTCGAACCCGGATGGCGCGCAAGCTCATGCTCGACCGAGTCAATTCCGGCAAGATGCCGGTGGATCAGGCGATCTCGCAATTGTCGCGCGAGAAGCGTATCGATGATATCGGATGGCTTGCTGCCCAGATCCTGCAGGTCTCCGAGCAGATCGCGAAGGGGGCACTTGCCGCACCCGAGGTCGACACCGCCGTTATTATCGCTCGTGCCCTCGGTCTGAACGAGGCGACCTTCCGTCTCGTCGCGATGGCACGGTGCCGCGCGTTGTCGCTTGCCGACGACACCGTGGATGCTGCCGTGCGGGAATTCTCCGCCGTCAGCCAAATGGAAGCCAACCGCGCCATCCGCTTGCTGAAATTGCGCTGAACGGCGAGCGGACCGAACGATCCGATCTTGACCCGAACGGAGGTTCTGCGCCATTGAAGGGTTCGGATCCGTCCACCCTGGCGAACCGCCCGATGCATGCATCCGGACGGTCGTGCCGCTGGCGGCGGATCGCGAAAGGATCTTTCACGGCAGGGTCGTGGTGCGGATGTCGAATGCCGAAATATGCGAACGCGACGTCGCCTGGCAGATGCTGCCCTGGCGCCGCGTCGTCATGTGCGACCGCCGGCGCCTGCCCTCCCGGTTTCATGCCCGGCTGAGCGCCGCCTTCGGACTGAGCGATCCCGGCTGAGCCTGCCCTGATTTTCCGCCGCGCGCGCGATCGCATGCGCCGGCCCACGCGAGTTTTTCAAGGAGAGACGGATGAGCACGTCGAGAACCCTCTACGACAAGATCTGGGACGACCATGTCGTCGACACGCAGGAAGATGGCACGAGCCTGCTCTATATCGATCGCCACCTGGTGCATGAGGTGACCAGCCCGCAGGCCTTCGAGGGTCTGCGCCTGACCGGGCGCCAGGTGCGCCAGCCGGGCAAGACGCTGGCCGTCGTCGACCACAATGTGCCGACCACCGACCGAAGCCATGGCATTGACGATCCGGAGTCGGCCCTCCAGGTGGACACGCTCGCCAAGAACGCCGGTGCCTTCGGCATCGAGTATTACAGCGAGACGGACAACCGCCAGGGCATCGTGCATATCGTCGGTCCCGAGCAGGGCTTCACGCTGCCCGGCATGACCATCGTGTGCGGCGACAGCCACACCTCGACGCATGGCGCATTCGGCGCGCTGGCGCATGGCATCGGCACTTCGGAGGTCGAGCATGTGCTCGCCACGCAGACGCTGATCCAGAAAAAAGCCAGGAACATGCGCGTCACCGTTGACGGCGAATTGCCGGACGGCGTGACGGCCAAGGACATCATCCTTGCCATCATCGGCGAGATCGGCACGGCCGGCGGCACCGGCCACGTCATCGAGTATGCAGGCGATGCGATCCGGGCCCTGTCGATCGAGGGCCGCATGACGGTCTGCAACATGTCGATCGAGGCGGGCGCGCGCGCCGGCCTGATCGCGCCGGACGAAAAGACCTTCGCCTATATCAAGGATCGCCCCAAGGCGCCGAAGGGCGCCGCGTGGGATCAGGCGGTGGCCTACTGGAAGACGCTGTTCACCGACGAGGATGCGCATTTCGACAAGGAAATCCGTCTCGACGCGGCAAATCTTCCGCCGATCGTCACCTGGGGCTCCAGCCCCGAGGACGTGATCTCGGTAACCGGCAGCGTTCCGGATCCCGACGAGATCCCGGAGGAGAACCGCAAAGCCTCCAAGAAGCGCGCGCTGCAGTACATGGGGCTGGAAGCGGGAACGCCGATCACGGATATCACGCTCGACCGCGTGTTTATCGGGTCGTGCACCAACGGGCGCATCGAGGATTTGCGCGCCGCCGCCGAGGTCGTGCGCGGCCACACGGTGGCCGACACCGTCAGCGCGATGGTCGTTCCCGGCTCCGGCCTGGTGAAGGCGCAGGCGGAGGCTGAAGGGCTCGATGCGATCTTCAAGGCCGCCGGATTCGAGTGGCGCGAGCCCGGCTGTTCAATGTGTCTGGCCATGAACGCCGACAAGCTGGCGCCGGGCGAGCGCTGTGCCTCCACCTCGAACCGAAACTTCGAGGGCCGCCAGGGTTTCAAGGGCCGCACGCATCTGGTTTCGCCGACGATGGCGGCCGCCGCGGCCATTGCCGGTCATTTCGTGGATATTCGCGACTGGCCGAAAGCCTGACGCCGACCTGAAAAACCGCGCGCGACGTCACGTCGCGCGCGGTTATCTGCTTCACAAGACTGTCACTGTCGCTCTACACTATGCCGGCATCGGGACGCGCCGAGGCGCTGTTTCCGTTCTTGAACGGCACGAGGAGCGAAGGTGTGAACGTCGCCATCTCTTCAGGGGCGCATCCGGCCCTTGTTTTGAATGCGGACTACCGGCCGCTTACCTATTATCCGCTGTCGCTCTGGGGATGGCAGGACGCGGTGAAAGCCGTCTTTCTCGACCGGGTGAACATCGTCTCCGAATATGACGTTACCGTGCGAAGTCCGAGCAGCGAATTCCGCCTTCCCAGCGTCGTCTCCCTGAAAAGCTACATAAAGCCAAACCGATACCCCGCCTTTACCCGCTTCAACGTCTTCCTGCGCGACCGGTTCCAGTGCCAGTATTGCGGCGCCCGCGACGAACTGACCTTCGACCATCTCGTGCCCCGGTCCAGCGGCGGCCAGACTACCTGGCAAAACGTGATAACCGCCTGTTCGCCCTGCAACCTGCGCAAGGCCAACAAGTCCTGCAAGGATATCGGCATGTGGCCGTTTCACATGCCGTTTGCGCCGAGCGTGCAGGACCTGCACAACAATGGCCGGCAGTTTCCGCCGAACTACCTCCACGACAGCTGGCTCGACTTTCTCTACTGGGATACCGAACTGGAGCCGTGAGCGGCGATCCGTCCGGCTTTCTTCAGTCGGGTTAAGGATCTGTCAATCGTGCGGGCAAAAACCCGTGCGCGCGCAAATCCGTCTTAACCAGACTTACGTCTTCTCCCTGCAAACTCCCGGCAAACGACGCCGAAGGATGGCGCCGCCGGAGAGCGTGAGATGACAGGCTGGAAGTTCGACCCAAGACATTCGCGGTTGTCCGGGTTCGCCCGGGACAGGCGGGGCGCAATCCTGCCGCTGTTTGCGATCGTGCTGGTGTTCGTCATCGTGGCTGCCGGGGCCGGGATCGACTTCGCCCGCGCTGTCAACCAGCGCCAGTCGCTGGCGCGCGGCCTCGACGCGGCGATGCTGGCGGTGGCGCGCGAACTGTCGATTCGCAACATGACGGAGGGCGAGATCCGGTCCTTCCTCGACGACAATTACGCGGCCTATTTCGGCGCGAACGGCGATGGCTCCAGTGTCTCCGGCGCCACCGTGACGATCGACGAGCCGCAGATCAACACGCTGACACGCCAGATCGCGGTGGCGGCGAGCGCCAGCGTTCCGACCTTTTTCATCGGTCTCGGCGGTCTGGGGCCGGAAAAGCTCGACGTGTCGGTCGCCGCGCAGGCGATTTATCCCAAAAGCGTCGAGGCGGCGCTGGTGCTCGACGTGACCGGATCGATGGGCGGGTCGAAGATCCGCGCGCTGCGCGATGCGGCCGAAGCCTTTGTGAACACGCTGGTGCCGCCGGATTCGGCCGACGCCAATGAAAAGGTCCGGATCGCCGTCATTCCCTATGCCTCCGGCGTGAACATCGGAACCAGTCGCGCGACGACAGCGACGGGCGGATGGAACGCCTCGCGCAAGTCATTCGAATATTGTGTGTCGGAACGCACTGGCGCGCAGGCCTATTCGGATGACAGCTATACGACGGCGGTCGTCGGCCCGGGAACGGTGCGCAGCGGCTACAAGCGCGGCTATTACAAGAGTGGCAATTCTGTTCGCAGCAGCTCCGGGTTCGTCTGCCCGGACGCCGAACTCGTGCCGCTTACCCTCGATCCGGGGTCGTCCTCGAAGCGCGGCACGCCCTTGCACACGATCGCCAATCTCCAGGCGTCGGGAAACACGGCCGGCCAGACCGGAGTCGCCTGGGGGTGGTACACGCTGTCCAGCCGCTGGTCGGGACTGTGGCCTTCTGAAAGTCGTCCGGCACCTGAAACCGATGAACGCGTTCTGAAATACATGCTGTTGATGACGGACGGTGAGTTCAATACCTACTTTCAGCCGGCGCGGGTTCGCGGTGTGAACTATGACTGGCTGGCACATACCGGGGGCTCTGAATCCACCAATCGGGCGATCCGGCTGTGCGAGGAAGCAAAAGACAGCGGCATCAAGATCATCACGGTGGGCTTCCAGATCGGCGGCAATTCGAATGCCAAGAAGGTCATGGAAAAGTGTGCCTCGACGCCGTCGGACTATTATCTCGCCGACGATGACGATGAACTGATCGAGCGTTTTTCGGCCATCGCCAACCAGATCAAGACGACCTATCTGGCGCGCTGAGCGCGGCTGCGACGGGTCGTCGGAATGCAAAACGCCGGGGCCTTGCGGTCCCGGCGTTTGCTGTTCGGTTCGACGTGGTCCGTCAGCCGCCGTCAGGACGGGCGGTTCTGACGGTTCTCGATCAGGTCGTCGACCACGGCGGGGTCGGCGAGCGTCGAGGTGTCGCCCAGGTTCTCGAAGCTGTCCTCGGCGATCTTGCGCAGGATGCGGCGCATGATCTTGCCCGAGCGGGTCTTGGGCAGGCCCGGGGCGAACTGGATGAGGTCCGGCGAGGCGATCGGGCCGATCTCATTGCGCACCCAGGTGCGCAGTTCCTTGGCCAGTTCGTCGCTCGGCTCCTCGCCGGCCATCAGCGTCACATAGACGTAGATGCCCTGCCCCTTGAGATCGTGCGGATAGCCGACCACGGCGGCTTCCGAGACCTTGGGATGGGCGACGAGTGCGGATTCCACTTCCGCCGTGCCCATGCGGTGGCCCGAGACGTTGATCACGTCGTCGACGCGACCGGTGATCCAGTAGTAGCCGTCCGCGTCGCGGCGGCAACCGTCGCCGGTGAAATACATCCCCTTGTAGGCGGAGAAATAGGTCTGCACGAAGCGCTCGTGGTCGCCGTAGACCGTTCGCATCTGGCCCGGCCAGCTGTCGAGCAGCACGAGATTGCCTTCCGTGGCGCCGTCGAGGATCTTGCCTTCCGCGTCGACCAGCGCCGGCTGGACGCCGAAGAAGGGCCGCGTCGCGGAGCCCGGCTTGAGATCCGTGGCACCCGGCAGCGGCGTGATCAGGATGCCGCCGGTTTCCGTCTGCCACCAGGTGTCGACGATCGGGCAGCGGCCGTCGCCGACGACATCGTAATACCACTGCCAGGCTTCCGGATTGATCGGCTCGCCGACGGATCCGAGAATGCGCAGCGACTTGCGCGAGGTCTTGGTGACATGGTCGGGACCCGCTCCCATCAGCGAGCGGATCGCGGTCGGTGCGGTGTAGAAGATCGACACCTTGTGCTTGTCGACCACCTCCCAGAACCGGGCCGGCGAGGGATGGGTCGGCACGCCCTCGAACATCAGCGTGGTGGCGCCATTGGCGAGCGGCCCGTAGACGATGTAGGAGTGGCCGGTCACCCAGCCCACATCCGCCGTGCACCAGTAGACGTCGTCGTCCTTGCAGTCGAAGACGTACTCATGCGTCATCGAGGCGTAGACCAGATAGCCGCCCGAGGTGTGCAACACGCCCTTGGGCTGGCCCGTGGAACCGGACGTGTAGAGGATGAACAGCGGATCTTCCGCGTTCATTTCCACCGGCGCGCAATGGTCGGAGACCCGGTCGGCTTCCTCGTGGTACCAGACGTCGCGGCCGTCCTTCATCGAGATGTCGCCGCCGGTGCGCTTGACGACGATGACCTTGTCGACGTCCAGTCCCTCGACCGCCTTGTCGACATTGGCCTTGAGCGCCACCTTGCGGCCGCCGCGCAGGCCCTCGTCGGCGGTGATCACCACCTTGGACTCGCAGCCGGTGATGCGCTGGGCGAGGCTGTCGGGCGAAAAGCCGCCGAAGACGATGGAGTGCACCGCGCCGACGCGGGCGCAGGCGAGCATCGCATAGGCCGCTTCCGGGATCATCGGCAGGTAGAGGGTGACGCGGTCGCCCTTCTTCACGCCCATTGCGTGGAGAACATTGGCGAATTTGTTCACCTCGTGGTGCAGTTCCTTGTAGGTGATGATCTTGTGTTCGGACGGGTCGTCGCCTTCCCAGATGATCGCCGGCTTGTCGCCGCGCGTCGCCACGTGGCGGTCGACGCAGTTGGCGGAGACGTTGAGCGTGCCGTCCTCGAACCACTTGATCGAGACGTTGTGCGGATCGAAGGAGGTGTTCTTGACCTTGGTGTAGGGCTTGATCCAGTCGATGCGTTTGCCGTGCTCGGCCCAGAAGCCTTCCGGGTCGGCGACCGAGGCCTCATACATTTCCTGGTACTTGGCGTTGTCGACAAGCGCCGTGGCGGCGATGTCCGCCGGAACCGGATAGAGATTTTCGGACATACGGACCCTCCCAAAATGTCATTTGCCCGCACGTTCGCGGGTGCGGTGCTTGCGAATGCCGCGCATTATGGGGATGAGGGGGCGGGCCGTCCACTGGGCAGCCGTCGTTCTTTCGTAGGCTCGGGATCAACGCGTAAGCCTTTGGAACGAAAAGCGGGAGAAACCGCGCTCAGCCGATGGCGCCGATTACCGCGCCCTGGACGAGCAGAACCGCCAGCCAGTGCCCGCCGTCGATCAGGGTCAGCGACCAGGGCCGTCCCTGGAACCGGTGATTGACGATCAGGCTGGTGGCGATCAACCCGACCCAGACGAGGCTCGCCGACAGCAGGCCGTTGGCGACCGTCACCGGGCCGGCGTGATAGACCAGACCGGCGAAGACGAAGGCCATCAGCAGCTGGCAGAGGAAGGTGCCGGCAAAAAGGGGTGCGGAGGGGCGGGTCTGTTCCTTCGTCAAACGGGCCGCGCGCATCCAGTGCTTGCCGAGCACGCCGTACCAGGCCGCGCCGGCGACGAAGGAGGCGATGGCGGCCGCCAGCACCGCCAGCAGATTGATCCCGTCCAGCATCATCGCGCATGTCTCCCGTCGGCCTTTTTGCCTGCACCTTATAGCGCAAACGGCCTGTCGGGAAAGATCGCGGGCGCTCAGCCGGCCTTTTCGCTTTCGCTCAGTCCGCCGCGCTTCAAAAGAAAGCCGAGGACCTCGTCGACGCCGCTGCCGGTCTTGACGTTGGTGAAGACGAAGGGGCGCTCGCGGCGCATCATGCGCGCGTCGCGATCCATCACCTCGAGCGAGGCGCCGACCAGCGGCGCGAGATCGGTCTTGTTGATCACCAGAAGGTCGGAGCGGGTGATGCCGGGGCCCCCTTTGCGCGGGATCTTGTCGCCGGCGGAGACGTCGATCACGTAGATCGTCAGGTCCGCAAGCTCCGGCGAGAAGGTCGCGGCGAGATTGTCGCCGCCGGATTCGATCAGGATCAGGTCGAGCGCGGGGAAGGCCGCCTCGAGATCGGCGACCGCCGCGAGATTGATCGAGGCGTCCTCGCGGATCGCGGTATGCGGGCAGCCGCCGGTCTCCACGCCGCGAATGCGGGCGGCTTCCAGCGCACCGGAGCGGGTCAGGAACTCCGCGTCTTCCTTGGTGTAGATGTCGTTGGTGATCGCGGCGATCTCGAAGGTGTCGCGCAGTTTCTTGCAAAGCGCATCCATCAGCGCCGTCTTGCCGGAGCCGACGGGGCCGCCGATGCCGACGCGCAAAGGTCCGTTCAGGGGTGCCATCTATCCGATCTCCGCAGGTTCTTGCATCTGGCGGCGTGCCGATCTCACCGGTTGGTGGGTCATGAGCGAAACAGCCGCGTGTATTGGGTTTCGTGGTTCATCGAGGCGATGTCGGCGAGAAAGGCGCAGCCACCGATATCCTCTAGGCCGCTGTCCGGCGCGTCGCCGGCAAGGGCGGCGATGGCGGGGCCGAGCGCCCGGATCACGCGCTGGCCGTCGGTCTGGCCGAGCGGCACCGCGCGCACCGCCGCCGACACCAGATTTGCGGCGAAGGCATGCAGGTAGGCGCCGACGACCGCTGCGGCCGGGATGTCATGCGCGCTGGCGGCCAGCGCCACGGCGAGCGGATAGCTCCAGCCGTTTCGGGGGACCGCCTCGGGTCCGCTCGTCAGATCCTGGAAAAGCGCCGACGCAGGGCATTCGTGCGGGGCCGGCCAGGCATCGCGCACCGCCGCGATGAAGGCGCCGCCCTGGGCGCTGGCCTCCAGGAAGCGCTCGGCGGAGGGCTGCAGGGCAAGCGACAGTTCAAGCAGGTCGAGAAAGGCGCGTGTGTCGCCGGCATTCGCAGCATCCATCGCCCGTGCCAGCAGGATTGCATCCGAGCGGCCCGCGCCATGGCGCAGGACATCGCCGAGCCAGGCTTCAAGGCTTGGCGCATCCTTCACCGTGCCCTCTTCCACGGCCCATTCCAGCCCGTGGCTGTAGGTGTAGGCGCCGACGGGAAAGGCCGGCGACATCCAGGCCAGCAGCGCATGAAGCGCGTCCGGCGACAGGGCGGCGTCATCGGTCATGGGAATGGTGATGCCCATGCGCGTGGTCATGCCCGTGTCCGTGGTCTTGAGGGTGGTCGTGACCCTGCACCGTGCCATGGCCATAGGCGCCGCCTTCGGGATCGAACGGCGCCGTCATCACGTTCATTCGTCCGCCGAGGCGGGTCACGAGATCCTCGATGACATGATCGCGGCGAATGCGCAGCGCGCCGGGGACAAGCTGCGTCGGCAGGTGGCGGTTGCCGAGGTGCCAGGCGATTCTGAGAAGCGCGTCAAACCCGTCCGCCTCGATTTCCACCAGTTGCTCGGCGGCGGCGAGAATCGCGACGATACGCCCGTCCTCCAGCCGCAAGCCGTCGCCATGGCGCAGCTGGACGGCTTTCGGCTGATCGAGCAGCACCTGCGTTCCGCGCGCACCGTCGAGCACCGCCCGGCGGCGGTGACGGTCCTCGCGGTCGAGCACCACGCTGTCGTCGGGTGCGCCCTCCCAGCTCCCGGCGGGGAGAATTTCGGCGACACGGATCATGCGTCGGCGTCCTTGCCGTGCAGGAGGGCCGCCTTGAAGGCGGGACGTGCCGTGACGCGAGCGAGATAATCGGCGAGGGGGCCGGTTTCCGGCACGTCGAACTTTGCCGCCCGCGCCCAGCCGGCGGCGTGGCCGAGCAGGATGTCGGGCACCGTGAACGTCTCGCCCATCACGAACGGCCCCGCCCCGATCATGACCTCGAGCCGCTGCATCGCGGTTGCGAATTCCGCCGCGCAGACGCGCTTGATCTCCGGCACGCGCAGGTCTTCCGGGTGGATGAAGCTGTTCTTGGCCGCCGTCCACAGCGCGCCCTCGACCTCGTCGACGGTGAACTGCGTAACCGCATCCTGGCGGGCGCGCTCCGGCGTGCCTGCGGGATATGTCAGTGCGCCGTGCTTGTCGGCGAGATACTGGCAGATCGCGACGGAATCGGTGAGCACATGCGCGCCGTCCTTCAGCACCGGCACCTTGCCGAGCGGATTGAGCGTTCGAACCTCGTCGCTTTGCGGCATCGCCGGCACCAGGTCGTAGCCCTCGCCAAGCTCTTCCAGCATCCACATCACCCGCATGGCGCGCGTGCGCGGAAAGCCGATCACCGTATACATCGCATGTCCCTCCCGATCACCGTTTGTGCCGCGCCGAGCCTAGAACAGGAAGTAGCGCTGGGCCATGGGAAGCACCTCGGCCGGCTCGCAGGTCAGCAGTTCGCCGTCGGCGCGCACCTCGTAGGTTTCCGGGTCGACCTCGATCTTGGGTGCTGCGTCGTTCAGCACCATCGCGGCCTTGGAAATACCGCCGCGCGTGTTGGCGACGGGAAGCACGAGGCGGTCGAGCCCGAGCCGGTCCTTGATGCCGTTCTCATAGGCGGCCTGCGACACGAAGGTCACCGAAGAGGCGGTCATTGCGCGGCCGAAAGATCCGAACATCGGACGATAGTGCACCGGCTGGGGCGTCGGGATCGAGGCGTTGGGATCGCCCATCGGGGCGGCCGCGATGGTGCCGAGTTTCATCACCAGATCCGGCTTCACGCCGAAGAAGGCCGGATCCCACAGAACCAGATCTGCGAGCTTGCCGACTTCCACAGAGCCGACATGCTCCGACAGACCGTGGGCGATGGCCGGGTTGATCGTGACCTTGGAGATGTAGCGGCGGACGCGCAGATTGTCGTTGTCGCCGCTCTCGCCGGAAAGACGTCCGCGCTGGACCTTCATCTTGTGGGCGGTCTGGAAGGTGCGAATGATCACCTCGCCGACGCGGCCCATTGCCTGGCTGTCGGAGGCGATGATGGAGAAGGCGCCCATGTCGTGGAGGATGTCCTCGGCCGCGATGGTCTCGCGGCGGATGCGGCTTTCGGCGAAGGCGACGTCCTCGGGAATCGAACTGTCGAGGTGGTGGCACACCATCAGCATGTCGAGATGCTCGTCGATGGTGTTGACGGTGTAGGGCCGGGTCGGATTGGTCGAGGAGGGAATGACGTTGGCCTCGCCGCACAGCTTGATGATGTCGGGCGCGTGGCCGCCGCCGGCACCCTCGGTGTGGAAGGCATGAATGGTGCGGCCCTTGAAGGCGGCGGTGGTGTTTTCCACGAAGCCGGACTCGTTCAGCGTGTCGGTGTGGATCATCACCTGGACGTCATAGGCGTCGGCGACCGACAGGCAGCAGTCGATGGCCGCCGGCGTCGTGCCCCAGTCCTCATGCAGTTTCAGCGCGCAGGCACCGGCGAGCACCTGTTCCTCGAGAGCCGCGGGAAGCGCCGCATTGCCCTTTCCGGCGAAGGCGAGGTTCATCGGGAAGGCCTCGGCCGCCTGCAGCATGCGCTCGATGTGCCAGGGGCCGGGTGTGCAGGTCGTGGCGTTGGTGCCGGTCGCCGGCCCCGTGCCGCCGCCGAGCATGGTGGTGACGCCCGAGGTCAGCGCCTCGTCGATCTGCTGCGGGCAGATGAAGTGGATGTGCACGTCGAGCGCGCCGGCGGTGACGATCTTGCCTTCCGCCGCGATCGCCTCCGTCCCCGGACCGATCACGATGTCGACGCCGGGCTGGACGTCGGGGTTGCCGGCCTTGCCGATCGCCGCGATGCGGCCGTCCTTCAGCCCGATATCGGCCTTGTAGATGCCGGTGTGATCGACAATCACGGCATTGGTGATCACCGTGTCGACCGCGCCTTGCGCGCGGGTGCGCTGCGACTGGCCCATGCCGTCGCGGATGACCTTGCCGCCGCCGAACTTCACCTCGTCGCCATAGACGGTGAAGTCCTTCTCGACCTCGATGATCAGATCGGTGTCGGCAAGACGGATCCGGTCGCCCGTGGTGGGGCCGAACATGTCCGCATAGGCGGCGCGCGACAATTTATGGGGCATCGGGGTCTCCAGACGGTGCGGCGCGGGTCATGGCAAGGCTCAGTTGCCGAGACCGCTTGCGAGGTCATCGAGCTCGCGGGTGCGTTGGCCGGTGAGATCGGCGCGGCATTGATAGATCAGCATCGGTTCCATCGTGCCGCCACGGGCCTGAAAGCCGTAGGCGGCGCAGGCGGCGTCGCGATAGGGGATCCAGGCGCGCTGGGCGTTGCGCAGGGCATCCGCCGCGCCGGCGAGCGTCGGGCTGTCGGCCAGATCGGCATCCATGCGTTTCATCGCGGCCATGGCCCGGCCGTAGGCCGCATTCAGTTCCCTGTCCGCCGCCTGCCAGTCCTGCTCGGCGCAATAGGTCATTTCCATCTGCGTGACGGGGTCCGAGCAGTCGACGTCCTGCGCGCGCACCTCGAACGGCGCGAGCAGCATCAGCAGGAAAACGGCGAGGGGGATGCGTGCGTGCTTGCGCGTCATAGTGGTCCCATCACCTTGCCGTTGAAGCCGTAGACGGTGCGGTCTCCGACGAAGGGAATGAGCGTGACGCTGCGCGTCTGACCCGGCTCGAAGCGGATCGCCGTTCCGGCCGGAATATCAAGGCGCAACCCGCGCGCCGCCGCCCGGTCGAAGTCGAGCGCAGGATTGGTTTCGGCAAAATGATAGTGGGAGCCGACCTGGACGGGCCGGTCGCCGGTGTTGGCGACGTCGATCTCGAGCGTGGGCCGTCCGGCATTCAGTTCGATCTCGCCATCAGCGGGAAAGATTTCTCCGGGGATCATGTCGGCGCCCTCATCGGATCGGTTGGTGAACGGTGACGAGCTTGGTGCCGTCTGGAAAGGTTGCCTCGACCTGGACGTCGTGGATCATCTCGGCGACGCCGTCCATGACCTGGTCGCGCGTGAGCACCGCGGCGCCCGCGCTCATCATCTCCGCGACGCTGCGTCCGTCGCGCGCGCCTTCGACGACGACGTCGGTGATCAGGGCAATCGCTTCGGGGTGGTTGAGCTTGACGCCCCGGTCCAGCCGCTTGCGTGCCACCACGGCGGCCATCGCCACCAGCAGCTTGTCCTTTTCGCGCGGAGTCAGTTTCATCTGGCGGTCCCCAAACCCGTTTGTTCAAGTCGTTTTTTCGTTCGCTTCAGCAGCCCGGAACGGTGGCCCTGAGGTTAGCAATACCATGTGCGCGGCAAACGCGCGCCCCGCCACATTTCCAGCAGTGCCATCAGACCGGCGCGCAGGATTTGTCCGTTCTCGGCCACGAGCCGGAAGATCAGCAGGCCGGTGCGGGCGCTGACACCTGCATTCAGGCCCTCGCGACGGATGCCGGCGAGCGCGTCCCTTGCGCGGTCGATCTCGGTTTCCGCGTCCTTTCGGCAATCGACGAGCGTGGCGAAGGCGCGTCCCCCCGCCGCTGTCGCCGATCCGGAGAGGATGTCGGTCGCATCGCCGCTGATGCGCGTCTCGTCGGCGAAGACCAGCTGTCCGTTGCGGCGGATGCGCCAGCGGTCGCGAAAAGACACGGCGTGGACATCCTCGCCCATTGCCTCGCGGCCCAGCACGACGCTTTCCACCGCAAGCAGGCGGGCGTCTCCTTCCAGATCGACGGCGAGCGCGCGGGTCAGAGCCGCCTTGTCGAACAGGATCGTTTCCTGCGGCAGCCATTCGACCAGGCCGCCGCTGTCGACCCGGATCAGGCCTTGCACCTGCGCCGGGCCGTCCTGGCTGCGGTAGATGCGCTCCGCCGCCTGCGTGGTGATCACGGCCTGGGCGTCTTCGCCGACACCGGCCTCATACTCCAGACTGTCGCCCCCGGTGAGGCCGCCGGCGGTGTTGAGAAAAACGGCCAGGGGTGCGTCGCCGTGGGTTTTCGGGATGCGAACCTTGGCCGAGCCACTCTGGTCGAGATCACGCAGCCGGACTGTGCCGCCTGCTTTCTCGAACCGGACCCGGGCGCGTCCCGTCACCCGCTGGAGGCCGAGAGGGTTCGCACTTGCCGAGAAGGCGGTGTCAATCGTCATTGATGGGGTGTCCGCTCGCATTTTGGGTCGTTGCGAAACCGAGAAACAATGTGGCCTTGTCATCCGTTCCGGATTTTCCGTAACGTGTAGCAAGACAGGGGCCAATCTGCTGCTGCCGGAGCGGAAGCGGCGGGTGCAGGGCCCGCTTTTGCAGGCGAGTCGCCCGTTCCGTCGCAAAGGCCGGACCGTCATTCGCCTCGCCAATGCCGCAATTTTGTTCAATTGCCTTGTTTGCGGTCACTTCGGGCGTGTACGCGTGCCACGCGCGCAGGCGTGTTTTGCATTTGCGCCGCGCGTTCGGTTAGATACGGCTGAGGATCGGCTCGAGGGCTTATCGAAGACGGAAGGCACGGTATGTTGCGATCAGTCCTGGCAGCGCTCTCGACGCCGGCTCGTCCGGCGCGGCGGCTTGTTTTGTATGTTGCGCTTGCGATGCTGGCGCTTCCCGCGCCCGTGGCCCGCGCCGACATCGGCGCCTGGATCGTGGTCGACATGGACAGCGGCGCCGTGCTCGACCAGAAACAGGCGCGCCGTCAATGGTACCCGGCCTCCATCACCAAGCTGATGACCGCCTATCTCGCCTTCAAGGCCATCCGCGAGGGTCGGGCGACCCTGCAGTCCGTCGTGACGATCAGCGCAAATGCCTATGCGGAACCGCCCAGCAAGATGGGGTTCAAGCCGGGAACGCGGATCTCGCTGGAAAGCGCGCTCAAGATCGTGATCGTGAAATCCGCGAATGATGTCGCGGTTGCCGTGGCGGAGGCGATCGGCGGGTCCGAACCGGCCTTCATCGCACAGATGAATGCGGAAGCCCGACGCCTCGGCATGAGCGCGACGCGCTTCGTCAATCCGCATGGCCTGCCGGACAACCGTCAGGTGTCTTCCGCACGCGATCTCGCCGTTCTGGCGCGTGCGGTGTGGCGTGAGTTTCCGCAGTACCGTCCCTATTTCAGCCTTCCCGGCATTCGTGTGGGCAAGAAGACGTTGCGCTCGGCGAACCGGGAGTTCCTGCTCAGGGTGCAAGGCGCCAACGGAATGAAGACCGGATATATCTGCAATGCGGGCCTGAATGTCGTCGTGTCCGCGACCCGGGGCGGGCGCACGGTGATGGCGGTGATCCTGGGGGCGGCCTCCGGCGTGGAGCGCGCGGCCAAGGCGCGTGCATTGATCGATGCCGGCTTCAAGGAACGCGGCGGACGATCCGTCGATCAGCTTGCCGGCGTTTCCGCAAAGCCGCCCGCGGACGGCTATTGCAAACGCAATTCGCGACCGAAGGCGGAAGAGCTCCTGGCGGCGTTCGGACAGAAAACGCGCCCGTCCTCCGTGCTGTCCTTCGCGCGCGGCGATCTCAATGGCGGTGGCATTCGCCGCAGCATCGTTGCCGCGCCAACCCCGACCGCGTTCGGATCCGTCGAGTTGCTTGCCGTCCCCAAGCGGGCCGACGGGAAGACCGATTGGGCCAAGGTCATGGACGCGGTGATCGGGCCGCGCCGGCTGGCCTATGAGGCGGTTACCGTTTCCACGGCAGCCCCGCGTGCGGCAGTTGCCCCGCGTATCCTCGAAGGCAAGCCCTTGCCTGTGCCCGGCACGCCGAAACCTGTCGCAAAGCCTCTGGCCGCCGCCGCAGAACTTGTGTCGGTGCCGGATGTCGCGGCGCCTGTCGCAGCACAACAAGCCGCAAAGCCGGGAGCGATCTTTCGCGGCGAGCCGCTGCTGATCGCACCGATCCCGCCGCAAAACCCGCGTCCTTAGGCGCGGCGCCGGATTTCCTGTTCATTCCGGAAGATTGACCGGCCGCGCCGCGTCGGGCATGCCGCCCCGACGTCGGTCTTATTCCATGTCCCGCAGCGCCACGCGCTGTGCAGTCCCACAGAGGGTTTCCCGTGACGCAGTCACCGTCTTCGCAAAAGCCTGCGCGCGGCCCCAAGCCGCCGATCCCGCTCACCGTGATCACCGGGTTCCTCGGAGCCGGCAAGACGACGCTGCTCAACCGGCTCCTGGGCGATCCCGCCCTGTCGGATGCTGCCGTGATCATCAACGAATTCGGCGAGGTCGGGCTCGATCATCTTTTCGTGGAAGGCGGCGAGGAAGGTATCATCGAACTGTCGTCGGGATGTCTGTGCTGCACCATTCGCGGCGATCTGGTCACCACGCTTGAAAACCTGCTGCGCCGCCTCGACAACGGACGGACGGAGCGGCTGTCGCGGGTCGTGATCGAAACGACGGGCCTCGCCGACCCCGCGCCGGTGCTCCATACGGTGATGCAGCATCCCTATCTCGTGATGCGCTACCAGCTCGACGGCGTGGTGACGCTTGTCGATGCGGTCAACGGGCTCGGCACCATCGAGGCACAGGAAGAGGCGGTGAAGCAGATCGCCGTTGCCGATCGCATCGTCCTGACCAAGACGGATCTGGACGGAGGCGCCAATGCGCTTCACCCTGCGTCGCCGCTGAGGCAACGCATCGCGGCGCTCAACCCGGCCGCGCCGGTCCTGATCGCCGCCGACGGAGAGGCGGACGCGGTCCATCTGATCGGAACGGGGCTCTACGACCCGGCGACCAAGACAGCCGATGTGGCGCGCTGGCTCAATGCGGAAGCCTATGGCAGCGATCACGCGCATCACGGTCACGCGCATCCGCACGACCATGATGATGGATACCACCACGATCACGGGCACGACGTGAACCGGCACGGCGACGGAATTCGCGCCTTCTCGCTGACCAGCGACCGCGCGATTTCCGCAGGCGGTCTCGACATGTTCCTCGATCTTCTGCGCTCCGCGCATGGGCCGAAGCTCTTGCGCATGAAGGGCATCGTGAAGATCGCCGAGGATCCCGACCGGCCGGTGGTGCTGCACGGGGTGCAGCATGTGTTTCATCCGCCGGCCACCCTGCCCAAATGGCCGGACGACGATCACCGCACGCGGCTTGTCTTCATCACGCGCGACTTGCCGGAGGGGTTCGTTCAGCGCATGTTCGACGCCTTCACCGGCGGTGTCGCGACCGACACGCCGGATGCCAAGGCGATTTCGGACAATCCGCTGGCGATCACGGGTTTCAGCGGCAGTTTTTCGTAGACCGCAAGGCCGTCCGGGTCAGTCCTCGCCGCGCATGCGGATCAATCCTTCCTGCGCGACGGAGGCGACAAGCTGGCCGTCGCGGGAATAAAGCGTGCCGCGTGTAAAGCCGCGCCCGCCCGATGCCGACGGACTGTCCTCGGAATAAAGCAGCCATTCGTCCGCGCGAAACGGTCGATGGAACCACATGGCGTGGTCGAGGCTTGCGACCTGAAGCTTGGGATCGAATACGCTGGTGCCATGGGCAAACAGCGCCGTGTCAAGCAATGTCATATCGGAGGCGTAGGCCAGCACGCAGGAATGAATGCGCGGGTCGTCGGGAAGCGTCGCGCTTGCGCGTACCCAGACATTCTGCGCTGGAGTCAGCTTCTTGCGACTGAAATAATGGGTCAGATCGACGGGCCGAAGCTCGATCGGCCGATCACGCTCCCAATAGAGGCGCACCGGCTCGGGGGCATTGGCGAGGAATTTTTCCTTCAATTCCGCTTCGCTCGGAAGATCCTCGGGTGCGGTGACCTGCGGCATGGTGGCCTGGTGCTCCAGCCCGTCCTCGTGATTCTGGAAGGAGGCGGACATCGAAAAGATCGCATGCCCGTGCTGGATCGCGACGACGCGGCGGGTGGTGAAGCTGCCACCGTCGCGGATGCGGTCGACCTCGTAGATGATGGGAACCGCCGGATCGCCGGGGCGCAGGAAATAGGCGTGCAGCGAATGGACGCCTCGCTCCTCGGGCACCGTTCGCGAGGCAGCGACCAGCGACTGGCCGATCACCTGACCGCCGAAAACGCGTTGCCAGCCGACCTGCGGGCTCATGCCGCGGAAGAGATTGTGTTCCAGCGGCTCCAAATCGAGTATCGAGAGGAGATCGTCAACGGCTGAACGCATTCGGAGAATACCTTTTCGCGACGTCGGAAGCAGGCGTCCGGGACAGATGTTTCCGTGACCGTGTGATTCGGCGGGTGGAAAAGTCAAGGCTGTCCCAAGGGCACCCTCGCCGCCCCTGTCGCGCGGCCGCCCGCAACGCTACGTTATCCTGGTGGCTGTCCGGCCACCGCCAAACCGAAGAGGCGCGCCATCGACGCGCCGCAGGAAGAGGACCGACCATCATGACCCGCAAGCCTGATGCCGACGCGATGCTCGACGTGCTGGTCGGCGGCGGCGGATATGTCGGCCTCTCCCTCGGGGTTGCATTGAAGCAGGCCGACCCCTCTCTCGGTGTGGCCGTGGTCGACCTGCGCCCGCGCGAGGCGATGGCCGGAGACCCGCGTGCCTCCGCGATCGCGGCCGCGGCAAGTCGCATGCTCGACCGACTTGGCGTCTGGGAGGAAATCGCGCCGCACGCGCAGCCCATGACGGAGATGATCGTCACCGATTCAAAGCTTCGCGACGCGGTGCGTCCGGTGTTCCTGACCTTCGACGGCGAAGTGGAGCCGGGAGAGCCCTTCGCCCACATGGTGCCGAACGGAAAGATGGTCGCGGCCCTGGCGGAGCGGGCAGAGGTCCTGGGCGTTGAGCTGATCGCGCCGGAAAGCGTGAGCGATTTTTCCGTCGGCGACGCGGATGTGGAAATCACGCTGGGATCGGGCAAGACGCGTCGGGCCCGCCTACTGGTCGCCGCCGACGGCGTGCGCTCGCGGCTGCGCGATCTTGCCGGCATCCAGACGGTGAAATGGGAGTATGACCAGTCCGGCATCGTCACCACCATCCGTCACGAGCGGCCGCACAATGGCCGGGCGGAAGAGCATTTCCTGCCATCTGGGCCTTTCGCCATCCTTCCGCTGACCGGCAACCGTTCCTCGCTCGTGTGGTCGGAGCGGCGGGCGGAAGCCGAACGGCTGGTGAAGGGCGACGACTTCACCTTTGAGCTGGAACTGGAACGGCGGTTCGGCCATCACCTCGGCAAGATCGATCTCGACGGCCCGCGCAACGCCTATCCGCTGGGGCTGACGCTCGCCCGCGGGTTTGTGAAGCCGCGGTTCGCGCTTGCCGGCGACGCGGCGCACGGCATTCACCCGATTGCCGGGCAGGGTCTCAACCTCGGGTTCAAGGACGTTGCCGCACTTGCGGAAGTGCTGGTGGAGGCCCGCCGGCTCGGCCAGGATATCGGCGCGCTCGATGTGCTGGAGCGCTATGAACGCTGGCGCCGGTTCGACACCTTCCAGATGGGCGTGACGACCGATGTCTTGAACCGCCTGTTCTCCAACGATATGGATGGAGTGCGCGCGGTACGGGATATCGGGCTTGGACTGGTCGACCGACTGCCCTCCCTGAAACGGTTCTTCATCCGTCAGGCGGCAGGGCTGGAAGGGCCGGCTCCACGCCTGCTGGCCGGGGAACCGATCTGAGGCGCGACGGAGAGGAACACCGGATCGATGCCTGGACAAAAGGCAGCCGAACAGGATCGGCCGCAACGGATCATCCTGATCACGGGCTGCTCGTCGGGGATCGGCGCCGCCGCGGCGCATACCCTGCGCGGACGCGACTGGCGGGTCTTCGCCACGGCGCGGCGTCAGCACGATGTCGATCGGCTGCGGGCCGACGGCTTCGAGAGCTTCCTTCTCGACTATGAGGATACAGCAAGCGTCGAGGCCGCCGCAGGCGGGCTGCTCGAGCGCACCGGTGGACGACTGGATGCGCTCTTCAACAATGGCGCCTATGCGATTCCCGGCGCGCTGGAAGACATGCCGTCCGATGCGCTGCGCGATCTGTTCGAGGCGAATTTCTTCGGCTGGCATACGCTCACGCGTGCGGTGCTGCCGGCGATGCGCCGACAGGGCGCGGGACGCATCGTGCAGTGCTCCTCGATCCTGGGTTTTATCGGAATGCCGTATCGCGGCGCCTACAATGCGTCGAAGTTCGCGCTGGAGGGTTACAGCGACACTTTGCGGCTGGAACTTCGCGACAGCGGGATCCATGTATCGCTGATCGAGCCGGGGCCGATTGCCACGCGCTTCACAGAAAACGCATTGGAAAATTTCCTGCGGGTCATCGGACAGGACGGTATCGCCGTTTCCGTGCATCGCGAGGCCTATGAAAAACGGGTCGCGCGCATGCGGGCCGGCGAGAAGTCGTCGTTCAAGCTTCCGGCGCGCGCCGTCGTGAAACACGTGGTTCATGCGGTGGAGGCCGCGCGGCCGAAGGCGCGTTACCGGATCACCGTGCCGACGGTCGCCATGGCCGTTGCGAAACGGCTCCTGCCCACACGCGCGCTCGACCGGGTACTGACCCGCGCGGCGCGCTCGGAAGAGTAACAGACCGGCCGAATGACAAGCCGCCGGGGCAAAAGGATTTCAGGATGACGGACGTTCTGCGGATGCTCATCCCGGTGGCCGTGGGAGCGGTCGCCGTGGTGTTGTTGATGGGATTGTGGAACATGATGCGTGGTGGCTCGTCGTCGCGCTCGCAGACATTGATGCGCTGGCGCGTCGGCCTGCAGTTCCTGGCCGTGGTCATTGTCATGGCGCTGCTCTATCTGACAACGTCCACGCCGTGATCGATACGGAGTGGCCAACATCCAACCTGCACGGGAGCGGACATGGTTGTCCTCAACAAGATCTACACGAAGACCGGTGACGCCGGGACGACGGCGCTTGCCTCGGGTGAGCGCCGGCCCAAGCACGATCTCCGGGTGGAGGCCTATGGAAGCGTCGACGAGACCAATGCGGTGCTCGGGGTTGTGCGGCAGGTGACGGCCACAGCGCACCCCCAGCTCGATGCGGCGCTCGGACGGGTCCAGAACGACCTCTTCGATCTCGGCGCGGATCTCGCGACGCCGGAGACCGACGAGGCACCGGCCTATCCGCCGTTGCGCATCACAGAAGCGCAGGTCACGGCCATCGAAGGCGAGATCGACCGGCTGAACGCCGATCTCGAACCCTTGCGCTCCTTCGTGTTGCCGGGCGGATCCGCGGCGGCCGCGCATTTGCACATGGCGCGCACCGTGTCGCGTCGCGCGGAGCGGCTGATGACGGCACTCGCCGCCGAGGAAACGGTCAACCATCAGGCAATGGTGTATATGAACCGTCTGTCGGATTTCTTTTTCGTCGCGTCGCGCTGGGTGAACGACAAGGGCGCGCAAGACGTCTTGTGGGTGCCCGGCAAGAACCGTTAGCCCCCGGCGCGGCCAGGAGAAACGTGATGTTCATTCCGCTGCATGACACCAATCCCCTGCGGTACGTGCAGCGGCAATATGTCACATGGGGTCTGATTCTGGCGAATGTGGCGGTCTTTGTGTTTGTGCAGGGCGGCGGGCTTTCCGGCCCGATGGCGCAGGCGGCGAGCCTGTCCTACGGACTGGTGCCGGCGGTGCTCTTCGACATCCGCGATCTCGCGCCAGAGCTTGAGATCCTGCCCGACGGCGCCTCGCTGGTCACCTATGCCTTCCTGCACGGCGACTGGATGCATCTGGGCGGAAACATGCTGTTTCTCTGGGTCTTCGGCGACAACGTCGAGGATGCGCTGGGGCATTTCCGCTATTTCGTTTTCTATCTGCTGTGCGCCGCGGCGGCCGGTCTGGCGCATGCCGCCATCGAACCGGCCTCGATCGCGCCGCTGATCGGCGCGTCCGGGGCCGTTGCCGGCGTGATCGGCGCCTATCTGGTGCTGCATCCGAACGTCAATGTGTGGGTGCTGGCCTTCGGGCGGATGCCGCTGCGCCTGCCGGCCGCATGGATCTTGCTGGCGTGGATCGGGTTTCAGGTGATGATGGCCTTCGGGGGTGGCGATGAACATGTCGCCTGGTGGGCGCATGTGGCCGGCGCCGCCGCGGGGGCGGCGCTGATCGTCGTGATGCGCCGGCCCGGCGTGATTCTTTTCGACCGGGGATTGTAGGGGCAAATTTTCGCTGCCAGGCAGAGCCGTCGGAATTGCGATGGCCGGGCGGCCCTGCGCAGCGTTGACACTGCGGTGGCGCGTCAGTACGGTCCCCGCCCGACAGTCCAAATGGCAGAATTCAGCCGATACAGGTGCCCCTACGGCACCCGGGTTCGGCACAAGACCGGCGGCTTGCAGGCAGCCGCACCAGCGGGAGGTTGAAAACCCCATGAAGATCCTTGTCCCCGTCAAGCGGGTGATTGACTACAACGTCAAAGTGCGGGTGAAGGCGGACGGGTCCGGCGTCGACCTGGCCAACGTCAAGATGTCGATGAACCCTTTCGACGAGATCGCCGTCGAAGAGGCCATCCGCCTGCGCGAGGCCGGCAAGGCGGACGAGATCATTGTCGTCTCCGTCGGTCCGCAACAGGCGCAGGAGACCCTGCGAACGGGACTTGCCATGGGGGCGGATCGCGGCATCCTGGTCAAGACCGACCAGACGACCGAGCCGCTCGCGGTCGCAAAGATCCTGAAGGCCATCGTCGAGGAAGAGGCGCCTGGCCTCGTCATCCTCGGCAAGCAGGCGATCGATGACGACTGCAACCAGACGGGGCAGATGCTGGCGGCACTGCTCGGCTGGTCGCAGGGCACCTTCGCTTCCAATGTCGATCTCGGCGAGGGCACCGTCGACGTGACCCGCGAAGTCGATGGCGGCCTGCAGACGATCAAGTTGACGATGCCCGCCGTGGTGACCACGGACCTGCGCCTCAACGAGCCGCGCTATGCCTCGCTTCCCAACATCATGAAGGCGAAGAAGAAGCCGATCGCGGAGAAGACCCCGGACGACTGCGGCGTCGATATCGCCCCGCGTCTCGAGATTCTCAAGACCACCGAGCCGCCGGCCCGCGAGGCCGGCATCAAGGTCGGCAGCGTTGCCGAGCTGGTCGAGAAACTCAAATCCGAAGCCGGCGTTATCTGAGCGCTCACGACAGGGAGAACAGGACCATGACCACACTTCTTGTTGCCGAGCACAGCAACAGCGCCCTCAACGAAGCCACGCACAAGGCGATGACCGCAGCCGTTGCGATGGGCGGTGACGTCCATGTGCTGGTGGCGGGCAAGGATTGTCGCGCAGCCGCCGAGGCGGCCGCGAAGCTCTCCGGTGCCGCGAAGGTGCTCGTCGCCGATGGCGACGGCCTTGCCGAACAGCTCGCCGAGCCGATGGCCGATCTGGTGCTCTCGCTTGCCGGCGATTACGACGCGATCGTCGCGCCGGCAACGGCGAACGGAAAGAACATCCTGCCGCGCGTCGCAGCCCTGCTCGACGTGATGCAACTGTCCGATGTCACTGACGTGATCGACGGGTCGACGTTCGAGCGGCCGATCTACGCCGGCAACGCGCTTCAAACCGTGAAGTCGAATGACGCCAAGAAGGTTGTCACCGTGCGCACCGCGAGCTTCGCAGCGGCGGACGAAGGCGGATCGGCGGCGATCGAGGATATTACCGCGACAAGCTCGGATCTCTCCAGCTTCGTCGGGCAGGAGCTTTCCAAGTCCGACCGTCCGGAACTTGCCTCCGCCAAGGTGATCATCTCCGGCGGCCGCGCGCTCGGGTCCAAGGAGAAGTTCGAGGAGGTCATGCTTCCCGTTGCCGATGCGCTGGGCGCGGCTGTCGGCGCGTCGCGCGCCGCCGTCGATGCCGGTTATGCGCCGAACGACTGGCAGGTCGGCCAGACCGGCAAGGTCGTTGCCCCCGATCTTTACATCGCCTGCGGCATTTCCGGCGCCATCCAGCATCTGGCGGGCATGAAGGATTCCAAGGTGATCGTGGCGATCAACAAGGACGAGGAAGCCCCGATCTTCCAGGTGGCCGACTACGGTCTGGTCGCCGATCTGTTCGAGGCGCTGCCGGAGTTCAAGGCCGCCGTGGAAGCCGCCAAGAGCTGAGTGTCCCGTTCGGCCAAAGTCGACGGTCGGTCGTGAGAAAAGTGAGAGCCCGCCCGTCCGGCGGGCTCTTTTTGTTGAGCCGCAGGACGGGCGGGGCTTCCAGGGGGCGAAAGCTGCCCGTGTCGTGTGCGAAAAAGGGAGGGGGGTTCTTGCGGTCAGGGCGGGAAGTTGCGATGAATAGCCCCTCAGTTTTCCAAGAGCGCGACCAAACGCGCTGAACCCAAATCGGAACGAAAAATGGTGGTCGAGATCAAGAAGGTCGGTGTGATCGGCGCGGGCCAGATGGGCAACGGGATCGCGCATGTCTGCGCAGTCGCCGGGTTCGATGTGTGGCTCAACGACATTTCCGTCGACCGGGTCCAGTCGGGGCTTGCATCGATCAACGGCAATATGGCGCGCCAGGTCTCCAAGGGCCAGATCACCGAAGATCAGCGCACGGCAGCGCTTGACCGGCTGAAACCTGCCGAAAGCATGGATGAACTCGCCGATGTCGATCTGGTGATTGAATCCGCCGTCGAAAACGAACAGATCAAGCGCAAGATCTTCGCCCAGCTCTGCCCGTTGCTGAAGCCCGAGGCGATCCTCGCCACCAACACCTCGTCGATCTCCATCACCCGGCTGGCCGCGACCACGGACCGCCCCGAACGTTTCATCGGCATTCACTTCATGAACCCGGTTCCGAAGATGGAACTTGTGGAGCTGGTGCGCGGCATCGCGACCGAGGACGAGACCTTCGAGGCGTCCAAGGTCTTCACCAAGAAGCTTGGCAAGACCACGGCCGTCGCCGAGGATTTCCCCGCCTTCATGGTCAATCGCATCCTGCTGCCGATGATCAACGAGGCGATCTACACGCTTTACGAGGGCGTCGGGTCGGTGGAGGCGATCGACACGGCGATGAAGCTTGGTGCCAACCATCCGATGGGCCCGCTGCAGCTTGCCGACTTCATCGGCCTCGACACCTGCCTGTCGATCATGCAGGTGCTCTACGAGGGCCTGGCCGACAGCAAGTACCGTCCGTGTCCGCTCCTGGTGAAATACGTCGAAGCCGGATGGCTCGGCCGCAAGACACAGCGTGGCTTCTACGACTATCGCGGCGAAACGCCGGTCCCGACGCGCTGACGCGAACCGGACGCAGCCCGCATCCGTCATGACCAACCTCGCGCAGTATTGCCTGACGCAGGCCAATCCGGATCCAGACCGCGCGGCGCTTCTTGTGCTCGGTCCCGGGGCGGTCGTTCGGGAGCGCTGGAGCTATGGCGCGCTGAGCGATGCCATCCATTGCGTCGCTGCCGGTCTGCGCGAAAAGGACCTTGCCCCGGGTGCGCGGGTGCTGCTGCGGCTCGGCCATTCCAGTGACTTTCCGCTGATGTTCTTCGGGGCGATCGGCGCCGGCCTCGTGCCGGTCCCGACCTCCGCGATGCTGACCGCCGAGGAATGCGACGTGCTGGTTGCCGACAGCGGCGCCGCGGTGATCCTGCACGACGGCCATACGACGCTGCCCTCCGACCCGGGTGCGGCACGCTTGCTGGGACCGGACGAGCTCGCGGCGCTCAAGCGCGCCGCACCGGCGCCGTTTTTCGATCTCGACGACGATGCGCCGGCCTTTCTGGTCTACACGTCGGGTACGAGCGGGCGGCCAAAAGGCGTGTTGCATGCACAGCGCTCGGCGCGCGGACGCGCGCCCATGGCACGCGGCTGGTACGGCATCGGTCCCGACGACCGCTTGCTGCATGCGGGCGCCTTCAACTGGACCTACACGCTCGGCGTCGGGCTGATGGATCCCTGGGCCAATGGCGCGACGAGCCTGGTCTATGACGGCCCGCGCGATCCGGAGATCTGGCCGGAGTTGCTCGAGGCAAGTGGGGCGACGCTGTTCGCCGCCGTGCCGAGCCTGTACCGGCGTATCCTGAAATATGGGGATGTGCATCCGGGTCGCTTTCCGTCCCTGCGTCACGGCCTGACGGCGGGCGAGGCGCTCGCGCCCGCGCTGCATGCCGCCTGGTGCGATGCGACCGCGCGGCCGCTCTATGAGGCGCTCGGCATGAGCGAGATCTCGACCTATGTCTCCAGCGGCCCGGAGACGCCGACGCGCCCGGGCAGTCCGGGACGCGCGCAGCCGGGGCGACGGATCGCGATCCTCGGCCCCGACAGCGCCGACGCGACACCCCTGCCAGCCGGAGAAACCGGCCTTCTGGGTGTTCATCGGGGTGATCCGGGCCTGATGCTGCGCTACTGGGAGCGCCCGGAGGACACGGCGGCGGCGTTTCGCGGGGACTGGTTCCTAACCGGCGACCGGGCGTCGATCGACGGCGAGGGCTACGTCTGGTACGGCGGACGAACCGACGACGTGATGAACGCCTTCGGCTACCGGGTCGCGCCCCAGGAAGTCGAACACGCCCTGCTCACGCATCCGGACGTTCAGGACGTGGCCGTCACCGATGTGGAGGCAGCACCCGGCGTCAGCCTGATCACCGCCTTTGTCATCCTGAGCGAGGGGGCGCATGCCGACGAGACGGCGCTTGCAGAGCACGCAGCCGGGCATCTGGCGGAATACAAGCGCCCGAAGGCCTATCGGTTCGTCGAGACGCTGCCGCGTACGCCGTCGGGCAAACTGAGGCGCAAGGACCTGAGGTCGGGCGCCCGACCGCTGGCGTGATGCCAAAACAGCCTTAACCCGGGCTTAACGCCTGTCGGGTTACGACATGCGGGCAGATATCAGGAGAATTGCATGTCCAGTGTTGCCGGCGCCATGGTTGCCGCCTCCCAGGCCCAGACCCAGAATTCGCTTGCCGCCACGTTCCTCAAGCAGAACGCGAGCGCGGAAGCAGGGCTTGTCGCCGTGCTGGAACAAAACGCCGAGATGGCCACCGCCGCCGCCAAGGCGCCGCCCGCCGGCGGCATGGGTGGACGGGTCGACGTCTCCGTCTGATCTCTTTTCAGTTTCCGCTTTCGCCAAGGGCTGCCCGGATGAGCGCCTTTGCGTCCTCGCTTGCCCATTCGGCCGGCCCCATCAGCGTGCCGATCTCGCACCCCGTTTCATCGATCAGCATGGTGGAGGGCAAGCCGGGCGCCCGCCCGCGCGACCGGGCCGTCTGGAAGATCTCCATCGTCGGATCGGCATAAAACGCCAGCCGCGAGACGCCGATGTCCTTCAGGAAGGCTTTCGGCTTTTCGTCCGAGCCGCGGTCGACACTGACCGTGACAACCTCGAAATCCGGGCTTCCGAGGTCGGTCTGAAGTGCGTCGAGCGCCGGCATTTCCTTTCGGCAGGGCGCACACCAGGTAGCCCACAGGTTCAGCAGGATCGTGCGACCGGCGAAGTCGGCGACGGTGCGGTCGGCTCCGCTGTCGTCCTTGAATGCGAGGTCTGCAAGCGAAAGCGGCTTTCTGGCCGGCAGGAAGGCGGCGACTTCGCCGGTCGCTTTCGCGGCGATGGTCTCGGCCACCTGCAGGGCGCCGGTGCAACTCGCCGTCTGCTGTTGGTTGCCATCTGGTCCGCCGATCACGTATACCGCCGCCAGTCCTGCCAGAAGAACGAGAGCTGCAAGAGCAGCGAAGACGATCGGGCGGGTTCGCCGGGTCTTAGGTCCGTTGGTCATCTATCCATTATCCGTCCGTCAAGGGCGCCAGAAGGGCAAGTTCATGAGCAATCGCATGTGGGGAGGCCGGTTTGCGGAAGGCCCTGACGCCATCATGGAGGAGATCAACGCCTCCATCGATTACGATCGCAAGCTCTACTCCCAGGATATAGAGGGTTCGAAGGCTCATGTCCGCATGCTGGCGGCGCGAGAAATTGTCGCCGCAGACGATGCTGAGAAGATCGCTCACGGTCTAGACACGATCCGGTCAGAAATCGAGTCCGGTGATTTCACCTTCCAGCGATCGCTGGAAGACATTCACATGAACATCGAGGCGCGGCTGGCCGAACTGATCGGGCCGACGGCCGGGCGGCTGCACACGGCGCGCTCGCGCAACGACCAGGTGGCGACCGATTTCCGCATGTGGGTGCGCGATACGCTGGACACGCTCGACGACCAGCTGACCGCCCTGATCCAGGGGCTTTCGGAGCGCGCGCTGGAACATACCGGCGACGTGATGCCCGGTTTCACCCACCTGCAATCCGCCCAGCCGGTGACCTTCGGCCACCACTTGCTCGCCTATGTCGAGATGTTCTCCCGCGACCGCAGCCGCATGCGCGACGCGCGTACCCGGATGAACGAATGTCCGCTTGGCTCCGCGGCGCTTGCCGGAACGTCCTTCCCGATCGACCGGGAAATGACGGCGAAAAGCCTCGGCTTCGATCGGCCCACGGCGAATTCGCTCGACGCCGTGTCCGACCGCGATTTCATCATCGAATCCCTTGGCGCGGCATCGATCTGCTCGATGCATCTTTCGCGGCTCGCCGAAGAGATCGTGATCTGGTGCTCCGCGCAGTTCGGCTTCGTGACCCTGTCCGACAAGTTCTCCACCGGCTCCTCAATCATGCCGCAAAAGAAAAACCCGGACGCGGCCGAACTCGTGCGCGCCAAGACGGGACGAATTTACGGCTCGCTGACGGCCCTGCTCGTCATGATGAAGGGCTTGCCGCTCGCTTATTCCAAGGACATGCAGGAAGACAAGGAACAGGCCTTCGACGGTCTGCCCAGTCTTTCGCTGGCGCTTGCGGCGATGACCGGAATGGTCGCCGATCTGCAGCCCAACACCAAGGCGATGAAACAGGCGGCGGGGTCGGGCTATTCAACCGCCACGGATCTGGCCGACTGGCTGGTCCGGGTGCTTGGCATGCCGTTCCGCGACGCGCATCATGTCACGGGGCGTATCGTCGCGCTCGGCGTGGAGCGCGGCGTGGCGCTGCACAAGCTTCCGCTCGCTGACCTGCAGGCCATCGAGCCGCGCATCACCGCCGACCTCTTCTCGGTGCTGACCGTCGACAAGTCCGTTCGCTCGCGCACCAGCTACGGCGGGACGGCGCCGGCCAATGTCCGCAAGCAGGCGCGGCGCTGGCTGAAGACGCTGGAACGCGAGGCGCGCAACCGCCCCTCCTGACGGCATATGGTGACCTCGCCAGGCCTCCAATCCGTCCCGCGACGCGAAAGGGTTGCGGGGCGCCGCGCCGCATGCGAGGAAACGCAGGCAGGAATGCGCGAGAGCCTCGCGCAGCGAGACGGGAGTGCAGCGGATCATGGGCAGGGGTAGGGTCTTCGGCTCGGTGAAGGGGGGCGTGCTGGCAACAGTCGTTCTTGCACTGACATTGGCCGGATGCGGCCGCCGCGGTGCGCTCGACACGCCGGCACGCGTCGATCCGGCGATGCCGGTTGGCGTCGCCGGTCAACCGCAAGACGTCCAGCCGTCCGACCGCGACGACAGACGTTTCGTGCTCGATTCCATCATCTGACGGGGCATTTCGCGGTTCGCGCCGTGCGTCCGTTTTCGATCAAGAGCAGCTTTCTCCACGCGCGGGCCCGCAGAACCGGCCATTGGCCGACGGGCGGCAAATCGGCAACGGCACGGCGCGAAGACCACAGGCAGGACTGACCCGTGCATCACTTCGATTATGTGAATGACCGGCTTCATGCCGAAGACGTGCCGCTCGAAGAGATCGCGGCCCAGGTGGGAACGCCATTCTATTGCTATTCGACGGCGACGCTGACGCGCCACTATCAGGTTTTCCGGGACGCGTTTGCGGGCATTCCGACGCTTGTCTGCTATGCGATGAAAGCCAATTCCAACCAGGCCGTCCTGACGACCCTGGCGCAGCTCGGCGCGGGCATGGATGTGGTTTCGGAGGGCGAATTGCGCCGTGCGCGCGCGGCCGGGGTGCCCGCCGAGCGCATCATGTTCTCCGGCGTGGGCAAGACGGAAGGGGAACAGGCGCTGGCGCTGGACGAAGACATTTTGTGCTTCAACGTGGAAAGCGAACCTGAACTTGTGCAGCTTTCGCGGGTCGCCGGCGAAAAGGGCAAGACGGCCCGGGTCTCGATCCGGATCAACCCGGACGTCGACGCGCGCACCCATGCAAAGATTGCCACCGGCAAGGCGGAAAACAAGTTCGGTATTCCCTGGGGGCGGGCCGGCGCGGTCTATGCGCAGGCAGCGGAGCTTCCCGGCATCCAGGTGTCGGGCATCGACATGCACATCGGCTCGCAGATCACCGAGCTTGAGCCTTTCGATGCTGCTTTCTCGCGCCTCGGCGGGCTGATCGCGGATCTTCGCGGTGCCGGTCATGTCATCGATCATGTCGATCTCGGCGGCGGGCTGGGCATTCCCTATCATGACACAAACGAACCGCCGCCGCACCCCGATGCCTATGCGCAGGTCGTGCGCAAGCATGTCGAACATCTTGATTGCAAGGTGATTTTTGAACCCGGCCGGATGATCGCGGGCAATGCCGGGATCCTTGTCACCGAGGTTATCTACGTCAAGGAAGGCGCAGCCAAGTCCTTCGTCATTGTCGATGCGGCGATGAACGACCTGATCCGGCCGACGCTCTACGACGCCTATCACGCGATCAAGCCGGTGGTGCGTCCGCCGACAGATCATCCGCGCATGCGCGCCGACATCGTCGGGCCGGTATGCGAAACGGGCGATTACCTCGCGCACGATCGGGAGATGGAACAGGTCGAGGCCGGTGATCTTCTCGCTGTTCTCTCGGCCGGCGCCTATGGAGCGGTGCAGGCCAGCACCTACAACAGCCGCCTGCTGATCCCCGAGGTTCTGGTCAATGGCGACCGATTCGCGGTGGTGCGTCCGCGTCCCAGCTACGAGGACATGCTCGCGGCGGACGTGATGCCGGACTGGCTGTCCGGCACCTGAATCGCGGCTTCGTCCGCGTCCATGCCTTGCCAAGCGGACCAAAACGCCCCACCCTTATGATTGATCGGGTTCGGGGGGTATGTCTGGTCAGATTGCACGGGCCGTGGAGGCAGGGCACTTGAACGAAGCGTTACCGCCGGACTTGACAGAAGACGTCGCCCCCCGCGTGGGCGTCAGGAATGCCCCGAGGCAGCTGGAGCGCGCGTTGGTGCAGGCCTCTGCCTCGCTGTGGTGGGAGCGTGTCTGGCCCACGCTGCAAAGCGTGGTGATCGCGGTCGCGCTCTATGTGGGGCTGTCCTGGCTCGGGCTCTGGACGCTTTTGCCCGCCTGGCTCTCCATCGCGGCAGCCGTCGGCTTTCTGGGTGCAGTGCTCTGGCTGGCCCGGCCGCTTCTTTCCGTGCGATGGCCGTCGCGTGCGGACGCGCTGGCGCGCATCGAACGCGTTTCAGGGTTTTCCCATCGCCCGCTCGCGACGTTGGATGACCGGTTGTTTGACGTCGGGGACACGCCGCAGACACGTGCGTTGTGGGCCTTGCACCAGCGCCGCGCCCGGGAAGCCCTTGCCGGTCTGAAGGCCGGAGGTCCCCGCCCAGAGGCCTTTCGCAAGGATCCGTACGCGCTTCGTGCGCTGGCGGCGATGCTTCTTGTCGTGGGGTTCTTCACCGCAGCCGGCCTGCATTGGCAGCGGTTGGTGCCGTTCGCGTCATCGGCGGACGCCGTGTCGGCGGCCCCCTTGCGGATCGATGCCTGGATAACGCCTCCGGTCTACACCGGCCGCGCGCCCGTCTTTCTCACGGGGGCGTCCGCCGACCTTCGCGACACCGACCAGCCTGTCAGCGTGCCGGAGGGCAGCGAGCTGATCGTCCGGGCGCAAGGGGTATCCGACCTTGACGTGCAGCTTGTCGGCGCCGGCGGTCCCGCATCGATGGAATCTGGCCCGGAAACAGCCGCCGCCGTGAGCCTGCGCCATGTGCTTGAGGTGTCCGCCAATCTGGAGATCCGAAACGGTGGCGACCTGGTCAATGCATGGCGCATCTCCATCGAGCCGGATTCCGCGCCCTCCATCCGTCTTCTCGACGATCCTCAGGAACAGTTCAGCGGGGCGCTGAAACTCAGCTATCTGGCTGACGACGACCATGGCCTGGTGTCGGCCTCCGCGGAGGTCCGGCCCGTGCGGGTGCTCGGTCTCGACCGGAAAAAGAAGACCCGTCCGCTCGCTGCAAAGCCTGAATTCCCGTTGTCGCTCGCCGGTGGAGAGCGCAAGAGCGGCGCTGCGGAAACGATCCGCGACCTGACAAGCCATCCGTGGGCCGGCTCGAAGGTGGACCTTGTCCTCTCCGCGCGCGATCACGCGGGGCAGGCCGGCTATTCGACGCCGCATCGCTTTACGCTGCCGCAGCGTCGGTTTTCCAAGCCCCTGGCGCGGGCGGTTGTTGAACAACGCCGGGATCTCGCGCTCGACGCCAATGCGCAGATGCGTGTCGTCGATGCCTTCGATGCGCTGATGCTGGCCCCGGAGCGGTTCATCGACGACACGAAGACATATCTCGGTATGGATTTCGCACGCACACGTTTGATCGCGGCGACCTCGGACGACGAACTGCGCGAAGTCGTCGACCTGCTCTGGGATCTGGCGCTGACCATCGAGGACGGCGATCTTTCGCTTGCCGAGCGGGCCCTGCGCGACGCACAGGAGGCGTTGCGCCGGGCACTGGAGGACGGCGCGTCGGACGAGGAGATCGCGCGTCTGACCCAGGAATTGCGCGAAGCGATGAACGAATATTTCCAGGCGCTTGCCGAGCAGATGCGGCAGAATCCGCAATCCATGCAGCCGATGGACCCGAACGCGCAATCGATGCGCCCGCAGGATCTCGACGAAATGCTGTCGCGCATCGAGGAACTGGCCAAGACGGGGTCGCGCGACGCGGCGCGTGAGCTTCTGGCGCAGATGCAGCGCATGATGGAGAACATGCAGGCCGGACGCCCGCAGATGATGCAGGACGGCATGTCGCAGGAGATGATGGAGGCGCTGAACGAGCTTGGGGAGATGATCCAGCGTCAGCAGGAGCTGATGGATCAGACCCATCAGTTCGATCAGCAACAGCAGCAAAACCGCTCCGGCGACCAACAGGGCCAGCCGCGCCCCGGTGAGAACGGCCAGCAGGGCGCGATGACTCCGCAAGAGCTTGCCGAGGCGTTGAAGCAGTTGCAGCAGGGCCAGGGCGATCTCGGGCGGCAGTTGCAGCAGCTTCTCGACCAGATGGCCGAACAGGGAATGCCGCAAAACGGCGAACTCGGCCGGGCCGGCGAGGAAATGGCCAATGCCCGCGACAGTCTGGGCCAGGGCGAATCCGGACAGGCGCTCGGGCAACAGGGCAGTGCGCTGGAGGCGTTGCGTCAGGGTGCGCAGGGTCTGGCGGAACAGATGCTGGGTCAGGGGCAGGGTCCCGGCATGGCCGGCCGTCAGGGCAATCCGCAGGACGAAGACCCGCTTGGCCGTCCGCGCCGGACGGAGGGTCCGGACTTCGGCGACCGGGTGCGGGTTCCCGATGAAATCGACGTTCAGCGCGCAAGGCGCATCCTGGAAGAATTGCGCAAGCGCTTTTCCGATCCGGGCCGGCCGATGCTGGAACTCGATTATCTGGAGCGGCTCTTGCGCCGGTACTGATCGCACGTTCCCGATCGGCAGGATCGAGCTACCCGAAAGGGCCAAGGCGATCCTGCTCCGCTCTTCACCGATCGCGGCGAACGCTGTCGGTCAGGCGTAGCGGCGCAGAACGGTGTCGTCACGCGACACGCCGTTGAGCGCATCGACCACGGCCTTGCGGATGTCGGCAAGCGAGAACGGCTTGGTCACCACGTCGTGGATCAGGGCATCCAGTCCGTTCGCGCGCTCGCGCTGATCCGCAAACCCCGTCATCAGCAGAATGGGAACCTCGGGATGGTCGCGTGCGGCGATCAGTGCAAAGGCAATCCCGTCCATGACCGGCATCTTGATATCCGACAGGATCAGATCGAACCCGCCCTTGTCACGCGCCAGCGTCTCGGCCGCAGCGGCGCCGTCTTCCTCGGCAACCACCGAATGGCCGTCGAGCTCGAGTGCCCGCTTGACGAAGCTGCGAACGGCTTCGTCATCCTCGGCAACTAGAATATGGGCCATGTCCCTCTCCCATTCTCAATCATTCGCGGTTGCCGCATCGTCCTGAACCACATAGCCGATGTACGGGAGCTGGCGCCATTTGTGGCCCATGTCCATCCCGTAGCCGACAACGAATCGATCCGGACACTCGAATCCGACATAATCCGCAGAAATGGCGGATTTGCGGCGCATCGGTTTATCGAGCAATGCGACGATGTGCACGGATCTTGCTCCGCGCTCGGTGAGTCGGTCTCGTGCGAACGAGAGGGTGCGACCACTTTCCAGTATGTCATCCACGAGAATCACATCCCGGCCGGCCACATCGCTCTCCACATCGCGCAAGATGCGAATTTCCCTTGACTCTGTCCCCGCCCCGTAACTCGACAGATGAATGAACTCCATCTCCGGTTGAAGTCCTGCCTTGTGCATTGCGCGCACAAGGTCGGCGGCAAACATGAAACTGCCTTTGAGAATGGCCACGACCAGCAGACCCGTCGGGCGCGCGGTGGCGATTTCCCGCGCGATCGCATCGACCCGCGCCGCGATCTCGTCGGTGTCGTAGAGTGTGCGGATGTCGGGGGTGTCAGTCATTGAAGTCTGGCCTGTTGTTGTCCGCGCTCGACGAAGCGTACCTGAATATCCGCAGCCAGCTCCGGGGGAGAGGACAGACGGGTGCGAAACCGGGTGGTGGTTCCGGCGTCGAGGCGGCGCAGGCGGGGTTCCATCACCCAGGCATATATTTCCTGGGCATCCTCGCTGCGCAATGCGAAACGCACTGCCGGAACGAAGGCCGGCTTGCGTTCGACGTTCTCGATCGTGCCCTCGATGACGAGAACGATCGTTCCGTTCTCCAACTCGCGAAAGGTTCGCAGATCCCTGAATTCCAGCCCGCGAAGATTGACGTCGAGGCCGGCAAGCGAAAACAGCCCCGCAAGATCGGGCATGCGCGCCACGATCGGGTTGCGCAGGCCGACCGCGAGTGCGCAGATCGCGAGTGCGCCGAGAAAGAACAATGCGCCGACGACACGCCGGGGCTTCACGCGCCGCGCGCGCTGACGGATGGCGCCGGCGACCCGTCGTATGACGGGTTCGGGCGGTTTGGTCTTCACCTGGATTTTCGGCTTCTTTGCCAGGGTCTCGATGTCGACCGGTTGTGCAGCGGGCGAGGAGGCATCGCCGTCGATGCTCGCGACGGGAACAGGTTCGGCAAAGGTGTCCGCTTCCTCCAGTTCGTCATCGTCGAACGGGTCCGTGAATGCGCTTGCGGGATCGTCCGTTGCTTCGTCGTCTGCCACTTCGTTGTCGGTTTCGGCCGGAGACGGGGCGTCACCATCGGACTGTTCTTCTTCACCGGCAAGGGCGGCGGCCCAGTCGTCGGCCGGATCTCCATCCATGCCCGTGTCTTCGTTTGCCAAGCTGTCTTGGTCGACGGTCTCCGAGTCTGCCTGCGGGGCTGCCTCTGCCGCAAGGTCCGTCGCGAATGCCATCGCGTCCGCGTCTTCGCCATCGGCATGCCAACGGGTGCCGCAACGCGCGCATTTTACGCTTCGACCGCCCGGTCCAAGCGCGACTGCGCTGACCTCGTAGGACGTCGAACAGTCCGGGCAGGTGATCTTCATTTTGCGGAAGAAGCCTCGTCTTGACCGATCGGTTGGGCCGCGTTCATTCACGGCCGATCCGACGCAGTCTCACCTGCGGAGCGTAAACATCAGGCAAACGCCGAGCGCATTGCGTCCGGTGCAAGGCTCGCCGAATGTCCATCACGCCCCCATATCGTTAATGAAGCGTTAATGAGCAACGGCTAGGGTCGTCACAATCAAGCGAAAACGAGGATGTCGTGATCCGATTCGAAAATGTTGGGCTGCGCTACGGCATGGGGCCGGAGGTTCTGCGTGACCTGACCTTCGAGATAAAGCCGCAGTCCTTTCAGTTCCTGACCGGCCCCTCTGGCGCGGGCAAGACCAGTCTCATGCGTCTTCTGTTCCTGTCGCTTACCCCGACGCGCGGCCTGGTTCGTGCGTTTGGCAAGGACACCTCGGCGCTTCAGAAAAGCCAGATCCCGGCCTTGCGCCGGCGGATCGGCATCGTTTTTCAGGATTTCCGTCTGCTGCAGCATCTGACAACCTATGAAAATGTCGCACTGCCCCTCAGGGTTGCCGGACAGGAGGAGGGTCAGTATCGCTCGGATGTTGTCGAACTCCTGAAATGGGTGGGGCTTGGCGAGCGCATGCATGTGCTGCCGCCGGTGCTGTCGGGCGGCGAAAAGCAGCGCGCGGCCATCGCGCGTGCCCTGATCACCCGCCCGGAGCTGCTGCTTGCCGACGAACCCACGGGCAATGTCGACCCTCCGTTGGCCCGGCGGCTGTTGCGGTTGTTCATCGAGCTTAACCGGCTCGGAACCTCGGTGGTGATCGCCACCCATGATCTCGCGCTGATGGATCAGGTGCATGCGCGGCGGATGGAACTGGCCGACGGACGGTTGCAGATACATGACTGATGATCCGAACACACCCGACAGCGCGGCCGGCGGCCGGCCGGACGAACCCGGCGGACGGGCCGCGCGCCCGGCGGGGCGCAAGGCTGCACCGGCAAAGGCGGCGCCCCCGAGGCTGCCGCGGCTGAAGCGTTCCGCCAGAAAGCCCGCCAAGCAGCGCAAGGTGGATCCGGATGCGCAATTGCGCCCTTCGGCGCCCATCGTGCCGTCACAGGCTGTTGCCGGACGGGCGCTGACACTGGTCGTCGCCATCATGAGCTTTCTCGCCTGCCTGACGATCGGCATGGTCACGGTCATTCATGACGCCGCCAATGCATGGTCGAACGATCTCTTGCGCGAGGTGACGATCCAGATCCGCCCGGCCCAGGGAGTGGACATGCTGCGGGAAATCGAAAAGGCGATTTCCATCGCAGAGACGCGCAAGGGGGTGGGCGCCGTCCGGGCCCTGTCCGACGCGCAGACCCGCGAGTTGCTGCAACCGTGGCTCGGGACCGGACTCGACCTGGAATCACTGCCGGTTCCACGGCTCATCCAGGTCGAAATCGAAGACGGGGCACGGTTCGACCTGACGGGCTTGCGTGTCGCCATTTCAGACGGCGTGAGCGGCGCAAGCGTCGACGACCATTCGCTGTGGACCGGTCGGCTCGCATCGATGGCCAACGCCGTGGTGCTGGCCGGACTGGCGATCCTCGCCCTGGTGCTCGCCTCGATGGTGCTGTCGGTGGTGTTTGCCACGCGCGCGGCCATGGCCGGCAACAAGGATGTGGTCGAGGTTCTGCATTTCGTCGGTGCGGAGGACAGTTTCGTGGCGCGCGAATTCCAGCGCCATTTTCTGCTGCTCGGGCTGAAGGGGGGATTGGCCGGTGGTATGAGCGCCAGTGCCGTCTTCATCGTGCTTGGCGTGTTCGCCGACGGAAACACCGGATTTGCCGCCATGGAACAGGCGATGGTCCTGTTCGGGGGCGTTTCGGTCGGCGCCGCCGGCTATCTCGGCGTTCTGGCCATCATTTTCCTTGTGACAGTCCTGACGGCCGCGACCTCGCGCGTGGCCGTGCGCGCGCATCTTCGCCGCATCGACTGAAAGCTGCGATCAACGCGCGCCGCGATGCGCAAGGCGTCCGGGTTGTCGTGGACAATAAAAAAGCGGCCCGAAGGCCGCTTTTCGTATCTCGTCATGTCGCTTGCGCCGCAGCGCGCGCGGCTTATTCCGAAGCGCTCTCTGCGGCTGCGGCCTTGGCTGCGGCCTGGGCGGCGGCGCGCTCGGCTTCCTTTGCCGACTTCGCGGCGGCCAGTTCCACCTTGGTTTCGTCGTTCAGGCGACGGGCACGGGTGTTGGTCGCCTCGACAATACGGGCGGACTTTCCGCGGCGGCCGCGCAGGTAATAGAGCTTGGCACGACGCACCTTGCCACGACGAATGACGTCGACGCCTTCAAGCATCGGCGAGAAGATCGGGAACACACGTTCCACACCTTCGCCGTAGGAAATCTTGCGCACCGTGAAATTCTCGTTGATGCCGCCGCCGGAGCGGGCAATGCACACGCCCTCATAGGCCTGGGTCCGGGTGCGGGTCCCTTCCGTCACGCGCACGTTGACACGGATGGTGTCGCCCGCGGAGAAGGTCGGAAGCGTGCGTACGGCTTCGATTTTCGCCATTTCCTCGGCGTTGAGTTCTTCGATGATGTTCATGGCACTGCCTTTTGGGTCTTGTTCGGTCAGAGCGTCCTCAAGCGTTCCAGACGCCGGGGCGAATTCACCGCGTTTTGGCCAAACCGGACGCCATGTCCGGCCATGGAATGTCTTTGGGTCCGCCGTTTCACGCATTGCCGGTGCGATCAGATGGCAATCATGCACGCCATAACCCGCACGCGGCACCGAAACAGCACCCGAGTGGGCCGGTAATTAGCGCATGAGGCCGCATTTGTCATGTGTTTTTTGCCGGTTCCGTGCTCTTTGCGGCGCGATGGGCGTCCCAGAGATCGGGTCGGCGATCGCGGGTCAAGCGTTCGGCCTCGGACTGCCGCCAGGCCTCGATGCGAGCATGGTCGCCGGAGGTGAGGACGTCGGGGATCGGCAGGCCTTCGAACTCGCGCGGTCGTGTGTACTGCGGATGTTCGAGCAGCCCGGTCTCGAAGCTTTCGCGCGTGCCGCTTTCCGCGTTGCCCATGACACCGGGAAGCAGGCGGACCACGGCGTCGAGAAGTACCATGGCGGCGATCTCGCCGCCGGACAGGATGTAGTCGCCGATGGACACCTCCTCAAGGGCGCGGCTGTCGATCACGCGCTGGTCGACGCCCTCGAACCGCCCGCAGACAATCACGGCACCGGGACCGGCGGCGAGCCCGCGCACCCGCGCTTGGTCGAGCGGGCGGCCGCGCGGGCTCATGAGCAGGCGCGGTCGCGGGTCGTCCGCCGGAGATGCGGCATCGATGGCGGCCGCCAGAATGTCGGGCCGCAGAACCATGCCGGCGCCGCCGCCGGCGGGCGTGTCGTCGACGGAGCGATGTCTGTCGCTCGCGTGATCGCGGATTTGCCGGGCCTCAAGGCACCAGTCGCCGCGGGTCAGCGCCTTGCCGGACAGCGAAGCGCCGAGCGGGCCCGGGAACATTTCCGGATAGAGCGTCAGGACGGTTGCGTCGAAGCGCATCGGTTCTCCGGTGTCGTGTGTTGCGTTCCCGGGTCTCGGCCGGCGGGAACGCTTGGTTAAAGATTGACGGGCTAGACTCGCGTCTCTTACGCGAGGTCTTCATGCCAAGTATCAGCATTCTCCTGCCGCGCTGGATCCGGCGCCATGCCGAGCGCGACCATATCGATCTTTCGCTCGGGCGGGTCCTGCCGCTCTTCGTCCTGATCGCTTATGGCGTCACTGTGGGCCTTGTGTTCAACACCGGTCTCGATCACCCCTGGGACAAGGTCCAGCACCTCGTCTTCTTCGCACTCCTGACCCTGGCGATCCACGCGTTCTTCTGTTGCCGGCTGCGGCTTTCGGCCGGTGCGGCGATGCTGATGGGAATCGCCGGCGAGGGCGTCCAGGCGATCACCCCGCACCATCATGCCTCGCTCCTCGATGTCGCGGCCAACAGCGTCGGTGTCGCGCTGGTCGTCGCCATCGTCGTTCTGGTCCGTTCCGAGACCCGCGCGGCTTTGGCCGATACGGCGGGCGATCCCGCGTTGGAAATCGACCTGCTGGAGACGGAACGTCTGCCGGTTCAGGCGTCGTCGTCCCGCTCCTCGTCGTCGTCCTCATAGTCCGGCGGAAGCACCACCGTCACCTTCCCGTCCGTCAGGTCGACCTCCGGCACGGCGTCGCGCGTGAAGGGAACGAAGAAGGACGTCCCGATGTCGGGGCGGATCTCAAGCAACGCGCCGGCGCCGAAATCGGGCACGGCGACGATCTTGCCAAGGTCTTCGCCCTCAGCAGTGCGCGCGCGCAGACCGAGCAGATCGGCGTGATAGAAATCATCGTCTTCTTCAAGATCGGGAAGGGCGCTTCTGGAGATGTAGAGGTCGAGCCCGTTCAGCGCTTCGGCGGCATTGCGGTCGTCGATCCCCTCGAAGCGGGTGATCACCATGTTCTTTTGAACGCGCGCGGCATAGACCGTCAGCCGGCGCTTGCCGTCGGCCGTTTCCAGCGGTCCGTAGTCGGTAAATGACAGCGGATCGTCGCCGAAGGGCTTGACCCGGACTTCGCCGCGAATGCCATGGGCGGCCCCGATGCGGGCCATCAGGATACGGTCTTGCGCCAAGACAATGCGGCTCCTTCAAGGGGCAGGCACGAAAAAGCCCGCGTCGCGCCGTCGGGCGCGGCGCGGGCCTTCGATGTCCCGTCGATTACTCGGCGGCGGCTTCTTCGCCCTCGGAGGCCGCAGCAGCGGCCGCATCCTCGGCAGCCTGCTTGCGGGCTTCAACACGCTCCTTGGCCTTCTGGCCCGGCTCCGCCTTGTTCGGGTTGTTGCGCGCCTCGCGCGTCAACAGGCCGGCGGCATCGAGAAAACGGTGCACGCGGTCGGTCGGCTTCGCGCCGTGGCTCAGCCAATGCTGGATGCGCTCGGCGTCCAGCGTGATGCGGTTCTCGTTGTCCTTGGGCAGCATCGGATCGTAGCTGCCGACCTTCTCGATGAAACGGCCGTCGCGCGGCGAGCGCACGTCGGCGATCACGATGCGGTAGAACGGGCGCTTCTTGGCGCCGCCACGGGCGAGACGAATTTTCAAAGCCATCGGGGTATCTCCTGTGTGTTTGGTGTTCGCGGCATCAGCCGCGAATGGCTTCGTGGTGGCGGATGACTTCCTTGACGATGAAGTTCAGGAAGGTTTCCGCGAAATCGGGATCGAGATTGGCGTCCCTGGCAAGCGATCGCAGTCGCGCGATCTGCCGGTCCTCGCGCGCCGGATCGGCGGGCGGAAGATTGTGTTGCGCTTTCAGCACGCCGACCTTCTGGGTGCATTTGAAGCGTTCGGCGAGCATGTGGATCAGGGCTGCATCGATGTTGTCGATGGAGCCGCGCAGCAGCGTCAGTTCTTCCATCGCCACCGACGCCGGATCGAGGATCTGTTCAGCGCTACCGGTCATTTTTTCTTTCCCCGCCCCATGCCGGGCATGCCGCCAAGACCCGGCAGCTTCGCACCACCCATGCCGCCGGGAAGTCCCGGCATTCCGGGCGGAAGGCCGCCGCCGGAGCCGCCGGGCATCGGGCCCGGCAACTGACCGGACTTGGCAAGCTTTTCCAGTTCCTTGGGATCCATCGACGGCATGCCGCCGCCGGGCATGCCCATGCCGCCCATCATCTTGGAGAACATGCCGCCCTTGCCCTTGCCCATCTGCTTCATCATGTCCGCCATCTGGCGGTGCATTTTCAACAGCTTGTTGACGGAGGCGACGTCGACGCCGGACCCTGAAGCGATGCGCTTCTTGCGGCTTGCCTTGAGCAGGTCGGGTTTGCGGCGTTCATGCGGCGTCATCGACTGGATGATCGCGACCTGGCGCTTGACCACCTTGTCGTCGAGATTGGCGGCGCCCATCTGCTTCTTCAGTTTACCGACACCGGGCATCATGCCCATGATGCCGGACATGCCGCCGAGCTTTTCCATCTGCTTGAGCTGTTCGGCGAGGTCTTCCAGGTCGAAGGTGCCTTTCTGCATCTTCGCGGCCATCCTGGCCGTCTGTTCCTGGTCGAGTTCCCGCGACGCCTTTTCGACAAGCGAGACGATGTCGCCCATACCGAGGATCCGGTCGGCGATGCGCGAGGGATGAAACTCCTCAAGCGCGTCAGACTTTTCGCCGGTGCCGATGAGCTTGACCGGCTTGCCGGTCACGGCGCGCATGGAAAGCGCCGCACCGCCGCGACCGTCGCCGTCCATTCGGGTCAGCACGATGCCGGTGATGCCGACGCGTTCGTTGAACGACTGGCCGAGATTGACGGCATCCTGACCCGTCAGCGAGTCGGCGACGAGCAGGATCTCGTGCGGATCGGTCGCCGCCTTGATCTCCGCCATCTCCGCCATCAGCGGCTCGTCGATATGGGTGCGACCGGCGGTGTCGAGCAGCACAACGTCATAGCCGCCGAGCTTCGCGGCGGTTGCGGCGCGCGAGGCGATCTGGACCGGAGACTGGCCGGCGACGATCGGCAGCGTGTCGATGCCGTTCTGCTCGCCCAGAACCTTGAGCTGTTCCTGCGCCGCCGGACGGCGGGTGTCGAGCGAGGCCATGAGGACCTTGCGCTTGTCGTCGCGGGTGAGACGCAGGGCGATCTTGGCGGTGGAGGTGGTCTTGCCCGAGCCCTGCAGGCCGACCATCATGATCGCGACCGGCGCCGGCGCGTTGAGGTCGATGGGCTCAGCCTGAGAGCCCAGCATTTCGACCAGTTGGTCGTGCACGATCTTGACGACCTGCTGACCCGGCGTTACCGATTTGAGGACTTCCTGGCCCACGGCGCGGTTGCGAACCTTGTCAGTGAAGGACTTCACCACGGGAAGCGCCACGTCGGCCTCGATCAGCGCGCGGCGAACCTCGCGCAGCGCTTCTCCAACGTCGGCCTCCGACAGCGCGCCGCGTCGCGTCAGCTTGTCGAGGATGCCGCTCAGGCGATCGGACAGACTTTCGAACATGCTTCGGCCCTTCCGGGGTTGCCGTTTTCGCCGGGCTTAAAGGGCGTGTCCCTGAACCCGGCGCCGTGACGCGCCAGACGACGAAACCCCGACTGCAGCCGCGCGCCATACAAAGACATGCGCCACCCGAGGGCGCATCGCGCTGTCGGGTGTTGACCTCCGGGATCTCTTTAGACCTTCGCGGGTCCCGGTCGGCTGTCTGAAATTTCGTCACTCTTGCGGAGTTCGGATGCTCGTGCCCGATATTCGACCACGAGTCAAGAAAAACGCGTGCTGCCGCGGTGATTCCGGCTGCCCTCGGCCTCTCTTCCATTGCGGGACGCTGCCAAATGGGAGTAGGGGGTTCACCATGCGTGCGCACCCGTGCTCCGATCCGGCGTGCGGCGCTTCTGCAATATCGAGGATCCTCTCGTATGGATTACCGTGCGGTTGCGCTGCCCGTCGGGCGGCTGATGGTTCTCCTGTCCTTGTTCATGCTGCTACCGGCTGCAGCCGACCTCCTTGCCGGCAATCCGGACTGGGTCGGCTTTGCCGTTGCCGCCTTGATCGTCGGCTGTTTCGGCAGTGTGGCCACGCTCGCCTTCCTGAAGAGCGATCATCGGCTCGGCATTCGCGAAACGCTGGTGCTGGTCAACGCCGCGTGGCTGGCCTTCAGCCTTGCCGGCGCGCTTCCGCTCTACCTGAGCGGTTTGAACCTTTCCCTCACCGATGCCGTGTTCGAGGCGGCGTCCGGACTGACAACAACCGGCGCCACCGTGCTCACCGGCCTCGATCAGATGCCACCCGGGATCCTGCTCTGGCGGTCGCTGCTGCAATGGGTCGGCGGGATCGGCATCGTCGTGCTCGGGATCTGGCTGCTGCCGGGCCTGCGGGTCGGTGGCTCGCAGCTCTTTGCCATTGAATCCTCGGAAACCTCGGCCAAGCCCTATGGGCGGATCGAGCCGTTTCTGGTTCGCCTGCTTCTGCTCTATTGCGGATTGACCATTGTCTGCATGGCCCTCTACCGCATTGCCGGGATGACCGGTTTTCAGGCGCTCAACCACGCGCTGACCACGGTTTCATCCGGCGGATTTTCGACCTCGGACCAGTCCATGGGGCAGTTCGACAGCCTGGCAATCTTGTGGATCGCGACCGTCTTCATGCTTTTGTCCGGCCTTCCGTTCCTGTTCATGATGCGCGTGGTGGAGCGGGGCGACTTTCGCGACCATGAGCAGGTGACCTTCTTCGTTGCACTTGCCACAGCAGCAAGCCTTGCGGCTTTTGTCGTGCTGCATCTGGGGGCGACCGACACGCCGTTTCGCGAACTGACGCTCTCCGTCTTTCATGTGGTGTCGATCATCACCACGACCGGATATGCCGCTGGCGACTATCTGCAGTGGGGGGCCTTCGCCACGGCGTTGTTCTTTCTGGCGACCTTCCTGGGCGGTTGCAGCGGCTCGACCTCCGGCGGCTTCAAGGCCTTCCGCATGCTGGTGCTGATCCAGTTGATCCGCTCGCTGGTGGCCGGCATGTGCCGACCGCACAGGATTGCGGAACCGCATTTCGCCGGCGAGCGCCTCAGCCCGAGCGTGAGCGAGGGCGTTCTCGTCTTCGGTCTGCTCTACGCCGTGACCTTCGCAGTGTTTGCGCTGCTCTATGCCGCTGCCGGTCTCGACGCGGAGACGGCGCTCAGCGGATCCATCACCGCGCTGGCGAACGTCGGACCGGGGGTCGGGCCGATCATTGGTCCGTCCGGCACGTTCCAGTCGCTGCCGGACGTGGTGAAGTGGCTGCTTGCCTTCCAGATGATCCTGGGCCGGCTGGAAATCGTTTCCGGCATCATCATCCTGACCCCGGATTTTTGGCTGGAGCGCTAATCCCCTGCGAGCATCAAAGACGGATTAATGGGTATCGCGGGTTCCGAAAATTGCCGATCCGACGCGCACGCAGGTCGCGCCGAAACGGATGGCCGTCTCGTAATCCGCTGACATGCCCATCGACAGCTCCGGCAGACTGTTGCGGGCGGCGATCTTCTGCAGCAATGCAAAATGCGGGCCCGGCATGTCTTCCACTGGCGGAATACACATCAATCCGGCGATATCGAGCCGGAGTTCGTCGCGGCACAGCGCGATGAAGGCATCGGCGTCGCCGGGCGCGATCCCGGCCTTTTGCTGTTCCTCGCCGGTGTTGACCTGGATGAAGAAGCGCAAGGTCCGCCCCTGGTTCTCGCACTCCGCCTTCAGCGCTCGCGCGATCTTCTCGCGGTCGATCGTGTGAATGACATCGAAGAGCGCAACGGCATCGTGGGCCTTGTTGGACTGCAGCGGGCCGATCAGATGCAGCTCGAGGTCGTCGAAATCGGCGCGCAACTCCGGCCATTTGCCTTGCGCTTCCTGCACGCGGTTTTCACCGAAGATGCGTTGTCCGCTCTCCAGAACCGGGCGGATCGCCTCCGCGTCGAACGTCTTGGACACCGCGATGAGCCGGCAAGTCCCCTCATCGCGCCCGGCCTCGCGCTCGGCGGCAGCGATCGCGGCGCGCACATCTGCCAGCCGCGCGGCAGCATCCTTGTTGGAAGTGGCGGACATGATCGCTCCCGTGGTTTGTTGATCCGGTCAGGGTTTCGGTGCGGCCAGCGGCACATTCCGTCGTCCCGTGGGAGGGACATGCCGTCTTGCGGCGTCGATTGCAAGGGCGCGAGACGGTGCGATGCAGGTTGACCGCACGCGTGATTTCTGGTGACTGTCGCGCCAAGCGATTTCATCATAGTCACGGGATACACATTCAAGATCATGGCGACTGAGCGCTATAACGCCCGCGATGCGGAAAGCCGCTGGCAAAGGGTCTGGGACGAGACGCAGGTGTTCGCCACGGTGAACGACGACCCGCGCCCCAAATATTATGTCCTGGAGATGTTCCCCTATCCGTCCGGCCGGATCCATATGGGCCATGTGCGCAATTATGCCATGGGCGATGTGGTGGCGCGCTACAAGCGGGCGAAGGGTTTCAATGTGCTGCATCCCATGGGGTGGGACGCCTTCGGGATGCCGGCGGAAAACGCGGCGATGCAGAACAAGGTGCATCCGCGCGAATGGACCTATCAAAACATCGACACGATGCGGGCACAGCTCCAGATCATGGGGCTGTCGCTTGACTGGGCGCGCGAATTCGCGACCTGCGATGTGGAATATTACGCGCAGCAGCAGCGGCTGTTCCTGGATTTCCTGAAGGCGGGCCTCGCCTACCGCAAGAACTCCAAGGTCAACTGGGATCCGGTCGACATGACCGTGCTCGCCAACGAGCAGGTGATCGACGGCCGGGGCTGGCGCTCCGGCGCCCTGGTCGAGCAGCGCGAGCTGACGCAGTGGTTCTTCAAGATCTCCGACTGGTCGGAGGACCTGCTGACCTCGATCGAGACGCTCGATCGCTGGCCGGAAAAGGTCAGGCTGATGCAGAAGAACTGGATTGGCCGGTCGGAAGGCCTCAGGGTGCGCTTCGAGTTCACCAGCCCGGCGCCCACGGGCGACACGACGCTCGAGATTTTCACCACCCGTCCGGACACGCTCTATGGTGCGTCCTTCATGGGGTTGTCACCGGATCATCCGATTGCCCTCAAGCTGGCCGAGGACAATCCAAAGGTCGCGGACTTCATCGAGCAGTGCCACCACATGGGCACTTCGGCGGAGGCGATCGAAACGGCGGACAAGATCGGCATCGACACGGGCCTGAGCGTGGTGCATCCGCTCGACCCCGAGGTCACTTTGCCGGTCTATATCGCCAACTTCATCCTCATGGATTACGGCACCGGAGCGATCTTCGCCTGTCCGGCCCATGACCAGCGGGATCTCGATTTTGCCCGAAAGTACCGCCTTCCGGTGAAGCCGGTTGTTCTGCCGTTCGGCGCGGATCCGGAAACCTTCGAGATCGGGAGCGAAGCCTTTCTCGACGAGGGCACGATCTACAATTCGGATTTCATGGACGGTCTCAGCGTCGAGGACGCCACATACGCGGTATCGGTAAAGCTTGAACTCCAGCATGTTGGCGGCATGTCGCAAGCGGAGCGGCAGGTGAACTACCGGCTGCGTGACTGGGGGATCTCTCGGCAGCGCTACTGGGGCTGCCCGATCCCGGTCGTGCATTGCGACGATTGCGGCGTCGTGCCCGTTCCGGTCAAGGACCTGCCCGTCGAACTGCCCGACGACATCGACTTCGACAAGCCGGGCAACCCGCTTGATCGGCATCCGACATGGCGGCATGTCGAGTGCCCCTCCTGTGCCGGTCCGGCGCGGCGCGAGACCGACACGATGGACACCTTCGTGGATTCGTCCTGGTATTTCGCGCGTTTCGCCGATCCGAAGGCGGAAACGCCGACCGATCCCGAGGCCGCGAACGCCTGGCTCCCGGTCGACCAGTACATCGGCGGCATCGAGCACGCGATCCTGCATCTCTTGTATTCGCGCTTCTTCGCCAGGGCGATGTCGGAGACCGGGCATCTGGATGTGAAGGAGCCTTTCAAGGGTCTTTTCACCCAGGGCATGGTCACGCATGAGACCTACCGAAGCGCCGACGGCTCCTGGGTCGCGCCGAGCGACGTGCGCATCGAAGGCGAGGGGGACGCACGTCGCGCGGTCCTCGCCGAGGGCGGCGGCGCGGTCACGATCGGCTCCATCGAGAAGATGTCGAAGTCGAAGCGCAACACGGTCGATCCGACGGACATCATCGAGACCTACGGCGCGGACACGGCCCGCTGGTTCATGTTGTCCGACAGCCCGCCCGAGCGCGACGTGCAATGGACGGAAGCCGGTGTCCAGGGCTCCTGGCGGTTCATGCAGCGCGTCTGGCGGTTGGTGAACGATATCGTCGACAATGTTCCCGCCCGGGTGCGCCCGCGAAAGGTCGGAGACGCCGCAACCGCCTTGCGCCGCGCCACGCACAAGACCTGCGCCGCCGTATCCGCCGATATCGAGGCGCTGGCCTTCAACCGGGCCGTTGCCCGGCTGTACGAACTGGTGAATACGCTGAGCAAGGCCTATCAGGCGGGCTACGAGACAAACGACCTGCGCTTTGCAATCCGCGAGGCGGCCAGCTATCTCGTGCAGATGATGGCGCCGATGGCGCCGCATCTGGCCGAGGAATGCTGGAGCGTTTTCGGGCACGCCGAACTGCTGGCGACCACGCCGTGGCCAGACGTCGAGGAAGAGCTGCTCGTCGAGGCGACGGTGATGCTTCCCGTCCAGGTCAACGGAAAGAAGCGCGCGGATCTCACGATCTCAAGAGAGGCTTCCAAAGAGGAGGTCGAAGCGGCTACGCTGAAGCTTGAGGCGGTGGTGCGGGCGCTCGACGGCAAGCCGGCGCGCAAGATCATCGTCGTGCCGCAGAGGATCGTGAATGTCGTCGTCTGATCGCTTGAAGGGCGCGAGCCCGACCCGCCGAGCCGCGCTTGCGCTGGTTCTTGGCGCATCCCTTGCCGTTGCGGGCTGTCAGGTGCGTCCGCTTTACGGCACATTGGGCACGCCGGGCGGTTCGCCTGCCCTGAGCGAAAAGCTGGCCCGTATCGACATCGACACGGTGGAAACGGCCTCGAGCCGCGACCTGGACCGGGTCGGTCAGGTTCTGCGCAATGAACTGATTTTCGGCTTCCGCCGCGGGCGCGAGGCGCCTGAGCCGGCCTACCGGCTGAAGGTCCTGATCGACCGGCCGCTCAATGAGGTCGGCGTCGAGAGGCTTGCCGACGTTCCGTCCGCCTACACGGTGACGGTGAACGCGACCTATGTGCTAAGCGACATCGGGACCGGCAGGACGCTCGAGACCGGGCGGGCCTTCGGCACGGCATCGTTCGACTTCTCCAGCCAGCGCTTTGCCAACCTGCGCGCCGAACGCGATGCGGAAGACCGGGCGGCCAAGACCGTTGCGAGGAATATCCAGACTCGGCTTGCCGGCTTTTTCGCAACGCGCGGCTGACCGGCGATGGTCGCGCTCAAGGCCGGCGATGTCGAGCGCTTCATTGCCCGGCCGCCGGACAATGTGCCGCTGGTTCTGGTCTTCGGTCCCGATGCCGGGCTGGTGTCGGAACGCGCGCAGGCGCTTGTCGCCCATGCGTCCGGCGGGGCGGACGACCCTTTTTCCCTCGTCAAGCTCGATGCTGCCGACATCGCCTCCGATCCCGCGCGCCTTATCGATGAGGCGATGACGATTTCCATGTTCGGCGGACGTCGCGTCGTCTGGGTGCGCGACGGGGCGGGCAAGAACATCTCGGCCGCCGTCGAGCCGCTTCTTGGAAAAATCGATCCGGCCAGCGCCTTCGTGGTGATCGAGGCGGGCGACCTGAAAAAGGGCGTCGGGCTGCGGCGCAAGATCGAAAGCGACAAGACGGCCGTCGCCATCGCCTGCTATGCGGATGCGGAACGCGATCTTGAACGGGTGATCGACGCGGAACTGCGCGACGCGAATCTGACGATTTCCCGCGAGGCGCGCCAGGCCTTGATGAGCCTGCTCGGCGCCGACCGCCTGGCAAGCCGCGGTGAGGTCCGCAAGCTGTGCCTCTATGCCCACGGGCGCGGTCGCGTGGAGACCGTCGACGTGGAGGCGGTGATCGGCGATGCCTCGGCCTTTGCGGTCGACGTCCTGATCGATGCGGCGGCCCTTGGCGATCTCGCCACGCTCGACCATGGTCTGGAGCGGCTGGAAGCGACCGGTCAGCGTCCGGACATGATCGCCGGCATGGCGCTCAGGCATTTCCAGATGCTTTCGCGCGCGCGCGCGGACGTCGACCGCGGCCTGCCGGCGGCGCGTGCAGTGGACCAGATCCGCCCGCCCGTCTTCTTCAAGCGCAAGGCCGCCGTCCAGCGGCAGATCTCGATCTGGTCGCAGGCGGATCTCGGCAAGGCCGGGGAGCGGCTCGGACGTGCTGTCGCGGATGCGCGCAAGTCGCAAACGCTCGCGACGGCGCTTGTCAGCGACGTTCTTTTGACGCTGACGCGCGTTGCACGCGTGCGTGCCCGCCGCTGATCCGGGCGTTTACTCCCAGCCCGGTATCTTGCGGTCGGTGCGCATGATCGGCCCGCCATGCTTGTGGGCGGTGCGCGGTGTCTTCGGGCCGCCCGCGGACACCGGTCGATCCGCATATTGGCCGTGAACCCGATGCCGGTCATAGAGAACGATGGCACCGGCGATCGCGATGTTCAGGCAGAACTTCGTCGGGATCTTGATCAGATGCGCGCAGCGCGCCCGCATCTCCGGCGAAAGCGACCCGCGTTCGGGGCCCAGGACATAGGCCGCTTGCAGCGGATGCATGAAGCTCGGGAGGTCGACGGACTCGTCGGTGAGCTCGACGCCGACAAGCTGGCACCCCCGTGGCAAGTCGATATCGTCGAGGCTATCCCAGTGAAACAGCGGCAGATGGCCCGTGCTCTTCGATGTATCGGAAGGGGGCGCCTTGCGAATTTTCTTGTCCGCATCGACGGTGAAGAAGAAGCTCGCACCGAAGGCGTGTGCCGAGCGCATGAGATTGCCAAGGTTCATCGGTTTGGAAATGCCTTCCGCGCCGACGGCGAAATAACCGCGCATGTGACCTGCCTGTGGATTGAAACCGGTGCCCGGGAATACCCTTCAGATCCCGCCAAGGCAAGCATGCGGGGTATTGCATCTTTTAACGAGGGTGTGTCCGTGCTAGCGAAATCCGGGGACTGCGGATGCGCAAGGTGCATCATGTGCGCAAGATGGGGGCAAGAACGTGAAAGCTGTCGTGTGCGAGCGGCTCGGACCGCCGGAGAACCTGGTGATCGCGGATGTCGAGGAGCCGGCTCCGGCGCCGGGAGAGGTTCTGGTTCAGGTGGGTGCTGCCGCGCTCAATTTCTTCGATACGTTGATCATCGAGGGCAAATACCAGTTTCGCCCCGAACCGCCGTTTTCACCCGGTGCGGAATTCGCCGGAACGGTGAAGGCCGTCGGTGAGGGCGTCGAGCTGTTCGAGCCGGGCGACCGTGTCATGGGATACGTCAAATGGGGCGCGGTGCGCGAGGCGGTCATTGCGACCGAGGACGATCTCGTGGCGCTGCCCGATGAGGTCGGCGAAGACGACGCGGCCGGCCTGACCGTCACTTATGGTACGACGCTGCATGCTTTCCGGGATCGTGCAAACCTGCAGGCGGGTGAGACGGTGGCGGTGCTCGGTGCGTCCGGCGGCGTCGGGCTCGCTGCGGTCGAGATCGCCAAGGCGATGGGCGCGCGGGTGATCGCCTGCGCCTCAAGCGCGGAAAAGCTGGAACTGGCCCGCGGGCGTGGCGCCGACGACCTCGTCAATTACGCTGAGGAAGATCTCAAGACCCGGCTAAAGGACCTGACCGACGGCTGTGGCGTCGATGTGGTCTACGATCCGGTCGGCGGTGCCTACACCGAGGCGGCCCTGCGCGCCACCGGCTGGCGCGGGCGCTACTTGGTGATCGGCTTTGCCGCCGGTGACATTCCGAAGCTTCCGCTCAATTTGGTTCTTCTCAAGGGGTGCGACGTTCTCGGCGTCTTCTGGGGGGAGGCCATCGTCCGGGAGCCGGACGAGCATCGCGACAACATGGCGCAATTGCTCGCCTGGATCGGCGAGGGGCGCATTCGCCCGCATATTCACGGGGTGTTTTCGCTGGACGAGACGACTTCGGCGCTGCGCCAGTTGGCCGACCGCAAGGTGCAGGGCAAGGTGATCATCCGGCCGTAGGCCGGGTGCGGCTCAGGCCTGAAGCCGCGTCAGCACCGGTGCGTGATCGGAGGGCTTTTCCCAGCCGCGTGCGGCACGCAGCACCTCCATGCGCGTTGCCGCAGCGGCAACATCCGGTGATGTCCACACGTGATCGAGGCGACGGCCCTTGTCGGCGGCCGACCAGTCCTTGGCGCGGTAGCTCCACCAAGTGTAGAGCTTTTCCTCCGGCGGCACGAAATTGCGCATCACGTCGGTGAGCCCGCCGGCGGCGCGCACCGCTTCCAGCAGTTCGCACTCGCGCGGTGTGTGGCTGACGACCTTCAAGAGCTTCTTGTGCGACCAGACATCGTGCTCATAGGGCGCGATGTTGAGATCGCCGACGATCATCTGCGATCCCTCGAGGGACGCGAAGCGCTCGCCCATCTCGTCGAGGAACGCGAGCTTGTGCGCGAACTTGTCGTTGATCTCCGGGTCTGGCTCGTCGCCGCCGGCGGGAACATAGAAATTGTGCAGCGAAAACCGCGAGCCGGCGAAGTCGACATCGACGCAGACATGGCGGCTGTCGCCCTTGGCGCAATAGTCGATCTTCTCCTGCGACAGGAACGGCCGGCGCGAGATCGTCGCCACGCCGTGATAGCCCTTCTGCCCGTTGATCGCGATGTGTTCGTAGCCAAGCTTGCGCAGCGGGGCGAACGGGAAGTTCCCGTCCGGACACTTGGTCTCCTGAAGGCAGATGATATCCGGCCCCTCGTCCAGAATGAGCTTTTCCACGATCGGCATGCGCAGGCGCACCGAGTTGATGTTCCAGGTGGCGACGGTCAGATGGTCGGTCATGACGGAATTCGCTCGCGCGCGGGTCGGGAAGACGAAGGGTTCGTTGCCGACATGCCAGTCCCGGCGCGGCGATGCAAGCGCCAAGCGGGGCGTGCGGGCCGATCGCCGCCGCCGCCCAATTCGCTTGCCGGATGCGGTCGCCGCCGCGATAAAGGATCCGTCCGCGCGTGTATCTTGTGCGTGACGGAGCGAGGATGGTCCGGCGGATGAACCGACCGGCAGGGTAAGGGGTTGTGGTATGGGCTTTTTCGATTTCGTGAAAGACGCGGGCAAGTCGCTCTTTGGCAGCGACGACCCCGAGGCGACCGCCGCCGAGGCGATCGAAAAGGAAGTGGCCGCCCTTGGTCTCGACGGCGACGTCAAGGTCGAGGTTTCCGGCGACACGGTGAAGATCGCCGGCGCAGCGCCCACCCAGGAAGCGCGCGAAAAGCTCATCCTGGCGGTTGGAAACGTGCTTGGTGTGGCCAAGGTCGAAGAGGAAATCGCGGTGGCAGACGCCGTCGCGGAAGCGACGTTCCACACCGTGGAGACGGGTGACACGCTTTGGGCCGTGGCGACCAAGACCTATGGCGACGGTTCCAAATACATGGCGATCTTCGAGGCCAACAAGCCGATGCTGTCGCATCCTGACAAGATCTATCCCGGTCAGGTCCTGCGCGTTCCTGCCGCCGACTGAAGCTGTCCGAACGCCGGTTTGCGATCACAATCGCGTGAGGTCGCGCCGAAAGGCGCGGCCCACCGCAATTTCGCTCCTCCCGCTTGGTAAGCCGTTCCTTAACGGTTTGGCCATACGGTCGCCCCTGGTTGGAGGGGAAGAGACCGGGCCTGTGCGGCCCGGCTCTCGTGGACCGAAGAGAGAGCGATGCTGGCGCGCGTGTTATCCCTGATTTGTGCCTTGTCCCTCGCCGCCTGTGCGGCGTTCGACTTTCCGGACCCGACACCGGAGGATTTTGCGATCCACGGTATCGACGTCGCCCGCTATCAGGGCGATATCGACTGGATGCGGGTCAGGCAGGCCGGAACGGAGTTCGCCTTCATCAAGGCGACCGAGGGCGGCGATTATCTCGATCCGAAGTTTCTTGAGAACTGGTACGCGGCCAAGGCCGCCGGCGTCCCGCGCGGGGCGTATCATTTCTATTATTTCTGCCGCCCGGTCGAGGACCAGATTGCCTGGTTCATCGAGAATGTGCCGAACGACCCCGATGCGCTGCCGCCCGTGCTCGACATGGAGTGGAACGCCTACTCCAAGACTTGTCGCGACCGTCCGGCGCGGCCCGAGGTTATTCGCGATATGCGCAAGTTCCTCGAGGCGGTGGAGCGTCACTACGGCAAGCGGCCTGTGATCTATTCCTCGGTCGATTTTCATCGCGACCGTCTGGTCGGGGCCAAGAACAGCTACGATTTCTGGCTGCGCTCGGTCGCAAGCCACCCGGACCGCAAGTACGAAAAGCGCACCGACTGGGTGTTCTGGCAGTACACCGCGACCGGCCGGGTCGACGGCATCAAGGGCAACGTCGACCGCAACGTCTTCTTCGGCACGCGTTCGCAGTGGCGCAAATGGCTGAAGGGCGAGTTGAAGGGCTAGGGCTGAGCGGGTGGAGCGTTTGCTTCATCGGTCGTCCGGCCAAAAGAGCCAATTATCGCGGCACCCGGCAGATTTGTCGGGTGCCGTTTTCGTTTGTCCGTCTTGCGTTGCGCCTGGCCCGAGATGCCACGGCAGGCTGCGTCGGCCCGCCGTCCGTGTTTCCTGCCTCTGGGCGAGGGGCTACTGCATCCGCCCAGAGGCAGGCTGAGATCGCCCGAGGCGACGTCGAAGACGTCTTCCACGCAGAGAAGCGGAGCATGCACGCTGGCATGAACCCGAAGCGCTGCGGTGACTCCGTCGTATGCGGTTCCGGCCGGAGCAGCGGTGGCTGCCAGGGGAACGCTCACCGAAATCTCCGGCCCGTCAAACAGTGGGCTATATCCGGGGCTGTCGATATAGAGCGGGAGGCCGGGCCAGGTCGCGGGCAGCCGGGGTGTTGCGCCATCGGGGATGTTGCGCACGCCCAGCGCGCCTTCGGGGCAGCCTTCGTCTGCCGTCAGGACGACCCAGTGGCTGTGCCAGTCCGCCCCGTCGTTCGCGGGATCACCATCGCGGTTTTCATCGAACAGCGGCGTGTCATCGAAATCCGGATGGCTGGTTGCGGCCAGCGCCAGAATACCGCTGCCGGTCTCGAAGCCGACGGTCGCGGGATCAAGCGAGGTCGGCCAGACGTAGCTATGGATCGGCGCGCCGGCGAGGTCGCCCAAGGGATCTGGGGTGACTGTTCCGGCGGCCCCGGCAGTGGTCATGTGAAACGTGACGACGCGGCCATCCCGATGGACGTGGGCGGCGAGAATGTCGAAGGCCGCCACCTCGGTCGAGCCTTCGGCGTGTGGATGGCCTCCTGTCTGTTGGCCGCGTGCATGCCGCCTGCATGGGCGGCGTTGGCGGAAAAGAAGGCTGCGAGTGCGGCGATGAGTGCAGGTTGGATCATGGCAAGGTCCTCAGGTGATGTGTTGTGCGTCACCTTGATAGTATTGAGTCGAAACTATTGCACATATAATTTCGACTCGATATAAAAAGCCATGATAACCACCGACCGTATCCGCAGCCTCGTAAATCGTCTGGCCAGGCTCGACGCCGGCGCCGACTGGGAGGCCGACATCAATCCGGCGCAGCGCGCGGCGCTCGATTATCTCGTACGGGCAAACAGCTTTTCGCGCAGCCCCTCCGTCGTTGCCGACTATCTCGGCAACACACGGGGGACGGTTTCCCAGACGCTCAAGAGCCTGGCGCGCAAGGGGTTTGTGGCCGAAGAGCGGTCGACGGCCGACAAGCGATCGATTTCCTACCGGGTCACGGACGCCGGGCTGCGCGAGGCTTCGCGGTCCGGGCCGCTCGCCGAGGCCTTGTTCGAGATCCGCGAGCCGGATCTTCTGGCGCTTGCCAACGACCTGGAAGGCCTCCTTCGTCGCGCGGTGCGGGCCGGCGGCAACAAGCCCTTCGGCATCTGCCGCAACTGCCTGCACTTCCGGCCGGGTGACGAAGGGGGGTTCTGTTCGCTTCTGTCCCTGCCGCTGGAGACCGACGAAACCACGCAAATCTGCCACGAACAGGAGCCCGCATGAGCCACGAACAAATCGAAGCGCGCGTGGAGGGGCTGTTTGCCGGCGCCGTCGCCGATCGCTGGGAGGGCAGATCACCGTCCGCCATAGCCAAGCAGGCCGTCGTCGAAGCCGTCGAGATTGGTTTCGAGGGGCTTGTCGTCGATGCGCAGGCCGACCGCACGGTTCATGGCGGGGCGGACAAGGCGCTGCATCACTATGCGGCCGATCATTATGCGACCTGGATTGCGGAAGGGTATCTGCCGGCGGGCACGAAGCCTGCCGCTTTCGGTGAGAACCTCTCCACCTTTGGTCTGACCGAAGACCGCGTTTGTATCGGCGATATCTTCCGCCTCGGGACGTCGCGGGTGCAGATCTGCCAGGGCCGCCAGCCCTGCTGGAAGCTGAACGCGCATCGCGGCCGCGACGACATGGCGGCGGCGTTTCAGAAGACGGGGCGCACCGGCTGGTATTATCGCGTGCTGGAGACAGGTCGCGTTGCTGTCGGCGATGCGATGGACCTTATCGAACGCCCCTGTCCGCAATGGACCGTGCTTGAGGTCACGCGCGCGCGCCTCACCAAGCGGATCGACCCGGCACGGGCCGCGCAGTTGTCGGCCCTGCCAGAGCTTGCGGGCGGCTGGCGTGAGGCATTCGCGAAGATTTCCGCGAACGCTTTGCATGAGGACACGTCGGCGCGCCTTCTCGGCGCTGCCGACTGACCGGCTTCGTTACGCTGCGGCTTCCGCGCGGGTGCCGACGATCTGCGCGACCTCGCGCATGATGTCGGTGAGCTGGAAGTTTTTCGGCGTGTAGACGGCGGCGACGCCCATGGCTTTCAACTGGGCGGCGTCCTCGTCCGGGATGATGCCGCCGACGATCAGCGGAATGTCGTCGATGCCCTCGCTGCGCAGCCGCTCCATCACGTCGCGCACCAGCGCCAGATGCGAGCCCGACAGGATCGACAGGCCGATGACGTGGACGTCTTCTTCCAGTGCCGCGTTGACGATCTGCGACGGCGTCAGGCGAATGCCCTCATAGACCACTTCCATGCCGCAGTCGCGGGCGCGCACCGCGATCTGTTCCGCGCCGTTGGAATGGCCGTCGAGACCGGGCTTGCCGACCAGGAACTTGAGCCGGCGGCCGAGCTTCGCCGAGACCGCGTCGACGGACGCGCGCACCTCGGCCAGATCGTCGGCATCGGCCCGTGCCGCTTTGCCCACCCCGGTGGGCGCGCGGTATTCGCCGAAGACCTCGCGCAGCGCCGCCCCCCATTCGCCGGTGGTGACGCCGGCCTTGGCCGCCGCGATCGAGGGTTCCATGATGTTGCGTCCCTTGCTTGCGGCCTGCTTGAGGTCGGCGACGGCCTTTTCGACAGCGCCATCGTCGCGGGCTTCGCGCCAGGCCTTGAGCGCGTCGATGGCTTCCGCCTCGACATGTTCGGACACGGTGAGAATGCCGCCGTCCTCGCCGGTCGCCAAAGGCGACGGCTCGCTCTCGGTAAACTTGTTCACGCCGACGACGACCTGTTCGCCCGATTCGATCGCCGCGAGGCGTTCGGCGTTTGAAGCGACGAGCGCCTGTTTCATGTAGCTCGATTCCACGGCCGCGATGGCGCCGCCCATGTCGTCGATCCGGGCAAGCTCGGCGCGGGCTTCGTCCTTCAGGGCTTCGACCTTTGCGGTGATCACCTCGGATCCATCGAAAATATCGGCGTGTTCCAGAAGATCGGTTTCATAGGCGAGGATCTGTTGAATGCGCAGCGACCATTGCTGGTCGAAGGGGCGCGGCAGGCCGAGCGCCTCGTTCCAGGCGGGCAATTGCACCGCGCGGGCGCGCGCGTTCTTGGAGAGCACCACCGCCAGCGCCTCGATCAGAATGCGGTAGACGTTGTTTTCCGGTTGCTGTTCGGTCAGCCCGAGCGAGTTGACCTGAACGCCGTAGCGGAAGCGGCGGTAGCGCTCGTCTTCCACGCCGTAGCGGCTGCGGCAGATCTCGTCCCACAGTTCGGCAAAGGCGCGCATCTTGCAGATTTCGGTGATGAAGCGCATGCCGGCGTTGACGAAGAAGGAAATCCGCCCGACCGCCCTGGGAAAATCCGCTGGCGGGATCGCGCCGCTGGCCCTTACCTCATCGAGGATCGCGACGGCGGTCGCCAGCGCGAAGGAGAGCTCCTGCACCGGCGTCGCGCCGGCCTCCTGCAGGTGGTAGGAACACACGTTCATCGGGTTCCACTTCGGCATCGCCTCGTAGGTCCAGGCAATGACGTCGCGCGTCAGCCGCAGCGAGGGCGCGGGCGGAAACACATAGGTGCCACGCGACAGGTATTCCTTGACGATGTCGTTCTGCGTCGTGCCGGTCAGGAGCGCGCGGTCCGCCCCTTGTTCGTCGGCGGCGGCGGCATAAAGCGCAAGCAGCCAGGGCGCCGTCGCGTTGATCGTCATGGAGGTGTTCATCTTCTCCAGCGGAATGTCGGCGAAGAGCGCGCGCATGTCGCCAAGATGGGCAACGGGAACACCGACTTTTCCGACCTCGCCGCGCGACAGCGCATGATCGGGGTCGTAGCCCGTTTGCGTGGGGAGATCGAAAGCGACGGACAGTCCGGTCTGTCCCTTGGCGAGATTGCTGCGATAGAGCCTGTTCGACTCACGCGCTGTCGAATGACCGGCATAGGTGCGAAAGATCCATGGCCGGTCCCGGGTCGCCGCCGGGCGATCAGCGTTGCTGGTTGTCGGCTGGCTCTTCGTCGGCTCGCTCATGAACTGTTCCTCGCAATCGCGCCGGTGGCCGTTCGCGCCGGCCCGGCATCTTCCTGTTTTTCACCGATACGCCCGTCGCCGCGGGTCGATATGGCCTCCCTTGAGCGCGCATGAGAGCGCTCACGCACACAGAATTTCTATGTGCAATGCAAAAACAGTCTTGGGCAAACGGGTAAATTAAGCAATAGTCCAATAGCGTGACGCCCTTTTTTCGAACGATAGTTTCGTGACGGGCGCGCGGAACGGGTTTCGAATGACGCGCTGCAGCAAATAATGTCTCTCTGCGGGACTCTCCGGGGCGAGCGTGTGGATCGGGACATGCAGTGGCGCGGCAATGGCCGCGCTTCGGCGAAAATGCATAATACGGGAGGACACGACAACCATGAGCACCGTTGCGCAAGCAAACGATAACCTCGAGGCGGAGGAGAGCCGGCTGGTGAAGGACCTTTACGAGATTGGCGAGATCCCACCGCTCGGACATGTTCCCAAGAACATGTACGCCTGGACGATCCGGGCCGAACGGCACGGTCCCCCGGAAGACGCCATGAAGCTCGAGGTGGTGCCGACCTGGGAGCTGGACAGCAACGACGTTCTGGTTCTCGTGATGGCGGCAGGCGTCAACTACAACGGGATCTGGGCCGCCCTCGGCGAACCGATCTCGGTGTTCAAGGTGCATGACGAGACCTTCCACATCGCAGGCTCCGACGCCTCCGGCATCGTCTGGGCGGTCGGATCGAAGGTGAAGCGCTGGAAGGTCGGCGACGAGGTCGTCGTTCACTGCAATCAGGATGATGGCGACGACGAGGAATGCAACGGCGGCGATCCGATGTTCTCGCCGACCCAGCGGATCTGGGGTTACGAGACCCCGGACGGATCGTTCTCGCAGTTCTGCCGGGTGCAGTCGCAGCAGCTGATGCCACGCCCGAAGCATCTGACCTGGGAAGAAAGCGCCTGTTACACGTTGACGCTTGCAACCGCCTACCGGATGCTTTTCGGGCATTCGCCACATCAGTTGCGCCCGGGGCAGAATGTTCTGATCTGGGGCGCGTCCGGCGGTCTTGGCGTGTTCGGGATCCAGCTCGCGGCCGCTGCCGGCGCCAATGCGATCGGCGTGATTTCGGATGAGGACAAGCGCGATTATGTGCTGTCGCTCGGCGCCAAAGGCGTGGTCAACCGCAAGGACTTCGATTGCTGGGGCCAGATGCCGACCGTCAACTCGCCGGAGTACAATACCTGGCTGAAGGAAGCGCGCCGTTTCGGCAAGGCGATCTGGGAAATCACAGGCAAGGGCAACGATGTCGACATGGTGTTCGAGCACCCCGGCGAATCGACGTTCCCGGTCTCCTGTCTGGTGGTCAAGCGCGGCGGCATGGTGGTGTTTTGCGCCGGCACCACGGGCTTCAATCTGACGTTTGACGCCCGCTACGTCTGGATGCGGCAAAAGCGCGTTCAGGGATCGCATTTCGCCCATCTCAAGCAGGCGTCGGAAGCCAACAAGGCGGTGATCGACCGGCGGATCGATCCGTGCATGAGCGAGGTTTTCCCCTGGGACGAGATCCCCAGCGCCCACACCAAGATGTGGAAGAACCAGCATGCGCCCGGCAACATGGCGGTTCTGGTCAGCGCGCCGACGACGGGTTTGCGCACCCTCGACGACGTTCTGGCGGCAGGCTCCGAATAGGCTGTCGCACCAGGAAACACCCGGCGGCGTCTCGTTTTGGCGCCGTCGGTGAATTCCCTCGCCTTGCCAAGGCAGACACGGTATGACCGCGGCATGAAGTCATTCACCCGTGTTCTCGTTTTCTCGCTGTTTGCGCTTGCCCTCGCCGGCTGTGTGCCGGGACGTGAGACCGTGCCGCCCTATTACAAGGACCTGGCGCGGGTCGACGCCGCCGTCGATGCGTCATCGGCGCAGCAGATGATCTCGGGTTATCGCCAGAACAACGGGCTTCGGCCGCTGACCATCGATCCGATGTTGATGCATGCCGCCCGTCAGCAGGCGGAAGCCATGGCCTCAGCCAACAATGTGCGGGCGTCGCTCGATCCGAACAACAGGCTCGCATCGCGGTTGTCCGCAGCCGGAGAGAGCAAGACCTATGCGGTCGAGAACGCAAGTGCCGGCTATCGCACGCTGGCGGAAGCGTTCTCGGGCTGGCGCGATTCGCCCAAGCACAACGCAGTCATGCTGGATGACCGCACGACCCGGATGGGCATCGCCACTGCCTACGCACCGGGGTCCAAGTACCGGGTGTTCTGGTCTCTGGTATTGGCTGCCCCGGCCCCGTGATTCACGCAGGAACGGCGGATTGTTGCACTGCAGCGCGATGAGGACTAGTGTCCGGCATCCCTGACCGACAAAGGTTGCTTCGATGCTGCAACCCGCATCCTGTTACGATGATCTGCTGCGTCAGTTCCGCTGGCAAATCCCCGAACGTTACAATATCGCGGTTGAAGTCTGTGATGCATGGGCGGTGCGAGACCCGGACCGTCTGGCGCTCATTCATCTGGATGAGGACGGCGTCGAAACACGCTGGAGCTATGGCCAGCTTGCGGCGCTTTCCAACCGGCTGGCGAATGCGCTTGCGGCAAAAGGGGTGGTGCGGGGTGATCGTGTCGCGCTGCTGTTGCCGCAGTCGCCGCAGACGCTTGTGGCCCATCTGGCGCTTTACAAGCTCGGTGCCATCGTCGTGCCGCTCGCCAACCTCTTCGGTGTCGATGCCCTGCAATACCGGCTGGAGAATTCCGGGGCATCGGCGGCAATCACTGATGCGGCCGGCATCGCGAAACTTTTTGAAATCCGCGACGCCCTTCCCGATCTGAGGCTGCTCGTCTCCACTCAGGAGACGCCGGGCGATGTGCTGTCCTTCGAGGCGCTGCTTGCCGGGGGGCGGGATGTCTTTTTGCCGGTCCCGACCGGTCCCGACGATCCGGCGATGATGATCTACACCTCCGGCACCACCGGCCCGCCCAAGGGTGCCCTGCACGGCCATCGGGTGCTGGCAGGGCATCTGCCGGGCATCCAGATGGCGCATGAGTTCCTGCCGCAGCCGGGCGATCTGTTCTGGACGCCGGCAGACTGGGCCTGGGCGGGCGGCTTGCTGAACGCCCTGCTGCCCTCGCTGGCGCTGGGCGTGCCGGTGGTGTCACACCGCTTCGAGAAGTTCGATCCCGAACGCGCGTTCCAGCTCCTCGCCGACCAGCGCGTGCGCAATGCCTTTGTTCCGCCGACGGCGCTGAAAATGCTGCGGACCGTTCCGCGTTCGCGTCTCAGGTACGACCTCGCGCTGCGCAGCATCGGTTCCGCCGGTGAGGCGCTCGGGCGCGAAACCTATGACTGGGCGCGCCAGGATCTCGGGCTGACGGTCAACGAGTTCTACGGGCAGACGGAATGCAACGCAGTGCTCGCCTCCTGCAGCGCGATCGGCGTTTCCCGTGCGGGCGCGATCGGCAAGCCGGTTCCGGGCCACACCGTGGCGGTGGTCGGCGATGACGGCACCAGGTGCGCACCGGGCGAACACGGACAAATCGCGATCCTCCGGCCGGATCCGGTGATGTTCCTGCGCTATTGGGGCGAGGATGCCGCGACCGAGGCCAAATTCGTCGGCGACTGGATGCTGACGGGTGATCGCGGTGAGCTCGACGGCGACGGCTACGTGCATTTCGTCGGGCGGACGGATGATATCATCACGTCTTCGGGATATCGGATCGGTCCGGGCGAGATCGAGGACTGCCTGTTGTCGCATCCGGCGGTGGCACTGGCGGCGGCGGTCGGCAAGCCCGACCCCGTGCGCACGGAAATCGTCAAGGCCTTCGTGGTCCTGACGCCCGGCACGCGTCCGGGGTCGGAGCTGGAAGAGAATATCCGGGCCCATGTTCGCACGCGCCTGTCGGCGCATGAGTATCCGCGGGAGATCGCCTTCGTCGATGCCCTGCCGATGACGACGACGGGCAAGGTCATTCGTCGTCTGCTGCGCGACGAGGCAGGCGTGACCGCGGTGCTTGAAGAATAGGCGACCTCAGGCCGGGTCGTCCCGGGTGGTCTGCCGCCGAACACGGCGCAGGGTCGATTTAGCCAGCCCGCGAAGTCCGCGTGCCAGCGCATGGTCGGCCTTGGTCAGGGACAGCCTTGCCGTGGCAAATCGTCCGCGCGTCAGCAGGACAGTGGTATAGGGCACCTGTCCGCGCCAGAGCGGTGTGATCATCGGGTGATCGGGGATTGCGAGGGAATCGGCTTCGGCAAGATCCGGCTCTTCGAAATCCCGGCGCATCGCATAGCGGGTGATCTGGGCGCCCGGTGAAAAACGGGACAGCTGTTCATCATAGGTGATTTTCCAGGACCAGACACGGTGGCCATCGCGCAGCATGATCATCATGGCGACGGGTTTTGCCTCGAGGACGAGCTGGTCGATTCTCACGCGTCCGGTTCGTGCCATTTCATGGATGAAGGTGCGGGCGAAGGCCAGACGCTCGGGATCGCAGGCAAGCGCGGTGCCACGCCGCCCTTTCCATCCGCGCGCCTCCAGCGCCAGAAACGTTTCAAACGCCGCGCAGACGTCGTTCAATGCGCTCAGGCTTTGGAACTCGGTGTCACCGGTTTCGGAAAGCCGGCGCAGTTGCCGGGCGATTTCCTTTCGTCGCCGTGTGCCCAGAAGCCCGTATTGCTCCTGTCCCGTCGGTCCGGTTGCGTGCCCGGCGCGCAGGCTGATCGCTTCGCGTGTCATCTGCCACGTGGAGGTCGTGCCGATCTCGAGCAGCATGTCGTGGACAGGCCCGTCGGTGCGCAGGTAGGGGAGGGCGACAAGACCGGTGCCCGAGTGCGCAACCGCTGTATCGAGCAGGAGTGCCAGCGTGTCGGAATCGGCGCTCCGGGCGATCAAGGGGGTTCCGAGCGGGCCATATTCCCCGGCATGCACGGTCGCGCTTGGCGCCAGGAGACCGAGACGTCGGCGTGCGACGGGCGCAAGCGCCATGAAGGCGCCGTCCCGGCTGTCCCTGACGGCGCAAATCGCAACCTGTCGATTATCCATGTGCTTCAGGTAGGGCAGCAGGAAGTCCGGCCGGAAAAACGGATTGGGTTCTATGGCCGTATCCGCGAGTGCCGACCAGGCCGACATATGCTCGCCTGCCTGCGTTGCGGTGAAGGTTACTGCGGTCGTGCCGTTCACGCATGCTCCCCCGCTGTCCGGTCGTGTTCGCTGCAAAGGCGCGGGGGTCGTCCGCCGCGTCCTTGCAAACACCGAGGTCGACAATGCAGGGGTCATCCGTTCCGTCGCAAGAGCCATTGTCTTTCCCCGGTCAGCGCGCACCCGTCTTTCAGGTTGTGGAAGTCTGCCACAACCGACGCTTGAAGGGGTTGTTTCCTTAAGCAGTGGTTAATCGCGTTCGCCAAATTGTTCTCAAGACAGCCGAGCGCCTTGCGTGTTGGCAAGCACGAACGGGTTGAGGCCCAACCGGGCGCGGGCCTGATGGCACAGGGCGGTGGCCTCGAACATCATGGCGATGGCGGTCGCGATCGCGGCGCCCAGAATGCCGAAGATCGGAATCAACACGACATTCAGCGCGATGTTGAGCGCGAATGTCAGAACGTAGACCAAGGCACAGCGGTTCTGCTGGTCGGCCATGGTCAGCAGTGCGTCGACAGGGCCGACCGATGCCCGCGCAAGCACGCCGAACAGAAGAATCAGCATCACCGGGTAGCCGCTTTCAAATCCCGGCCCGAACAGGGAGAGAAGAAAGGGACCGATCAGCACGAGGACCAGGGACAGCGCCAGGGTGGGCCAGAAGGTCCAGCGCGCGGTGTTGCCGACGAGGGCCGTGAGTTCGGTGTGCGCGCCGCTGTGAAACAGGCGCGAATAGCGATGTGCGGTGGCGGAGCGTACGGCAAAATAGACGAAATGGGCCAGTGCCGGGGTCTTGGAGGCGGCGAAATAGATCGCGACTTCGTCGGGCGGTCGCCAGAAGCTGACGAGGATGACGTCGGCACTGGTGATGAGCTGGAAGAAGCCTTCGACCAGCAGGATAGGCAGCGAGATCTTGAGCCAGACCGAGAAGGTCCAGTTTTCGCGCGAGGGCAGGCGTGGCGGTCCGGTTTTCAGCGAGCGCGAGAGCACCAGCATCTGTACGAGCGTGACCGTCCAGGTGGCGACAATGGCGACGGTGCAGGCGGTTGCCGCCGTCGGAGGCGCGCCAAGACGCATGGCAAGCAGGAGCCCGCCGAGAAGCACGATCGGTCGCCAGATGTAGAGGGGAAGCATCGCCAGCAGCGGCCAGTCATAGGCACGCGCGATCCCGTCCTGAATGCTGCCGATCGTGTAGAGGGGCAGGCAGACGGCGGCGAGGAAAAGCGGCAGGACATAATAGGAGGTGATCCAGTCCTGAAACAGCCACACGGCCAAGACGCCGGCGAGGGCGATCGCGGTGGCCGAAAGCCCGCCGGCCAGCCGGCTGCCGAACAGCAATGCGTTCAGCCGGTCGGGCCGGGGCAGGGTGCGGTATTCCGGAATGAGCCTCAGGACGGAAGAGGAGAAGCCGAGCGGCGCGAAGATGCCGAGCACGATGACAAGCGTCCACACCACAACATAGATGCCGTATTCGTGGCTTCCCATCATGCGGGCGAGAATCACCTGCGACACATAGGCGAGCGCCGCGCCGAGGACGCGCACGAGAAACACGACCATCGCCATGCGTTGTGCCTGGGAGGTGTCCGGTTCGCCGTTGAAAAACGCATCGAGCCGTGCCAGCGCAGGTTGAACGCGCATGAAGACGGCAGGCGGCAGAATGCGTTCGGCCCATGTGGATGGGGAGAGGCGCAACGAAACAGGCTCCTTTGCGATCAGTTGGCGCAACAATAGGACCTTGAGGCTTAATTTTCCTTACACGCGGCAGCTTGTGGCGGCCTTTGGAAAGGATCACGCGAATGTGATTGCGGCGGGGCATGGTTTCGTCCTGCCCATGCTGACGACGAGGCGCTTGACTCTGGAGCCGTGTTTCGGAATCTATAAGAACATAACAGGAACAAAAGTGGTTGCCGTGCCCCGACCCGATCCGGACCGAATGCTCCTTGTCGAGCTGCGCAGCCGCGTTGCGGCTCTCGAAGGACGCCTCTCCAGCGAGGTGCAGCTCCAGCCGGACCCTGCCTCCGCCGCAAACGGGCAGGGTCCGGCCCGTCTTCTCACGGGCGTTGCGGGCTTTGACGGACTGTTTGCCTCTGCCGGGATGCCTTGCGGCACGCTTCATGAGGCGACAAGCGCCGAAAGCCGGTCCGGCGGTGCGCTGACCGGTTTTGCCGCCGCGATGCTGTCCTGTCTGGCTGCCCGGTGTTCCGGTGCGGTTCTCTGGGTCACGGAGCCGGACGGCGGACGGGAAACCGGCTCTCCCAATGCGGAGGGGCTGGCGCGCTTCGGTCTCGATCCCGGGCGGGTGGTTCTGGTGCGCACGCGCTGTGTCGAGGAGATGCTGTGGGCGGTTGAGGAAGGGGTGCAGGCCAAGGGGGTTTGCGCGGTCGTCGCGGAGATGCGGGGTGCGCCCCGGGCGCTCGATCTCACGGCCTCGCGGCGGCTTTTGCTGAGGGCGGAAGCAGGCGGCGTGACCGCCTTTCTGCTGCGCCATGCCGGAGGGGCTGCGCCGAGCGCCGCGGCCACGCGCTTTCGCATCGCGGCGCGGCCGAGTGGGAGACGGGAGGGACTTCGACTGGCGCCCCTTGGCCGGCCCGGCTGGCAAGTGGAGCTGCAACGCAATCGGGGCGGATGTCCCGGCATCGTGGAGCTGGAGTGGGATCATGCGATGCGAAGCTTTGCCGCGCCAGCGGATCGTGAGCCTGTGGTTTCCCGAACTGGCGACAGACCGGCTGGAGCGTCTGGAACGGGGCGCGTCATGGCGTTCCCGCGGCGCTGAGGCTGCCCCGCGCGCGGTGATCGCCACCCGGAAGGGGGCGGAGCGTGTCGTGGCGCTCAACGCGGCAGCCCATGACCTTGGGGTATTGGCGGGGGAGCCGCTGGCGGATGCCCGCGCCCGGCATCCGGGCCTGTTGAGCGACGCGCAGGCGCCGGGTGAGGAGGTGGCCTTGCTGGCCGCCCTGGCGGACTGGTGCGACCGCTATACGCCGCTTGTCGCACTGGATGGCGGCGACGGCCTTTTGCTCGACATCACCGGCTGCGCGCATCTCTTCGCCCGCACCGGGAACGAGGCGCTGGAGAAAGGCATGCTCCCCGCCGGTGAACGCGCGCTCATGCGCGATTGCCTGCGCCGGCTGAACGATCAGGGGTTCGCGGTGCGCGCGGCCGTTGCCGACACGCCGGCGGCGGCCTGGGCGCTTGCGCGGCATGCGCCGGAGCGAAGCGGCCTGCCGGGGACGTCGGCGTGCGAAGGTGTTCCGCCGGGGAAATGGCGCGATGCGCTCGCCCCCTTGCCGATGGCCGCCCTGCGTCTTGAGGAGACAACGATCGATGCGCTTGCCCGGGTGGGCCTGACACGTGTTTGCGATGTCATCGACCGACCGCGCGGTCCGCTTGCCTCCCGGTTCGGGCGGGAGCTGGTGCGCCGCATCGACCGGTTGCGGGGCGATGCGGCGGAGCCGATCTCGCCGCGCCTGGCCGTACCGCTCCTGGCGGCGGATCGACGGTTCTTCGAGCCGATTTCCCGGGAGGAGGACGTGCGTGGCGTGATCCTGGGGCTTGCCGAACGGCTGTCGGGCGATCTGGAGCGGCGCGGCGAGGGTGGGCGGGCTTTCGAACTGGCGCTCTTCCGGGTGGACGGTGTGGTCAATCGCGTGACGGTGGGGACCAGCCGGGCCTTGCGCGATCCGAAAAGGGTGCTCGGCCTGTTCGCGGAAAAGCTCGCCGCCCTTGGTGACGATTTAGACGCGGGCTTCGGTTTCGATCTCGTTCGCCTGTGCGTTCTGGAAGCGCAGCGTTTCGAGGCGTCTCAGGCCGATTTCTCGCAAGCGGGCGAACAGACGGAAGCGCTCGACGTGTTGATCGACCGTCTCGGGGCGCGTCTCGGCATCGCCCGGGTCGCCCGCTTTTTGCCGTGCGACAGCCATTTGCCGGAGGCGCGCCAGAAACTGGTGCCTGCGGCGCTGGTCGATGCGACCGCTCTCGTGTGGTGCTCCGAGACGCCCGAGGCGCCCGACACGCCGCAATTGCGGCCCTTGCGTCTGATCGACCCGCCCGAATCGGTCGATGCGGTGGCCATGGTGCCCGAGGGGCCGCCGCTTCGCTTTCGCTGGCGGCGGGCGCTTTATGAGGTGCGCGCCTGCGAGGGACCCGAACGGCTGGTCCCGCCCTGGTGGCAGAGTCCGCAACCGCCGCAGGCGCGCGACTATTACCGGGTGGAGGATGGCGAAGGCCGGCGCTTCTGGCTGTACCGGGAAGGCTTCTATGACGTGGGCTCAGCGCCCGATGGCGCGCCGCCGCGCTGGTTCCTGCAGGGACTTTATGCATGAGCGGGTTTTCCCCGGGATATGCCGAACTCTGTGCGGCGACGAATTTCTCCTTTCTGCGCGGCGCGTCGCATCCGGAGGAACTGGTGCGCCGTGCCGGCGAGCTTGGTCTGGCGGGTCTGGGGATCTGCGACCGGAACTCGCTTGCCGGCGTGGTCCGCGCGCATATGGCGGCCAAGGAGATCGGCCTGCGGCTCGTGGTCGGCTGCAGGCTGGCGTTTTGCGATGGAACGCCGGATATCCTGGCCTGGCCGCGCGACCGGGAGGCCTATGGCCGGCTGACGCGGCTCCTGACGATCGGCAACCGGCGCGCTCCCAAGGGCGACTGCCATCTGACGCTGGAGGATCTCGTGGCCTGGGGTGAGGGGCTGGTGCTTGCCCCGATCCCCGCACCTGAGGAGGAGGCCGGCCTTGAAGCGCTGCTTGTCCGTTTGCGTGGCGTCTTCGAGGATCGTCCCCGCCTGGCAGCGGCGCTGGGCTATGGTCCCGACGACCGTCGCCGGCTGGAGCGGCTCGCCGGCATCGCGCGCGCGGCCGGCGTGCCGCTGCTCGCCACCAACGACGTGCTCTATCATGCCGCTGAACGCCGGCCCTTGCAGGATGTTTTGAGCTGTATCCGCCTGCATGAGACGCTGGAAGGCGCGGGTCGCCGGCTGGAGGCGAATGCGGAGCGTCATCTGAAGGACGCATCGGCGATGGCGCATGTTTTTCGCGCGACCCCCGAGGCGCTGGCCGAGGCCGTCGCTCTTCTGGAGAGCGTGACGTTTTCCCTCGACGATCTGGCCTATGAATATCCCGAAGAACCGAGCGGCATGAGCGCCACGCCGCAGCAGGAACTGGAACGACTGACGTGGAAAGGGGCGGAGCGTCGCTATCCCGACGGCGTTCCGCCAAGGGTCGAGGCAACAATCCGGCGCGAGCTTGCGCTGATCGAGGACCTCGTCTATGCGCCCTATTTTCTCACCGTTCAGGACATCGTCCGTTTCGCCCGCGCCCGAGATATCCTGGCGCAGGGGCGCGGGTCGGCGGCCAATTCGGCCGTGTGTTTTTGCCTCGGCATCACCGAGGTCGACCCGGTGCGCGGCGATCTCCTGTTCGAGCGCTTCATCTCGCCCGAGCGGCGCGAGCCGCCGGATATCGACGTCGACTTCGAGCACGAGCGGCGCGAGGAGGTGATCCAGTACATCTACGGGAAATACGGGCGCGAGCGCGCTGGCCTCGCGGCCACCGTGATCACCTATCGCACCCGCTCGGCCGTGCGTGAGGTGGGCAAGGTCTTCGGGCTGTCGCAGGATACGCTCAATCGCCTCGCCGGCACCATCTGGGGCTGGTCGTCCAACGGCATCGATCAACGCATGTTGCGCGAGGCGGGGCTCGATCCCGTCGACCCTCGCCTGGAGCTGGTGGCGCGGCTGTCGCGCGCGATCATCGGCTTCCCGCGCCATCTCTCGCAGCATGTCGGCGGCTTCGTCATCACCCGGGGGCGGCTCGATACGGTGGTGCCGATCCAGAATGCGGCGATGGAGGGGCGCACCGTCATCGAGTGGGACAAGGACGATCTGGAATCGCTCGGCATGCTGAAGATCGACATTCTGGCGCTTGGCATGCTGACCGCGATCCGCAAGAGCCTCGACCTTTTGCGCGAGGACTACGGCCGGGAGGAGACGCTGGCGTCGATCCCGCCGGAGGAGCCGGAGGTCTACGACATGTTGTGCCGGGCCGATTCGCTTGGCGTGTTCCAGGTGGAAAGCCGGGCACAGATGACGATGCTGCCGCGCCTGAAGCCGCGCAATTTCTACGATCTGGTGATCGAGGTGGCGATCGTGCGACCCGGCCCGATCCAGGGCGACATGGTGCATCCCTATCTGCGTCGCCGTCAGGGGCTGGAGAAGGTCGTTTATCCGAAAAAGGAGCTGGAGGACGTGCTCGGCAAGACGCTCGGCGTGCCGCTGTTCCAGGAGCAGGCGATGCGGATCGCCATCGTCGCCGCCGGGTTTTCACCCGGCGAGGCCGACCGGTTGCGCCGCGCGATGGCGACCTTTCGCCGGGTCGGCACCATCGGCACCTTTCAGCGCAAGATGATCGACGGCATGGTTGCGCGCGGTTATGAGGCGGAGTTCGCCGACCGCTGCTTCCGCCAGATCGAGGGCTTTGGCGAATACGGCTTTCCCGAAAGCCATGCGGCCAGTTTCGCGCTCCTGGTCTATGCCTCCGCCTGGCTCAAGGCGCGCTATCCGGATGTCTTTCTGGCCGGCATGTTGAATGCGCAGCCGCTTGGTTTTTACGCCGCCGCGCAGCTTGTGCGCGATGCGCGCGAGCATGGCGTGGAGGTGCGCGAGGTCGACATCAATCTTTCCGACTGGGACGCGACCCTGGAGGCCGGGGCGCCGGCGGCCGGCCGGCTGCATCCGCGCCATATGCAGATGCGTGGCACGATCCTGAGCACGCGGGCGGTGCGGCTCGGGTTTCGCAGCGCCAAGGGGCTGAAGCAGGAGGATATGCAGACGCTCGTCGCGCGACGGGGAGACGGCTATGATTCCGTGCGCGACCTCTGGTTGCGGTCGGGCCTGTCGAAACGCGCCATCGCCCGGCTTGCCGAGGCCGACGCCTTTCGCTCTCTCGGGCTGGATCGGCGCGCGGCGCTGTGGGCGGCGCAGGGGCTGGACGATGGCGCGGAACGCACACGCCTGCCGCTGTTCGACACGGCGGCCGTCGGCGAATTGCGGCGCGAGCCGGATGCGGATCTGCCGCGAATGCCTCCGGGCGCCCATGTGGTTGCCGACTATCGCGCGCTGTCGCTCTCCTTGAAGGCGCATCCGGTCGCCTTCTTGCGCCGGCGTCTCGAGCGGCTGTCGATTGCGCCCTGCGATGCGCTGTCACGCACTCGCAACGGGGTGCGACGCGAGGTGGCGGGCCTGGTGCTGGTGCGCCAGCGGCCGGGCACGGCGAGCGGCGTGATCTTCATGACGCTGGAGGACGAGACGGGCGTCGCCAATGTCGTGGTCTGGCCCAAGGTGTTCGAGCGTTACAGGGCGGTGGTTCTCGGTGCGCGGCTCCTGAGAGTGCGCGGCAAGGTTCAGTCGGATCAGGGCGTGGTGCATCTGATCGCCGACACGCTGGAGGATGCGACGCCGATGCTGGGCGATCTTTCCGACGACAGTATCGCGGATTCCGGTCTTGCCCGTGCCGACGAGGTCAGGCGGCCGGTGCCCGACCAGCGGCACAAGGTGCGGCCGGGCAGCGGGCTTGCGCAGCTGGTGCGCGAGGTGCCGGAGCTTGCCCGGACCCGCAACGTTCACACGCGGTCGCGCCAGGATCGGGCCGAGGACAAGGTCAGGACCGCCATGCCCAGGGGCCGGAACTTTCACTGAGGCGCAGGGGCCAAGTTTTGCGAAAACGGACATGCCCGCCCGAGGGACGGCAGGGTCTTTCCGGGACAGGCGCTACTGCGGCGCTGTCATGTCGGTCAGCATCTGGGCTTCGACGAATTTCCGGCTGTTCGCGTCCATCACCCTGAGTTCGCCCGAACCGATGTCGAACCAGGCGCCGTGCAGCGACAGCCTGCCCCGCTCCTCCAGGATGCGCACGCACGGAAAGGTTCTCAGGTTTTCAAGCGACTGGCGCACGCCGGCATATTCGAGAGCCAGTTGCTGGTCCTCGTCGCGTTCCAGGGCCAGGCACTGGAATTGCGCGGCCGGCTCGAGCAGCGTCATCCACTTGCCGATGAAATCGCCGGGCGACAAAGGCTTGGAATCCTGCGTCAGAAAGGCCTTTACGCCACCGCACAGACCGTGCCCCATCACGACGATGTGCTTCACCTTCAGGGCCTGAACGGCGAATTCGAGCGCGGCGCTGGTGGAATGATAATCGCCGTCGGGTTCATAGGGGGGCACCAGATTGGCGACATTGCGCACGACGAACAATTCGCCCGGGCCGGCGCCGAAGATGCCTTCCGGGGTCACCCGGCTGTCGCAGCAGGAAACGACCATCACCTCGGGCTGCTGACCGTAAAGCGCAAGATGTTCGTAGTTCGAGCGATGCGGGGCGTGGGCCCGCTCGCGGTACTGGCGATAGCCCTCGAGCAGCGGCTCCGGGAAGGGCGACATCTTTCCCGCCGCCGGGACTTGTGCCTTCATCTCGCCTGCAGACGACTTTGACCTGTCGGACGGCATTGGCCTGCCTCATCGTGTTCTTGTGACCGAACGGGTATTCCCGAACGGCAAGCGCACACTACGAACTGATGGCGCAACGCGCCAGTGCGGCAATCATGGCTGCATGTATGCGCATCCGTCACAGGTCCGACTTGCACATGGCGCGCGCGCACGGTCTTATGCGGCGCGCGCTGCCGGCGAGGCGGTCGGTTGCGCTGGACACAACGGAAGGGACCAGCCGTGAGCAAGACCAACCCGGGCAATTTTTTCGAGGATTTTCATATCGGTCAGGTGCTGCGGCATGCAACGCCGCGCACGGTCACCAGCGGCGATGTGGCGCTTTATACCGCCCTTTACGGGCCGCGTTTCGCCGTCCAGTCCTCCGACGCCTTCGCACGCGCGCTTCATTATCCCCATGCGCCGGTCGACGATCTGCTCGTGTTTCACATCGTTTTTGGCAAGACCGTTCCGGATATCTCGCTCAACGCCGTCGCAAACCTTGGATATGCGGGCGGCCGGTTTCTGGCGCCCGTCTATCCCGGCGATACGCTCTCGGCGATCTCCGAGGTGATCGGCGTGAAGGAAAACTCCAACGGCAAAACCGGTGTCGTCTATGTTCGCTCTACCGGCTACAAGCAGGACGGCACCGAGGTGCTTGACTATGTACGCTGGGTGATGGTGCGCAAGCGCGACGCCGCCTCGCCGGCGCCCGAGCCGGTGGTGCCGGAGCTTCCCGATGCGATCGCGCCCGAGGGACTGGGCGATGCCTGTCCATTGATCAACGTCGGCGCCTGGGACTTTGATCTCGCCGGCGCGCCGTTTCGCTTCGACGACTATGCGGTCGGCGAGCGCATCGACCATGGCGACGGCATGACGGTGGAGGAGGCGGAGCACCAGATCGCGACGAGGCTGTACCAGAACACCGCCAAGGTGCATTTCAACCAGCATTCGGAAGGTCAGGGCCGTTTCGGGCGTCGGCTGATCTATGGCGGCCATGTGATTTCGCTGGCCCGGTCGCTTTCGTTCAACGGGCTGGGGAATGCCTTTCACATCGCCGGCATCAATGCCGGACGTCATGTCGCGCCGCTTTTTGCCGGCGACACGGTCTATGCGTGGTCCGAGGTCATCGAAAAGGCGACGCTTGAGGGACGCGAGGATGTCGGCGCCTTGCGGCTTCGCATGATCGCCACCAAGGATCGCGCCTGCGCCGATTTTCCGCTGGTCGACGCCGAGGGGCGGTACGATCCCTCCATCATCCTCGATTTCGATTGCTGGGCGCTCATTCCCCGTTAGGGGAGCGGCTCAGGACCCGGCGAGCGGATGATGCGCCTCGACGAGCGCCTTCAGGCGGGCATCGAGCACATGCGTGTAGATCTGTGTCGTTGAAATGTCAGCATGCCCAAGCAGTTGCTGGACCACGCGCAGGTCCGCACCATTTTGAAGCAGGTGCGAGGCGAAGGCATGACGCAGCACATGCGGTGACAGAGCGCGCGTGTCCAGTCCGGCGCGCACCGCCAGTGCCTTGAGGTCGCGGGCAAAGGCCTGGCGGGTCAGATGACCGCTTTCCCCATGAGAGGGAAACAACCATTTGGATTTGGCGCCGGATCCGGCGGCCGTGCCGGCCTCCACGTGACTGCGCATCGCGTCGCGCGCCGCATCGCTCAGCGGAACGGCGCGCTCCTTGTTGCCCTTGCCGCGCACGGAAATCAGGCGTTCATCGCGCAATGCAGCGGTAAGCGGAAGCGACACGAGCTCCGAGACACGCAAACCGGTCGCGTAAAGCACCTCCAGCAGCGCATGCAGACGCAAGGCGCGCAGTCTCGCGGCCTCGGTTCCCGCGCCCGTTCGTGCTTCGTCGCGCGCGATGCCAAGCAGCCGGTCGACGTCCTCGACACTCAGGACCCGGGGAAGCGACGGGCGGGTCTTGGGCGAGGAGACGCTGCGGGTCGGATCGTCGCCGCGCAGGCCGTCGGCAAACAGGTGCCGGTAGAACTGGCGCAAGGTCGACAGATGCCGCGCCTGGGTGCTGGCCGCGAAACCGCGGTGAGACAGATCGCGGAGATAGCCGGTCACGGCATCCTTGTCCGCCGTTTGCAGGGTGCTGCCCATTGTCGCGGTGAAATCGCTGAAGCTTTCCAGATCGCGGCGATAGTTTTCCAATGTGTTCAGCGCGGCGCCACGTTCAGCCGAGAGCATTTCCAAAAAGCCCTCGGTCAGGATGCCGTTGGAGGCCATGACGCTTTCGCCTTTTCCGTCTTGCCGCTCTGGCTTCCTATCTTCCGAATCCGTCGACCCTGAGGCGGACGGTGATCTCGCGCGGCGACGGCTCGACAAAGGTGCCGAGCGAATAGACAACGGCCGCGCTCAGGCCGGCGAGGACCACGAGTGCGACCAGAAGGCGGGTCAAGGTGGGCATTCCAACTCCGCGAACTCGTCAAAACGACGGAGAGATCTTCCCTGTTTTGACCAATCCCGGTCCGGCTTGCAAGAAAAACGGCGGGTTTGCCGTGTTGCGCGACGGGAAAGCGCCAGGCTCTGCGCGGGAAGGCTTGACGACCCGGGGGCGGGAAGGGCAAAGCGATGGAAACGCAAGGGAGGGCGGGTATTTCATGTCCGCGATGCAAAAGCTTGTCGAAGCGGATCGTGCCCGTCGTCTGGTGGCCGCGCTCGACGGACGGGCGATCGTGCTGGTCGGCATCATGGGGTGCGGCAAGTCCAGCGTCGGGCGCCGGCTCGCCCATGCACTGGGATTGCCCTTCGTGGATGCCGACACCGAAATCGAGGCGGCGGCCAATCAGACGATTGCCGAGATATTCGCCCAGCATGGCGAGCCGTATTTTCGCGCGGGCGAGCAACGGGTGATCTCGCGGTTGTTGAAGAACGGCGCGCAGGTGCTGGCGACCGGCGGCGGTGCCTTCATGAACGCCGAGACGCGCTCGGAAATCGCCGCGTCGGGCGTATCGGTCTGGCTGAAGGCGGATCTCGCCGTGGTGATGAGCCGGGTTCGCCGCAAGCCGACGCGGCCGCTTCTCAACGGTCCCGACCCGGAAGGGGTCTTGCGGCGGCTGATGGACGATCGCTATCCGGTCTACGCCCGATCTGACCTAACGGTGTGGTCTCGCGACGTTCCGCATGAGACTGTCGTTCTGGATGTGGTGTCGGCGCTCGAGACCTTTTTGGGACTGGGCACGAAAACGGCGCAGACCGCTCGCCCGTCGGAACAAGGAGCCTGACTGAGATGCCCGATTCGCCAAGCGCACCATCGTCCGACCTTCTCAGCGCGTCGCAGAGCGCTCGTGTCAACGTGGATCTCGGCGCCCGCAGTTACGATATCCTGATCGGCGGCGGACTGATCGAGGAGGCCGGCCGGTGCATCGGCGCGGTCCTTCCGGGTGCACGCGTTGCCATTGTCAGCGACGAAAACGTGGCGGCGCTCCACCTGGAGGCCTTGCAGGCTTCACTGGACGCGGCCGGCATCGGACATTCCGCGATCCTGTTGCCGCCCGGAGAGGCGAGCAAACGATTCGAGGTCTTCGAGACCGTGTGCGACCGCGTGCTGGAAGCGCGGCTCGAACGCGGCGACGCGATCGTCGCGCTGGGCGGGGGCGTCGTCGGGGATCTCGCCGGCTATGTCGCGGCCAGCGTGCGTCGGGGTATGCCCTTCGTTCAGATCCCGACCAGCTTGCTGGCCCAGGTTGATTCATCCGTCGGCGGCAAGACCGGCATCAACGTGCGCCAGGGCAAGAACCTGATCGGCGCGTTTCATCAGCCGGCGCTCGTGCTGGCGGACACCGATGCGCTGAATACGCTGCCGGCGCGCGAGTTTCGCGCAGGCTATGCCGAAGTCGTCAAATACGGGCTGCTCGGCGACGCGGCCTTCTTCGACTGGCTGGATTCCAGTCATGCCGCGATTTTCGCAGGCGGCGCCGAGCGGGCGCAAGCCATAGCGGCCTCCTGCCGGGCCAAGGCCGCGATCGTTGCCGCGGACGAACGCGAGGGCGGCACGCGCGCCCTGCTCAATCTCGGCCACACTTTCGGACATGCGCTTGAGGCCGTTGTTGCCTACGATGGCACGCGGCTGGTCCATGGCGAAGGCGTCGCCATCGGCATTCGGCTGGCGTTCGATTTTTCGGTGCGGCTCGGCTTGTGCCCTCCGCAGGACGCGGAACGGGCAGCCCGCCATCTTGCCGATGTCGGGCTGCCCACCCATATCCGGCAGGTGCCCGGTCAGATGCCGCCGTCCGGGACGTTTCTCGACATCATGGCACAGGACAAGAAGGTGAGCCGGGGCGCGCTGACTTTCGTCCTGACGCGCGGGATCGGTGAGGCCTTCGTCGAGCGGGGTGTCGATCCCACCGTCCTGCGTGATTTTCTGGAAGCCGAACTCAACACGGGCGAGATTATTCATGGGTGACGCAAGTCTCTGGCTGTCTGTTATCGCGATCATTGTGCTGCTTGCCCTGTCCGGGTTTTTCTCGGGGTCGGAGACGGCGCTGACGGCGGCGTCGCGCGCGCGCATGCTGCAGATGGAACGAAACGGGGAACGCCGGGCGGCCGTTGTCGGGCGCCTGATTTCCGCGCGTGAGCGGTTGATCGGCGCGCTGCTGCTCGGTAACAACCTTGTCAATATCCTCGCCTCCGCGCTCGCCACCAACGTGTTGCTCGGATTTTTTGGCGATGCCGGCGTCGTTTATGCGACCCTGGTGATGACCATGCTGGTGCTGATCTTTTCGGAGGTGCTGCCCAAGACCTGGGCGATTTCCGATCCGGATCGTTTTGCGGTTGCCGTGTCGCCGATCGTGCGCCCCGTCGTGATCCTGTTCGCGCCGGTCGTCATGGGGGTGGAGGTGATCGTGCGCGCAATTCTCAAGACCTTTGGCGTTGATGTGTCCGAAAACCGCAACGTCTTGTCCGCGCATGAGGAATTGCGCGGCACGGTCGATCTTCAGCATCTGGAAGGCGGGCTCGTGAAGGCCGAACGGGACCGTATCGGCGGGTTGCTGGATCTGGCCGACCTGGAAGTGTCCGACGTGATGGTGCATCGGACGAAAATGAACGCGCTGAATGCCGACGACGATCCGCAGGAATTGATCAGCGCCGCGCTGGACAGCCCCCATACACGGCTTCCGTTGTGGCGCGGTGAGACCGACAACTACATCGGCGTGCTGCATGCCAAGGATCTTTTGCGCGCCCTTGCCAAGGCCGGGGGCGATGCCGGCCTGCTTGACATTGATCAGCTCGTGTCTCCGCCCTGGTTCGTGCCGGACACGACCAGCCTGCAGGATCAGCTCAACGCCTTTCTCAAGCGCAAGGCGCATTTCGCCTTCGTTATCGACGAATACGGCGAGGTGATGGGGCTGGTCACTCTGGAGGACATTCTGGAGGAAATCGTCGGCGAGATTTCCGACGAGCACGATGTGGAGCTGCCGGGCGTTCGGCCGCAGCCCGACGGGTCGATCATCGTCGACGGCGGCGTTCCGATTCGCGACCTCAACCGGGCGTTCGACTGGCGTTTGCCGGACGACGAGGCGACGACGATCGCCGGTCTTGTCATTCATGAAGCGCGGATGATTCCCGAGGAACGTCAGGCTTTCACGTTCCACGACTACAGGTTCACCGTGCTTCGCCGGGAAAAGAACAGGATCACGCGGTTGCGCATGACGCCGCTTTCGAAGATTGCGGCGGGAACGGTCAAGACCGCAGCTGTCGTGCCGGCCCCGCATTCCCCAACCGTACAGCCGGGATAGGGTGGCGAACGCCGGAGACGGCCCTCAAAACGTCAGGCGGGGGCGGTGGCTCGCCCGCCGCCGCGCGGATCCGGTTCTCCGGGCGCGCGCGCCTCGATGGCAAGTGCGTGCACGCCCTGCGCCAAGGCATCCTTGAGACAGGCATTGACCGCACGGTGACGCGCGACCCGGTTCATGTCATCGAAGGTTGCCGACACGATGCGAACCCGGAAGTGGGTTTCTCCACCTTCCCGCCAGCCTCCGTGGCCGCGATGCTTTTCCGATTCGTCGACAACGTCGAGGAGATCGGGGGCAAACGCTTCGGTCAAACGCCGTTCGATATGTGATTTGATGGTCATGCGACTCATGTGACAGGATTTTCGCCCGCGTCAAGATCTTGCCGAACACGTGCGGCTCCCCCTATCTATGCAGATTGCCGCGCCGCCGGTGCCGGTGGGATGCACCGTGGCCTGATCGCGGCACCGAGGTGTTGCACTTTGCAGCAGCCGGACATGCCAGCCCCGCTACCGCTCGATATCGACCTCGACGGACAATGGACAAGAAACCCGTGACCTCGAACATCTTCGACCGCATACGCATCAGCCCGAACCGGTCCCGCACCCGCACGCGGGCGGAGGAGTTCGTGGCCGATCGGGTGTGCGAGTGGGAGGGGTGCGACCAGCCCGGCACCCACCGGGCGCCGAAAGGGCGTGACAACGACGGGCAGTATCATCATTTCTGCCTCGATCACGTGCGGCTCTACAACAAGTCCTACAATTACTTTTCCGGGATGGACGACAACGAGACCCGTGCCTATCAACGCGATGCGCTGACCGGCCATCGACCCACCTGGAAAATGGGAGTGAACGCCAAGGCCGCCAAGGACGACGGCGCTGCATGGTCGGATACCGATCCGCGGCAGGCTGCGCGCGCGCGGGCAGAATCCCGGATGCGCGGGCGCGGGCGGGGCGGCGAATCCCGGGCGCGGGCGCCCAAGCTGAAGCAACTCGAGGCCCGCGCCTTCGATACGCTCGGTCTGGCGCACACCGCGCGTGGCGACGAGGTCAAGGCGCGCTACAAGAATCTGGTCAAACGCCATCACCCAGACGCCAATGGCGGAGACCGGTCGTCGGAAGACCGGTTGCGGGAAATCATCAATGCGTACTCCCTGCTGAAGAAGGCGGGATTCTGCTAAACGAAGTGCTCGGCCAGTCCGCCGCCAGCCAAACGGACCTGCGGCACTCCCTTGCAGGATCGCGCCAATGCGCTATGACCGATTGGACTTCGTCTCCTGCATGCGCCGATCGTTTCGCGGCATGTGCGGCCAGCGGTCTCACACGGCTCCCTTCCCCGGGACATCGGGTCGCGGGGCGCGTCGCCTGCAAGGGCGACAAACCGTTTTCACTCGGTTGGACTTTGTTCTAGGGTCCAGTCCGCCTTTCGTCCGCGTCCACGCGGATCCGCATCGACATGCCCTCACCCGTGATTGCGCGGGCCAGCGGAGGATATATGACTGACATGACGCAGCCCGTCGAAAACCTGCCCGACACGACCGTATCCGTGCGCGACGTGTTCGGCATCGACAGCGACCTGACGGTTCCCGCCTACAGCACGCCGAACGAATACACGCCGGATCTCGATCCGGACTATCTGTTCGACCGCGAGACGACGCTGGCGATCCTTGCCGGGTTCGCCCACAACCGTCGTGTGATGGTCACCGGCTATCATGGCACCGGCAAGTCCACACATATCGAGCAGATCGCCGCCCGGCTCAACTGGCCCTGTGTGCGCGTGAACCTCGACAGCCACATCTCGCGTATCGACCTTGTCGGCAAGGACGCCATCGTCCTGCGCGACGGTCAGCAGATCACCGAGTTCCGGGACGGCATCCTGCCCTGGGCGCTGCAGAACAACATCGCCCTCGTCTTTGACGAATATGATGCCGGCCGCGCGGACGTGATGTTCGTCATCCAGCGCGTGCTCGAGGTCTCGGGCCGACTGACGCTGCTCGACCAGAACAGGGTGATCCGTCCGCATCCCTCCTTCCGCCTGTTTGCCACGGCGAACACGGTCGGCCTCGGCGACACCTCGGGCCTTTATCACGGGACGCAGCAGATCAACCAGGGACAGATGGACCGCTGGTCGATCGTCACGACGCTGAACTATCTGCCGCATGACAATGAGGTTGAAATCGTTCTGGCAAAGGCGAAGCACTACCAAAACGAAGAGGGCCGCAAGACGGTCTCGCGAATGGTTCGGCTTGCCGACATGACGCGCAATGCCTTCATCAACGGCGATCTGTCGACGGTGATGAGCCCGCGCACGGTGATCACATGGGCCGAAAACGCCCAGATCTTCGACGATCTCGGTTTTGCCTTCCGCGTCACCTTTCTCAACAAATGCGATGAAATGGAGCAAACGCTCGTCGCGGAATTCTATCAGCGCTGTTTCGGCGAGGAATTGCCGGAATCCGCTGCCAATGTGGTGATGAGCTAACCCGGACCCTCCCATGCGCAATCCGCCGTCAGAACAGAAACAGCCGGACACCGGCCCGCTCAAGCGCGCGATCGGCGACACCATGCGCGCCATCGCGGCCGATCCCGAGCTCGAGGTGATGTTCTCCTCCGATCGTCCGTCTCTCAGCGGTCATACGGCGCGGCTTCCCGAGCCGTCCCGGCGGCCGAGCGAGGCGGAGGTCGCGATCGCTCGCGGCATCGGTGATGCGATGGCTTTGAAGCTCGCCTGTCACGACCCGGCGGTTCATCGCAAGCTCGGCCCGCAGTCCGAAACGGCGCGTGCGATCTACGATGCGGTCGAACAGGCGCGTTGCGAGGCGGTGGGTGCCACGCGCATGCCGGGGGTTTCCGACAATCTCGAGGCGATGCTGGAGGACAAGTGCCGAAAGGCGGCGTTCTCCGATGTCAGCAGCCGCGACGACGCGCCGCTCGAGGAGGCGATCGCCTATATGGTGCGCGAGCGCCTGACGGGGCGAGCGGCGCCGAAGAGCGCGGAGCCGATGATTTCCCAGTGGCGGGACTGGATTGAGAACAAGGCGGGCGGCGCGCTCGACGACCTCGCCGAACGGTTCGAGAACCAGCAGGACTTTGCCAAACGTGTCCGCAAGGTCCTGTCTTCGCTTGAAATGGAAGAGGATCTCGGTCAGGAGGGCGACGACGATACCGGTGAGGAGGAGGAAGCCGAGGGCCGTGACGAACGCGGCGAAACGTCCTCCGACGGCGAGGAAAACGCCGGCGAGGAGGAGGGTGCGCCTCAGGAAATGGAGCTGTCCGGCGAGGAAACCGAAGCCGGGGAAACGGAAGGTCTCGACGGCGACATTGAAGACATGGTCGACGACGACGGGGCCGACCAGGCGGAAGAAGCCGGCGAGAGCCCGCAGCGCGAGCAGCCGTTCTCCAACCAGCCACCGGCCTCCGACTACAAGGTGTTCTCCGACAAGTTCGACGAAACGATCCCGGCCGAGGAGCTTTGCGATACCGCCGAGCTCGACCGGCTGCGCGGTCATCTCGACAAGCAACTGGTCAATCTGCAGGGGGCCGTGGCACGGCTTGCCAACCGTTTGCAGCGCAAGTTGCTGGCGCAGCAGAACCGTTCCTGGAGTTTCGACCAGGAGGAGGGGCTGCTCGACACCGCACGGCTGATGCGTGTGGTGATCGACCCGATGCAGCCGCTGGCCTTCAAGCAGGAAAGCGATACGAATTTCCGCGATACCGTCGTCACGCTTCTGCTCGACAATTCCGGCTCGATGCGCGGACGCCCGATCACGGTGGCGGCGACCTGTGCCGATATTCTGGCGCGTACGCTGGAGCGTTGCGGCGTCAAGGTCGAGATCCTCGGGTTTACGACGCGCGCCTGGAAGGGCGGGCAGTCACGGGAAGCCTGGCTTGCCGCCGGCAAGCCGGCCCAGCCCGGACGGCTGAACGACTTGCGTCATATCATCTACAAGTCGGCCGATGCGCCGTGGCGACGCGCGCGCCGCAATCTCGGACTGATGATGCGCGAAGGCCTCCTGAAGGAAAATATCGACGGCGAGGCGCTTGACTGGGCGCACAAGCGGCTCCTCGGGCGCCCCGAACAGCGCAAGATCCTGATGATGATTTCCGATGGCGCGCCGGTCGACGACTGCACGCTCTCGGTCAATCCCGGCAACTATCTGGAGCGACATCTGCGCCATGTCATCGCGGAAATCGAGAACCGGTCGCCGGTCGAACTGATTGCGATCGGCATCGGGCACGATGTCACGCGCTATTACAACCGGGCGGTTACCATCGTCGATGCCGAAGAGCTGGCGGGTGCGATGACCGACCAGCTTGCCGATCTTTTCGATGATCAGACGCAAGCCCCCCGGTCGCGTCGCGGCCGCCGGCGGATGGCGCGCTAGGAGATGGCGCTTGCGCGATGCCGCATGCCGCGGCGCCTCGCCCCGCTGCTCTTGATGCTGGCGCTGGCACCTGCTCTTGCCGGTGCCGCCTTGGCGCGCAAACAGATCGACGTCACGGCGATCGACGTTCAGACCAAGCAGATCGAACGGTTTCGCATCGGCGCTGGCGATGACATGGCAGCAGGCCGGCTGACCTTTCTCGGCGGGCTGGAACTCCTCTCGGGGACCCGTCACATGGGCGGACTGTCCGGACTTGTCGTGACCGGTGACGGCGGGGATCTTCTCGCGGCAGCCGACAACGGGCTGTGGTTTCAGGCGCGGATCGTGAGCGACACGGCCGGTCGCCCGCTCGCGGTCGAGGACGCGCGGATTGCGCCTATGCTGGGGCCCGACGGCCGGCCCCTTGCCGACAGCGGGCGCGGCGACAGCGAGGGCGTGACCTTGCGCCGGGGCGCGCAAGGTGCGGAGGTTCTGGTCTCCACCGAGCGCATTCCGCATGTCTACGCCTTTCCCTTTCCGCTCTCCTTCGAGGCGCGGGGGCGCGATATTGTCCTGCCGCCGGGCATTCGCAGGCTGCGCCACAACAAGGGAATGGAGGCGATCGCGGCGGCAAACACGGGGCCGCTTGCCGGAACGCTGGTCATTATCGGCGAGCGCGGGCTGACCTTTGCCGACGATCTTCCGGGCTTTCTGATCGGTGGGGCCAACCCGGGCGAGTTCACCGTGGCGCGCCAGGATGCCTATGACGCGACCGACGCGGCGTTTCTGCCAGACGGCGATCTTCTGCTGCTGGAGCGTCGCTTCACGCTGCGCCACGGCCTCGGCATGCGGTTGCGCCTGTTTTCGCCGGATGAACTGGCGCCCGGGCGACGCGCTGTCGGCACCGTCCTTCTCGAAGCCGGCTACACCGACCAGATCGACAACATGGAAGGTCTCGCGGTGCATGAGAGCCGGGAGGGAAAGACGATACTGACGCTTATTTCGGACGACAACCGGTCGATCCTGCAGCGCACTTTGTTGCTGCGGTTCCGTCTGGATCAATGACGCGGAAGACCCCCCGTTACCCTGGAATTCACGGTGTCAGGTTGACATTTCGGGGCGGCAACGTCATTTAAAAGCCACTTCGTCAACCGCCAAACGTCGGGATCCGATGTTCGAACGTCGCCCATTCTCCGCTTCGCTCCACTCCGCGACCGCTGTCGCGGCGGTGATGCTGCGCGCGGACGCCGCCCGAACGGCCCCGATGTGTGTCCTGCGCGCGACGCACACGACAACACCCCGCAAAACGACCGTCTAACAGCCCTTGCGACCCGCGCTTCCCGGGTCTTCCGGGGGGTGTGAAAACGAGTGGATGCGCGCGGTTTGCCCGCATCCACGGACCGGGGGAGCCGCAACAAAGGAACATGGAAAATGTCTTACAAGATCGCCGTCGTTGGAGCCACCGGCAACGTTGGCCGTGAAATGCTAGACATCCTCGAGGAGCGCGGGTTCCCCGCAAGCGAAGTGGTCGCTGTCGCGTCGCGGCGCTCACAGGGTGTCGACGTATCCTTCGGCGACAAGACGCTGACGTGCCAGGCGATCGACCATTTCGATTTCTCGGATGTCGACATCTGCCTCATGTCAGCCGGTGGAACCGTATCTAAGGAATGGTCGCCGAAGATCGCGGCGCAGGGGTGTGTCGTGATCGACAATTCCTCGGCCTGGCGCTACGATTCCGATGTTCCGCTGATCGTGCCGGAGGTAAATGCCGACGCGGTCGAGGGCTTTCGCAAGAAGAACATCATCGCCAACCCGAACTGTTCGACGGCGCAGCTTGTCGTGGCGCTGAAGCCGCTGCACGACGCGGCGACCATCAAGCGGATCGTCGTCTCCACCTATCAGTCGGTGTCCGGCGGCGGCAAGGATGCGATGGACGAGCTGTTCAACCAGACGCGTGCGGTCTTCGTGAATGATCCGATCACCCCGGAAAAGTTCACCAAGCGGATTGCCTTCAATGTCATTCCGCATATCGATGAATTCATGGAAGACGGCTACACCAAGGAAGAGTGGAAGGTGCTGGCGGAAACCAAGAAGATGATCGATCCGACGATCAAGGTCACCTGCACCGCCGTGCGTGTTCCGGTGTTCATCGGCCATGCCGAGGCCGTCAACATCGAGTTCGAGAACCCGCTGAGCGCGGACGAGGCGCGCGATATCCTGCGCGAGGCGCCGGGTGTTCTGGTCATCGACAAATCCGAGGACGGTGGCTACATGACGCCTTATGAGAGTGCCGGCGAGGACGCTACCTACGTCAGCCGCATTCGTGAGGACGCGACCATCGAGAACGGTCTCAACATCTGGGTCGTGGCGGACAATCTGCGCAAGGGCGCGGCGCTCAACACCGTTCAGATCGCGGAATTGCTCGTCAACCGGGGCCTTATTCAGCCGAAGAAGGCCGCCGCCTGAGCGGGGTTCACTGGACGTTGCCACGGTTCGTGGCGTGAAGACGATAGAGCGGCCGGGCGACAAGTCCGGCCGTTTTCGTTTCGACGCCTCAAGGAGCAAGTCGGGCGATATGGGCACCCAGGTCCGCGATTTCCTGTCGCGTCAACGCCATGTCCGGCATTTTGGGATGTGGATCGGCAAGGAACTCGGCGAGCGCCTTTTCATCGAAGTCGGGCCTGGCGGCGATCTCCGCGAAGGTCGGGACCGCCACGCTTCCGCTTTCCTGAGCGTCGTCCACGACATGGCAGGCAGCGCACCAGGTCCTGGCAATCTCGCGCCCGTTCTGCGCATCTGCGGCCTGCGCGCCGGCAAACGGCAGGGCCGTCAGAACCGCCAAGGTTGCAACGGCAATGTGGATCGCGTCGGTTATCCGTGAGCGTGGCGTGGGGGTCATGGCGCGCCTTTCTGTCTGGGTGATGAGAGACAAGGGTAGCGGCCCGAAGCAATCGGGAACAGACTGTTGTCTTGCGATTTCGGTTTGAAGAAGGGTGTTTCGATATGACGATGCGAGTGGTGAAGACGTTCGCGGTCATCGGTCTGGTCGTCGCCGGCCAGATCGGGGGGGCCGCTGCCGGACAGGCGCAGACCGCCAGTGTGACGTCGACCCCCATCCTGTCGGGAAACGACCGGTTCCATCCGGTCATCGCCCGCTCGGGAATGGTGTCCAGCCAGGAGGCGATCGCCACGCGTGTCGGGCGCGATATTCTCGCGGCCGGCGGAAATGCGGTCGACGCGGCGGTCGCGACGGGCTTTGCGCTTGCCGTCACCCTGCCGCGCGCGGGAAATCTCGGCGGCGGCGGCTTCATGATGGTTCACATGGCGCAAACCGGCGAGACCCTGGCGCTCGACTATCGCGAAACGGCCCCGGCAGGCGCGTTTGGAGACATGTTCCTCGACGATGCGGGCAATGCAGACAGCCGGAAGTCACGGTTTTCCGGACTGGCCGTCGGCGTCCCTGGCACAGTCGCGGGTCTTGCTGGAGCTCATGAGCGGTTCGGCAGCGGCACATTCACTTTCGCCCAACTTGTCGCGCCGGCGATCGCCCTTGCCCGAAACGGATTTCCCGTTTCCGACGACCTGTCGCAGTCGTTGAAACGCTCTTTCCCGCGTCTGTCTAAAGACCCGGACGCTGCGGACATCTTCTACAAGGCTGGCGGCGGGTTCTATGAGCCGGGCGACCGGCTGGTGCAGGCGGAGCTTGCCATGTCGCTGGAGAAGATTGCGGCGCAAGGCGCGCGCGGCTTCTACGAAGGGCCGGTGGCGGATGCCATCGCCGCCCGGGTGTCGGGTGCCGGCGGGTCGATGACGACGGAGGATCTTCAAGCCTATCGCGCGATCTGGCGCGAGCCTGTCACCGGGACCTACCAAGGGTATGAGATCGCCTCGATGCCGCCACCGTCGTCTGGCGGTGTGCATATCGTCGAGATCCTCAACATGCTGGAGCCTTTTGGCCTGTCGGAGAGCGGCGCGGGATCGGCCGCGACATTGCATGCGATGGCGGAGGCAATGAAGCGCGCCTATGCCGACCGCTCCAAATATCTCGGCGACCCCGATTTCGTTGATGTGCCGGTCAAGGGCCTGACGTCGAAGGCCTATGCGATCGAGCGGATGGCCGATTTCGATCCGGCGCGGGCGGCACCGGCCTCCGAGGTCGCTCCCGGGGCTCCGCAGCCTTATGAAAGCAATGAGACGACGCATTTTTCCGTGGTCGATGTCGCCGGAAACGCGGTTTCCAATACCTACACGCTGAATTTTTCTTATGGCGTTGGAATGATGGCATCGGGAACCGGCATCCTGCTCAACAACGAGCTGGATGACTTTTCCGCAAAGCCCGGCGTTCCCAACGCATACGGGCTGATCGGGGGAAAGGCGAATGCGGTCGAGCCGCGCAAACGGCCGCTGTCGTCGATGAGTCCCACTCTTGTCTTTCGTGACGGAGAGTTCGTGCTGGCGACCGGGTCGCCGGGTGGCAGCCGGATCATCACCACGGTTCTCCAGGTCATCTTGAACGTTGTCGACCACGGCATGAACATCGCGGAGGCAAGTGCGGCACCGCGCATGCATCATCAGTGGCTTCCCGATGAACTGCGTGTGGAAGAGGGCTTCTCGCCCGACACCTTGAAGCTCCTGGCCGAAAAGGGCCACAGCATTGCCGTGAAACCGGTGATGGGGTCGACGCAATCGGTGATGGCGGTCGCGGGCGGGCTTGCCGGCGCCGCCGACCCCCGGCGTCAGGGTGCGCAGGCCGCCGGATATTGAGTGCGACGGCGTCCGGCGCCATCCCGTTTCAGGAGACGCGGCCGTGTCCGGCACCGCGCGGCTGTCGCCTCAGCAACGTGACGACGAGCAACACCGCGTAGGCCGCGCCCAGGAGGAGTGGCAGGCCGTGCGGGCCTGCGATGTCGATCACGGCGCCGGAGACTGTGGGGCCGGCGAAGCCTCCGACGCCCCACATGACCGCGAAACCGGCGTTGCCGGAGATCAGCATCGCGCCGGTGAAGCGTCGTCCAAGCTCCATCAGTGCGATGGTGTAAACGCCATATGCGGCGGACCCCCAGACGAAGAGCATCGCCCAAAGCGCGAAGTGCTGCGAGATCAGAAGCGGCAGCAGGGCCGCTCCGATAATGGTGAGGAGGCACAGGAGCGCCATCATGCGTCCGGTGCCCCAGCGGTCGGCAATTGTCCCGATGGGCACCTGAAACAGGATGTTGCCGACGATGAGCACCGCGAGAGCGGTCGCGATCGCCGGTTCGTCAAGTCCGTTGCTTAAGCCATAGACCGGAAACATCGTGAGGATCGCCTGGTCGAAAGCGGCCGCGATGCCGGTGACGGCCATCAGGAACGGGATCAGCGGAGCCACCTTGCGGATCGACCCGGTGTCACCGACCGCGAAGCGAGGCAACCGGTCCCGGATCGCCCAGATCAGCCCGGCGCAGATGAAGGCGACGCCGATGCACAGCAGGAAGGGGGCGAGGGTCTGCGTGCCGGTCAGGGCAAGGATCGCGGGGCCGAGCGCAAAACCGCCGGCAAGCGACGTGGCATAAAACCCTAGCAGACGGCCCCGAATGCGGTCGGGCGCCATCTGGTTCACCCAGGTTTCGCTCGAAATATAAAGCCCGTTGATCGCGACACCGAGCAGAAAGCGGGCGGGAAACCAGACCCAGAGCGACTGCCAGATCGCGATCACCGCGAAAATGACGGCAAGGGCAAGGGCGCAGGCAAAGGCAAGCCGTGCCGCGCCGAAGCGGATGGCGAGACCGGGCGTCAGTGGTGCGGATACAATCAGGCCGACGGCCATCGTCGCCGCATTTGCGCCTATCAGCCAGGCCGGTGTGCCCTGGCGCTCCAGGATGAACGAGAGCAGGGGATATGTGAGACCCTGCGCCAGGCCGAAAACGGCCACCATCAAAAGCACAACGCCAAGAGCCAGCTTGTCCAGGTCCTCCGAGATCCCCGACTCAATCCGTGCCATGTGGTGTCCCGTCCAACTGAGGTTTCAGACGCGTCGCGTGCCGGGACGTGTCCAGTCGCTTGATCATTGCGGTTGCCTTGGAAAACCCGAAGAGCCTTGAGAGCGGGCCGAGGTGCGCGACCTTTCCCGCCACAAAGCCGTTTCGCTCGTAAAGGGCGCGGGCCCTTGGATTGGTGTCGATCACGTCGAGCCGCACGGCATGCCGTGCGTTGGTCCGGGCGATTTCACAGATCCCTTCGAGCAGGGCCGTCCCGGCTCCCTTGCCACGCGCCGGGCCTGCGACCGCGATGCCGTCCATCGAAAGTGTCTTGTTATCCTCCGGCTTCTCCAGAAGGGAGAGACCCGCCACGCGCACGGCACCGCCGACGAAGCCGTATCGTTTTTGAAAGTCGGGCCAGCCCGGTTCGAACAGGCCCGAGCCGTTCATCCTGAAGCCGGCAATGCCGAGCAATTGTCCCCCATCCACCGCGGTGACCGCCCGATCAGGGCGTAGATGCGGCGCCAGAAAATCGGCCGCCTGTTCCGCCGTGCCGAAAAAGGGACGGAGCTTCTGGAACAGCGCCTGCACATAGATGTCGACCGCGTCTCGCGCGTGGCGGGCCGGCACGAAGGCAAAGATGTCCATCGGAGTGGGTCGTTCCTTTCGCGTGAGGAGGAAAGCGGGCGGGATTGTTGCGCCATACTGACGTAATGATCCTGCCGCAGGTTGCAAGCAAAATAACTGCACGCGCGCCAGGTAGCCTCGCCAGAAGCGCGGGAATCAGTCTATGAGAAGAGCTGACGCGTGCTCTCGGGAGCCTTCATGCCGATACACCACATTGCACCATTTCTGGAATGGTTGAGCACCTTGCCGGCGACCCGAATGATTGCCGCGTCGCCATTCGCGCAAGACGCTGCGCTGACATTGCATCTCTTTGGAGCGATGGTGCTTGTCGGAGCGCTGGTGCCGCTGAACCTTCGGCTTCTCGGGCTGTGGAAGGCGGCGGCGCTCGGCGATGTCCGGCGCGTGTTGTCTCCTGTGGCTTTCGCCGGCCTCGTTCTGGCTTTGCTCGGTGGTCTCGCACTCTTGTCGCAGCGCCCCTTTGCCATCGCTGCCGTGCCGGCCTTTCAGGTCAAGATGGTGCTGATCGCGCTTGCCGGGGTGAATGCGCTGAGCCTGCGTCTTGTTCCCGCCTGGCGGCTGCTCGACCAGGTCGATTCGCGCGGCACCATCTCGCGCTTCCGGACCGCCGGTTTTGTCTCGCTTTTGTGCTGGTTCGGGGTTCTGGCACTTTCGCGCTGGCCAGACCTCCTGTGATGTCGGGCTATTGCGCTCGGCGATAGAGGCCGGTGTTCACGATCGGGCCCTCCCCGGGCACCTCGACGGTCTGCTCTATCTCCATGCTGCGCCCGTCCTCGGCGAGCATCCGTTTCGCCGTCATCAGCACCAGGTCCCCGCGTTTGGCCTGGGAGGTGAGAGTGTGGTCGTCTTCAAAATACAGGAACAGCCTGTCGGCGAGCCCGCTTTCCGACAGGCGCTGTCCCGTGCCACCCGGAACGCCGGTGATCTCACCCTCCAGCGTCTCGCCGTCCGCCGTAATCAGCGTCATGCGAATGCACACCAGCCCGAATTCCTCCTCGATCGTGCAGCGCCCTGACCTGGGCAGGTCGCTCTGGTCGAACTCGCTTTCGTCGCGGTCCAGGATCCAGGTCCCGAGAAACGGCGCAATCTGGTCGGTCATGGCGGAAATCGTCCTTTTGCCCGTTGTCATCTCGGGCCGTCATAGAGGACGGGGACGGCCTTGTCATGGGTTCGGAAAGCCGCAGGCCGGGTTGGGGACTGCCATGTATGGACGAAGGGCATTCTGAATGGCGCTGCAAACCCGGAGCACGATGACTGTCGAGACGCGACGTTACCGGCCTGACGATTGCCGGCAGCGGATGGTTCCCGATCTGAACGGTCGAGGACAATCCCAGGCGCTGGTTAAAATGGCTGCGGCGCATGCACCTGCGTGTCGGAGGTCTTCGGCAGGCGGTCGATTATTAGATCGGTCAGCCCGGCCGCAGCCCACATGGCGGTCAGCGTGAGCCAGGCGGTGAGCGCAAAGACGGAGCCGCCGGTAACGCCCGCGCCCACGGCGCAGCCGCCGGCGAGCATGCCGCCGAAGCCCATAAGCACTGCGCCGGCGATGTAACGGCGCATCGACCGACCGCCCTCAAAGCCCTGCAACGTCCATTCGCGCGCGGCAAGGGCGGCCAGTGCCGCTCCGATGAACACTCCCGGCACCAGTCCGATATCGAAGTCGACACTGCTCCCGGGAGGGGTCAGCACGCTCATCAAGGTGTCGGCCGAGGGGCCGGTGAACGTCATGCTCTTCACTGTCATCGGCTCGAAGGCCTGGATGGACATTTGATAGGTGAACCACCATCCGGTCGCGACCGTTGCGCCGACTCCGGCCGCACCCAGCCAGCCCCAGAGGCCAAGACCGGCGCGCACGGCAAAAAACACCGCACCGCAGACGAACAGAAGGCCGATCACAAGTCCTGCCTCCGCGTCCAGCCCAAGCGACTGAAGAAGGTCAAGGCTGTCACGCCCGCCCACGGTCCAGAGCCCTGCGAGTTTTTCGCGCAGGGGCGAGAGTATTCCGTGGATCGAGGCTTCGGCCGCCACCGCAAAGATCAGACCGGAGAGAAGCGCGCGCAGGTTTCCGGTCGCCGAAAGCACCAGAAGCCGGCTGGCGCATCCGCGCGCCAGCACCATGCCGATTCCAAAGAGTGCGCCGCCGATCAGGGCGCCGGACAGGGAACCGCGGGCGGCAAACTGGCGGGCTTCCGACACATCGATCACGTCGAGCTGCAACATGGCCTGGGTCAGGAAAACGGCGGCGGAAAAGGCAATGATCCACACGGCAACCTTGATTCCGATGCTTCCCCTGGCAAACTCGATAACCGCTGCCCGCAGGCAAAAGCGGCTGCGTTGCGCGAAGATACCGAAAGCGATCCCGATCGCCAATCCGCCGAGCGCCGAAGTTCCAGGCTCTCCGAACGCATCGAAAAATCCGGTCAGATCCATGTCGTGCTTCGCCTCTCGTTGAATTCGTCACTCCGTACATTCGAAATATTGAATGATAAAACCGCGACACTCGCCTTGATTTGCCTCAAGTGGGCGCCTACGCCTTTAGCCTTGATCCAGCGCTGCATGCAATCGCTTTCCGGAACGGTTCAAACAGAATGGGACACACCGTCTCCCATGCTTCTTGACATTCGGCTGACGACCCTTGACTGCACAAGCGATCCTTCAACGCCTGTTTCCTGAGGCAATTTCGTGACGAAAATCGCAATCGTTTTGCCCAGAGGGATGTTTTTTGGGCCTGATCGCGCCACCGCCATCGACCTTTGCGTTCATGACAGCGTTCGGCACTCTGCCTTTCGCGAAACCACGCGGGTCTTCGGCGTTGCAGTCGACAGACCGTTCGAAGGTGTGCCGTTTACGGGTATCTCGACAACAACCGATCGCCCGATTCACGATTTCGTTCAGGCTATTGCGGCCTGGAAGCCTGATCTGATCGTGGTTCATCAACACCTTAAGTCAGCACGCGCGATCGCCAGAGCCTGCCCGGCGACACCCGTCATTCTCTACAAGCACAATTCGATGAGGATATCGGGTTTCAGGTTGAAGTCCCTCTGGAAACGCCGCCAGCTAAACGCCTTCGCACATATCGTTTTCGTGAGCCGTTTTTGCGAAACCGCCTTTCTCCAGGACTTCGGCGTCGAAGCGAGCCGCACGTCCACGATCTACAATGGCCTCGATGTCGCGGAATGGACGGCCCGGGAAGATCGCGAAAAGACGGTGGTATTCGCAGGCCGCGCAACCCCGGAGAAGGGCGGGCTTGAAGCAGCCTCTGCGCTGTCGTGCGCCCTGCGTGATCACGCGGATTGGCGAGCGGACTTCCTCCTCTCGACCCTCGATGAGAACCAGGACTACCTTGAGGCTGTGCGACGCGCCATTGTCCCGCTCGGCGAACGCGCGCGGATCCGGACGGATGTTCCCTTCGCCACGGTCAAGGAGAGTATGGAGGCCGCGAGCATCGTCTTGGTGCCGTCCGTGTTCGACGAGCCGTTCGGCAGAACGGCAATCGAAGCCATGGCGGGCGGCGCGGCCCTAATGTCGTCCTTCCGGGGTGGCCTTGCGGAGGTTTGCGGCGACGCGGCCCAGAAAATATGCCCCGAAGATATCTCCGCTTTCTCCGATGCAATTTCGGATCTGATCCGAGACCCCGAAAGGCGAGCGGATCTTTCTGCGCGCGGTCGGCGACGGGTCGAGCAACTGTTTTCAATTCAGGCGACAGCGGGCAGTTTGGATTCTCTTTATTTGCGATTACATAGTGAAATACTTTGATCGCGTTCTCGATCATACTTGTTTTTCTCGCACAATTGTTTTAAATGCCTTAGAAAAGAGAAGGATTTGCGACGTGGCAAGGCACAGCAGTTCAGCATCACCGATCTCAGGGGATACCAAGCTGAACGGAACCGAGCGTTTTTTATACCGGGGAAATGCGCTTTTAGAACGTTGGACGGAAGCTCTTGGCTCACTTCCCGGCTCGGTTGAGACTTATGAGCCTCAGTTGGACATTGCGCGCCTACGTGAGCTTTTTGGCGATGCCGTGGACAACGGTAGCCCAACCCGCGTGCTCTGCTTCGATTTTATTGCGACGATGATGCCCTCCTTGTTTTCGACTGCACCGCATGTGGTCGATCTCGGTTGCGGGTCGGGAGTTTATTCGAGACACCTCAAAAATGTTGTTTCCTATCAAAGCTATCTCGGCCTGGACGCGCAGCAAAGCTCTCATTGGCAAAAATACGCAGATGCTGAAGTTTCGTTCCGTAAACAGGAAATCGGAAAAAACCGGATATCGATTGGCGAGGCGGATTGCATCTTTTCGCAGTCGGTGCTGGAACACATTCGATACGATAGATCTGCACTGCTCAATCTCGAATCAGAGGCATCGAAACCTCTGACGCATCTGCATTTCGTTCCCGCGCCACCAAGTTTTTTTGAGCATAGATATCATGGGTATCGGCGGTACGGCGCTCTTCAGATAGAGCGTCTCCTAACGGGGATCGGTGCATCTGATATCCGTATTTGGCCCCTGGGGAACAACATTACGCGTGAATTTTATTGGGGTCAGCGCAGAAAACCAAAGAAGTTCTCCTCCAGAGAAGGAGAAATTATTTTTAATGCTAGCATGAGTATGGTCGAAAATCTGAAAGCTGTTCGAGAGTATATAATTCCACGGCATTTCCGCGAAGCCTCTTTCTTTGCCATATATTTCAAACAGGACTTGCAGGGGGCGACAGCAGAATGAGAAAATTTAAGCGTAAAATCAAAAAACGCCTGCGTCGTTGGTTCGCGCCGGATGTGATTTCAATCGACGGGATAAAGATATCGACCTCACGAGATGATGTAACGGAAACGATTCGCCAGGGTCTTTACAAGGAAAGCTATGAGGAGCCCGAACGGAAACTCGTAAGGGTCGCTTTGACACCGCAGGATCGTGTCCTTGAGATCGGAGCGGGAATCGGCCTTGTCAGCCTGACCTGTGCGAAAATCTGCGGTAGCGACAAAGTGCTGTCCTACGAACCGAATCCGCTGATGGGACCTCTCATCAAAAAGAATTACGCCTTGAACCGCTTGAAGCCCAACTTGCGGACAAAAGCGATTGCAGTGGAGCCGGGGACTTCCGACTTCCACATTGCCGAAAACATATTCTCGTCGAGTATGTATGATCGCAATCTCGGCGGAAAAACCAGAGTTGAGTGCGATGGCATTCAAGAGACAATGAGCGAGTTCCAGCCGACCGCTCTGGTCTTGGATGTAGAGGGAGCGGAAGTGGACCTTCTGCCGGTCGCCGACCTGAGTTCAGTCGACAAGATCATTGTGGAAGTGCATCCGCATGTCGTTGGCGAGGGGCGCATTGAGGATCTGCGCAGTTACCTTCGTTTGGCTGGATTCACCCGGACCAAGGTTGACGGGATCAGTGAGTTATACACGCGTTGACCATCGACCATCGGGTTGGCGGTCTTGACCCGAGGAGAACAGCTCGAGGTAAGCGTCGGTAATCGCGTCGCGCGAATGCTGTGTGTCCAGTTTCTGTTTTGCGTTGCATGCAAGCTGACGCGCGAGATCCGGATTCCGGCTCAGACTGTCGAGCGCATGGCCGAGCGCATCCGCGTCGTCAACGGGAACCAGCAGTCCGTTTTTCTTCTCTTCGATCAGCCAACTCGGTCCCTCGCTTGTCGTCGCCACGACCGGCTTTTCACTGGCCCAGGCCTCAAGCACGACATTGCCAAGCGGTTCATGGCGTGAGGGAATACAAAGCGCATCCGCAGCGGCCAGATAGGGGGCCGGATCAAGTGTCCATCCCAAGAACCGGACACGCTCGCCCAATCCGTGGGTCTCAACCAGTTGACGTAACGCGCCCTCTTCCTCTCCTTCGCCCATGAGCCAGAGAACCACACGATCAGATGTGTGTCGCATGGCTTCAACCAGCGTATCGAAGCCCTTGCGTTTGACGAACCGGCCCGTCCCGAGCACGACAAAGGCATCGTCCGGCGTCTGAAAGCGAGACCGCCGGGCGGGCGGCACGGGTGTGGTATCCGTAAAATTCGAAATCACCTTGGCGCGTTCGGAAGGCCAGCCCTGGCCGGCAACGCTCTTCGCAATATCCGGTGTATTGCAGACAAGGTAATCGCAATTCACGAAGTAATCGAGCTTCTCGGGATAATCGCCGAGCCTCGCCAGTGTGAGTATATTGGGGTCGTCCGGCAGCCATCTTGTGGCCTGCGGCATCCAGGACATCATAACATTTGTCCGAAAATCTCTGTTAATCTTCGCAATACGTCTATTTGTAAAGAAGCGGGCAATGTGTGAGCGACTGAACGTTAGTTCATGGATTGCGCAAACATCGGAGATCTGATCCTTCCAGACGCGGTCGGGGAAAAGAAATGCCTGCTGTGAAACGCCGCGCTCCGCAAGGGCGCGAACCAGACTGACGAAGAAGCGCTCGGCCCCACCCTTAATCCCCAGATGGATATGCGACACGTGGACCGTTGGCTCATTCATATGGCTTAATGTCCGTCAACAGTGGCGTAATAGTCGGGAAGGTGCCTGGTCAGCCCGCGGATGTTGCCCAACCCACGCATCAAACGAAGCCGCCCCTTATAGTGGAAGTGGGTGCCGCGGGAAAGGCCCAATGCGTGAAACGGCCACGCCGACACAGACAGGATCGCGCCTCCAAGGATACGGCGCACGGCCTTTGGAAGAAATTTCAGCACAGAATATCGGCGACCGTGTCGCAGTCGCGTTGCAAACGCGTGAGCGGCAGCGCTCGACATGGCGCGCTGGAGCAAACGCGTGGTCGTTACGCGGCTAAGCGGTATTTCTTCCTCGACGACCGCATCTGGCGTCCAGACGATTTTGCATCCCAGGGCATGCGCTCTTTGGAAGAAGTCGATATCCTCGAATCCGAAGGTCAGTGCGCTCTCGAACCGAAGGCCATATTTCTCCGGCTCGATGAGTTTCCGGGCGAAGAGTGTATTGTTTGTCGGTGCTTCTGTCAGAATCGTGCCCTTGGGGCCATCGATCGGCTTCAACGTCTTCCACCAAGACGGAGGCGGAGCTGCGTAGGACCTGACGACAGGCCCCGATACAACATCGGCAGCTTCATCTTGTGCAACTTCGAAAAGGGTTGCCAGCCAACCGTCGCAAGCCTGCTCGTCATCATCAATCAGGGCGATCCAGTCGTAGCCACGATCAAGCGCGACATCGACAGAGCGATTCCGGGCGAAAGGAATGCCGCGCCGAACCTCCTGGAAATAATGGATGGGCCAGCCGTCCAGACCGGAGAGTTCGTCTACGACAGCTTGCGCGCTTCCCTTCTCGCAATTGTCGATAACACAGATCTCCGCCTGAACGGAGCGTGGCAACTCCTGTCCGGCCAAAGACCTTAAGCATCTTGCGAGCATATTGGAGCGTGCCGCAGTGCAAACCATTATGCCGATGCGTTGCTGGGAATTCATCGATTTTTCTGCGGTTGAACTCAGCGAGATACTCGCGACAGGTGACTTTGCCTATCAGACTTGCGTCAAACTTCCAAGCCATCTGAAAACTGACCGAAGCCGGGAACTGGAGGTCGCAAGGTCGTTGGCGGTTGTGTGTCGGCTGAGACGCCCGTCGCGCGTGAGGTGCTCAGTCGACGACCAGTTTCAGAGGCGTGCCGGCGGCGATCGCTTCGCCTGGCGGTGTCTGGTTGAGGATCGAAAACAGCGACAGCCGTCGGGATGCCTCCACACCGCTCATGCCGACGGCGAGCCGTTCCGGTGTGTCTCCGGCGTCCGCGCGGATCACCTTGATGCGCAACGGCCGCAGGCGGGCCCGCTCCGTCGGTGTGAGCTGGCGAAAGCTGTCCACGGTTTTTTGATAGTCGCGCGTGAAGTCCGCACCGCCAGTGCGCGAGGCGAAGATGAAGCGGTATCCGGTGCGTCCGATGCGAACGACGGCGATGCGGAAGGACCAGCCATCCGTCACGGCGGAGGCGGTTACGGCGGGCAGGCCGTTCACCGTGTCCTCGCGCACGCTGTCGCGCACCAGTCCGTTGATCCAGCCGCTGGTCATATAGGCGGAGAGTGAGGCGAAGTCGGTCAGGTCCGCTCCGTCGAAGCGCAGCGCGGTTCCGGAGGAGTTGCTGGCGAGCACGGCCTCGGCCGAGTTTTCCAGGACGAAGCCCTGGGGCACCGTGAAACTGATACCGAGCGCCTTGTGCAGGAAAGAGCGTCCACGGATGAAGCCCTCGAGCGGATCGTCGCCGTAGAGCATGCCGTCGATCTTGGTCAGATAGGCATCGCGGTCGCGCTCGCCGAGGCCGGGGGCGCCGACCTGGCGGGCGGCGCGCACCGCCGTCTGCACCCGCTCCGGCGTTGTCGGGTGCGAGGACAGAAAGTCGGGAGCACTGCTCTGGTTTCCCTGGGCGCTTTGATAGGCGGCGAACTTCCCCATCGACATCAAGAACCGGGCGGAGGCAAACGGATCGTAGCGTGCACGCGCGAGCGTGCGCACGCCGACCGCATCGGCCTCCAATTCCTGGATCTGCGAAAACCGCGCGAACGACAGTTGAGAGGACATGATTGCGGCGCGCGCCTGGTCGGGATCGCGCACCACATTGCCGAGCACCCGACCGGCCAGTTCCGTGGCTTGCGCGCGCTCCTGGCGCTTGATCGCGTGGCTGGCGGTGACATGCGCCATCTCGTGCGCCAGCACTGCGGCGACTTCCGAGGTGTCGGTGGCAAGCGCGAGGAGGCCACGGGTCACATAGAGATACCCGCCCGGAAGCGCAAATGCATTGACCGCCGGGGAGTTCAAAATGGTGATCCGATAGGTCTGTGAGGGATCGTCGGACGCCTCCACCAGTCTTCCGACCACCTGTGCAACCGCGCGCTCGGCACCCCTATCTTCATAGACGCCGCCATAGGTGGCAACAACGCGCGGGTGCTCGCGCGCGCCGAGGTCGCTCGACAGTCCGGGACGCAGCGATCCGGGCGCCGGCGTTCCGATGTCGATCGGCGAAGACCCGGAAATCTGGCAGCCCGACAAAACCAGCAACACCACGCCGGCCGCGAGCCCGCGACGTATCTGTCCGCTGAGGGCGTCAAGTGACGGGAAGCTGTTCACCGGCGCGTGCCATCCGTTTCGAGCCGCTCGATCTGTGCGGGGTGGGAGATCTCGACGAGGGGTCCGCCAGACTGCAGCAGCACCCCGCGGATCCGAATAGCTGCCCCTTCAAGGGACCTCACGTCAACCCCGGCGGCTGTGAATGCATCCAATTCTTCCTTTGCGATGGTTGCTGTGAAGTCCCGGCTCCAGCGGTATCCGAAATTGAGATAGAGCGTCGAGCGGGTTTCTCCAACGGACAGCACCCGCCCGGCGACCAGAGTGTAGCGTCCGACGCGCGGCAGCAGGGCGTCCGGACGATGGGCGGAATACACCTTTTCGCTCGCCCAAAGCCCCAGTTCTCGGACGCGTGCTATCCGTTCCGCTCTCATGAGCGGCGGGAAACAGTCCGCAGGAGCAAGCGCCGGCGCCGCTATCGCCACGCCCTTGCCGACGAGATCTCTTGCGACCCAGCTTCCTGTTGCCGGGTTGACGAGATGTCCGCGCTGACGCTGCCAGCGATCCGGCTTGTCGGCGACTGGCCAGAACCGCATCGGCTGCACATCTCCGTTGGCCATTGCGGGAGCGGGATCGTTTGGTATGTGAAGATCGACCTGGCGATACACGACACCGTCCCCTGCACTCAGTTCCGCTCCCTGAAGCGTGCCTTCGAGTTCCCGCCCGGCCGAACCGGCTTCTGCAAGACAGCCTTCGGGCAGGTCGGGCCCGGCATGATCCGCCTGCGCGGCGGAGGCAAGGGTCAGGGCGGCACAGCAAAGCCCCGTCAGTCTCGCCAGAAACTTGGCGGGACTGCGGCGTCGCCCCATGGGAAACCGCTCGTTCAATGCGCGAGGGCGTCGGAAATGGCGCCGGAGAGCTTGTCGACGAGTTCTCCCACCTGCGCCTCCTCCAGAATAAAGGGCGGAGCCAGCAGCACATGGTCGCCGGAGCGACCGTCGAGGGTGCCGCCCATCGGGTAGCAGACGAGCCCGCGTGCAAAGGCCGCCTTCTTGATCGACGCATGAAGCTTGCGCACCGGATCGAAGGGCGCCTTGGTTTCGCGGTCTTCGACCAGCTCCAGCCCGAGGAACATGCCGCGTCCGCGAATGTCGCCGACGTGGGGATGCTGGCCGAAGTGCTCGACCAGGGCGGATTTCACAGTCTCGCCCATTTGTTTCGACCGAGTGATCAGGTCGCGGTCCAGCAGGGCCGAGACAACGGCGTGTCCGGCAGCGGCGGCCGCCGGGTGGCCGATATAGGTATGGCCGTGCTGGAAGAAGCCGGAGCCTTCCTCGATCGCACGGTAGATCTCGCCGCTGCACAGCATCGCGCCGATCGGCTGATAGCCGGCGCCAAGCCCCTTAGCGATGCACAGGATGTCCGGGGACACCCCGTCCGCGTCGCAGGCGAAAAGATGCCCGGTGCGCCCCATACCGCACATCACCTCGTCGAGGATCAGCAGGACGCCGTGGCGGTCGCAGATCTCGCGGATGCGCTTGTAATACCCGTCGACCGCGGGAACCGCGCCAAGCGTCGCGCCGACGACGGGTTCGGCGATAAAGGCGGCCACCGTTTCCGGGCCAAGGCGGAGGATCTCGGTTTCCAGTTCGTCGGCAACGCGGCGGCCGTAGTCGGCTTCGCTCTCGCCGTCGGCCTGGCCGCGATAGGCATAGCAGGGCGATATGTGGGACATGTCGACCAGCAGCGGCTTGAACTGCTCGCGGCGCCACATGTTGCCGCCCGCCGACAGGGCGCCAAGCGTGTTGCCGTGATAGCTCTGGCGGCGCGCGATGATGCGCGCGCGCGACGGGTTGCCGCGCTCGAGGTGGTATTGGCGGGCAAGCTTGATCGCTGCTTCGGTCGCCTCGGATCCGCCGGAGACGAGATAGACGCGCTCAAGGCCTTCCGGGGCGTTGGCGATCAGCAGGTTCGCGAGGTCTTCCGCGATATCGGTGGTGAAAAACCCGGTGTGCGCGAAGGCGAGTGTGTCGAGCTGGCGCTTGACCGCCTCCGTCACCGCCTTGTCGGAATGGCCAAGACAGGAAACGGCCGCGCCCCCGGACGCGTCGAGATAGCGTTTTCCCGTGCTGTCGATGATGTAGCAGCCGTCGCCGGCAACGGCGCGGGGCGGGCGCATAGCGGTGTGTCGCGGAAAGATATGGGTCATGAGTCTTTGATTTCGCAGGGTCTTCTGGTTGCGGGAAACGAATGAAACGGATCGGGTGCCTCAGCTCCGGCTGGTCAGCAGGATTTTCACGGCGAAACCGCCGATGATGCCGGCGAAGAGCCAGTCGATGGCGCGCATGATGCGCGGCGAGCGGCGCAGCGATTTGGAGAACCCCTCGGCCATCAGCACCATGCCGGCACAAAACGGCAGGGAAAAGAGGACCATATAGAGGCCGAGAAAGAGCATCTTGGCGGCCGCGTCCGGATCGTGGGCGGCCACGAACTGCGGCAGGAATGTCAGGAAGAACAGGATGATCTTCGGATTGAGCAGGTTGACCAGAACGCCGGTCGCAAAAACGCGCGACAGCGGCTTGCGTCGCGCCGTCCTGTCAGGGGTGACCGAAAGGGCGGATCCCTGGCGGATGCTCTGCACGGCAAGCCACAGCAGGTAGACCGCGCCGGCGATCTTGACCACGAAGAAGGCCTGTGCGGAGGCAGCGATCAGCGCCGAGAGACCGAAGGCGATCAGAAGCGTGTGGATCACGTTGCCGGCGAGGGCGCCGAGCATGGATGTCATCCCGGAGGCGCGGCCTTCCGACAGCGACCGGCCGACGAAGAGCGTCATGTCCGGACCGGGCGTGAGCACCAGGACAAGGCAGGCCAGCGTGAAGGTAACCATGGTGGCGGGATCGGGCACAAACGCCATGACATACTCCTGAGCGCGCCAGTTTCATGCGCGCCGAGGGTCAGACTATCATGCAGCTTGCAGCATGGTCGATGGCGCTTTCAAGCCGGTCGTTGCCCCAGAACAATTCTCCGTCCGCGCATGTGAAGCTCGGGGCCCCGAAAATGCCTGCCCGTTCCGCGGTTTCCGTATTGGCGCGAAGTGCTGCCTTGATCTCGGCGGTTCCGGCCTTGTCGAGGAGTTGGTCGGCCGGCAGGGAGAGCGCGGAGAGGCGCGCCGCCAGCGTTTCGGTGGCGTCGATCCTGTCGCCGTTTCCGAACTCCGCCAGATAGACTGCGCGGGAAAACCGCGCCCGGTCTTCGTCGCGCTCGATCGCCAGCGCCACCCGTGCGGCGAGCAATCCGTTTGCCGGAAACGGGGCGGGCCGGGTCAACGGCAGTTTCATGGCGCTCGTCAGCCGTTCCATGTCGCGCCACATGTAGGCCCCTTTCGCCGGATAGACATTAAACGGTGATGTCGACCAGCCGGCCTTGGCGAACAGCGGACCGAGCAGGAAGGGGCGCCAGCGCACCGAAACTCCGCGCTTTGCGGCCATATCGTCGATGCGCATCGCTGAAAGGTAACTGTAGGTCGAGCCAAACTCGTACCAAAAGTCCAGTGGTGGCCAGGTCATGATCTTTTTCCTGGAAGCGGCCCGGCGCGCTTCACGTCCCGAATCGCGGGTCATCGGTAGCGGCAGGTGGACAGCGCCCGAGCCGGCAGTATAACCGGGCGAAACCTTGCCAGGGAAATCAGAAACGTCAATGCCCGCCTCTTCCCCGCTCATGACATCCGACCCGCTTGCCAGCCCTGCCGTCTTCCGCGGCCTGGTGGTCGGGACCATTGTCTACATTGGCGTGATCTCGGTCTTCTTCCTCGCCTTTCCGGGTGTCGATCAGGCCGCGACCCGTGCTTTTCATGATGCACAAGGCGGGTTCTGGGCAGCGTCGGATCCGTTCTTCATGCGGCTGCGTGAGCTGGGCCCCTTTCTCGTCAAGTTTGTCGCGGCGGCATCCCTTGTCGTCTTGATCCTCGCCGCCGTCGTTCCCCGGCTGCCGGACTGGGTGTCCTTGCGCGCGCCTCTGTTTCTCCTGTCGAGCCTCGCGCTGGGCCCCGGTGTGCTGGTCAACGCGGTCTTCAAGAACAACTGGGGTCGCCCGCGGCCGAATGCGGTCGACCTGTTCGGCGGGGACGCACCCTATGTCGAGGTCTGGCGTATCAGCGACTATTGCGAGCGGAACTGTTCCTTTGTCTCCGGCGAGGCGTCGTCCAGCCTCTGGCTGGTGACGCTGGCGCTTCTTGCGCCGCCGCGCTGGCGCGCCGGTATTCTCTGCGTCGTTTTGCCGCTTTGTCTGGCTCTGTCAGCCAATCGCGTCGCCTTTGGGGGGCATTTTCTTTCCGATACGCTGCTGTCCTGGGGTGTCACCTTTCTGGTGATCCTGGGACTGTATCAGCTGTTCTATCGCACGCCGCCGGCCGTCCTTCGCGAGGCCCGGCTGCGGCATGCCTTTGCGTGTCTTGCGGTGTCCCTGCGGCGGCTGTGGACCCAAACGATGAAACGGATCCGGTCGCTGGGCCGTCGTTTTATCGCAATGATGCGATAGGCCGTCGGGCGTGTGCGGCGCGGGAGGCAACCGAACTCGGCGGTGGAAAACCGTCTGGATCGGATGTCTGGAGATCCGCTTCAGTGCTCGCTCACCCGGACGCGGCCGGAATTTCTGATACTGTAAAATGAATATGAAGCGATTTGGTATGATGGAACCGCACGATCCCGCCGCTCCGCAGGAGGCCAACGGCGACGTCGCATTCACGGCAACGACGCCCGCGCCGCCGCGCAAACGGCGGCGGATCGCGGTCGTCGCGGTGGTCTTTCTCCTTGTCGCCTGCCTCGGGTTTCTCGCGGGCGGCTTCTTGCGGTTTGCCAGCGCGGTGACGCAATACAGGGAAAATGCCTCTCCAAGCGCGGACGCGATTGTCGTTCTCACCGGCGGAAGCGAGCGGGTGAAAAAGGCTTTGACCCTGCTCGACGAGGGTCGGGCCGGCCGGCTCTTGATATCCGGCGTCCATCCCGAGACGACGGCGAAGCAGATCGTGCGACGCACGGAGAGTGATCTGGCGCTGTTTGCCTGCTGCATCGACCTCGACCGCAACGCCAACAACACGCTGGAAAACGCTTCGGAGACGGCGAAATGGGTTCGCTCCAACGGGTTTTCGAGCGTGATCGTGGTGACGAGCGCCTATCACATGCCCCGGGCGCTGCTCGAGCTGAGATCGGTGATGCCCGAGACGACCCTTGTTGCCGTTGCAGTGCAGGGGGTCGACCTCGAACTGAACAGCTGGTTCCGGCATGCAGGCGTGTCGCTGCTTCTCGTGCGCGAGTACATGAAATACATGTTCGCCTGGGTCCGGATCTCGACCATGGGCAGTCCTGCGCCATGATCTGGCCGAGCGAATTTCGAATGCGGGGGCCACTCCAGGCTGTGCTGAACGGTGTCTCCCCCGCTGCCTGTTATGCGAGACGGTGACGGTGTCATGATCCTTTTTCGCTCCCTCGTTTTCCAGGCGCTGTTTTATGCGTCGACGGTTTTCCTGATGGTTCTGGCCTTGCCGGTTTTCGTCCTGCCGGCACGGTGGGGCTGGCCCGTCGTGCCGCTGTGGGCGCGGGTCAATCTCTTCCTGTTGCGCTGGGTCGCCGGTGTGACGTTCGAATTTCGGGGGCTGGAAAACATTCCCGCGGGAGGGTGTATCGTCGCTGCCAAGCATCAGTCGGTGTGGGAGACCTTTGCCCTTTTGCCCCTGTTCCGCTCGCCGACCTATGTGTTGAAGCGGGAGCTGCGCTACATTCCGCTGTTTGGCTGGTACACTGCGAAGTTCCGCCAGATCCCGGTCGACCGCGGCAAACGCTCCATTGCGCTCGCAAAACTCACGGATAGTGCGCGCACGGCCATTGCCGAAGGCCGCCAGATCCTGATTTTCCCGGAAGGAACGCGGCGCGGCGCCGGCGAGGAGCCGCGCTACAAATACGGCGTTTCGCATCTCTACAAGTCGCTTGCCTGTCCGCTGTTGCCCGTCGCCCTGAACTCGGGCGTCTATTGGCCGCGCCGGGGCTGGAAAATCTATCCCGGAACTGTCGTGGCCGAGTTTCTCCCGGTGATCGAGCCGGGACAGCCGCTGGAGACCGTGCACAAGAAGCTGGTGGAGGGCATCGAAACAGCGTCCGACACCCTGATCCTAGAAGCGGCACGCAGCGAGCGCCAACTGCCGGTGCTGGAACGCGTGCGGATACGCTGGGCGGCGCGGGGAAAGCCCTTCGATTGAAATGCGGGGGGCCGCTTTTCTCGTTATGAGGGTCTGGATTTCGTTCTTGGTCCGTTCTATCTATCGTGAATGATCAGACGGCTCAGTCCATCGGAACCGACGACTGCGCGCTCGGATGCGCCGCGGGCGGCGGCTGAACTCGGGCTGACGGATCGGTATCGATACATTCTGGGGCACTCAGGCAAGCGATATCTTTTCTCGGCGGTGCCGGCGGATCGTCTTTCCGACTATTCGAGTGCGATCGTCGTGATGGAGCCGGGACCCGGGCGAGGCGGTCGGTTGAAAAAGGCGTGGATCGGTGAAATCGACCGGGATGGCAAGCGCCGGGGTGCCCGCCTCAATCGCGGGGACGTTACGGGACGAACCGCGCTGGTGCACCTTCTGGCCGGCGATGCCGCACAGCGCCGGCTGGTGCTTGACGATCTGGACGGATTGTTCGGGCCCGGGTGCGAGAGCTGAGGGTTAAGGGCTGAGGGCGGTGTGCCGCCGGAACGGGTCAGCCCGCCTCGGTCGTTGCGTCGCCAAGGCGCGCGCTCAGCGCTTCAAGTCCGGCATCGTGGATGTTCAATTCCCGCAAGTGAGAAACCGTGTTCAGCACGTAGTCGGGATTGGCGCCCGATTGTCCGGCGGCCCCCTTTACGATCTCGACCTGGCGGTCGAGCGGCAGCACGCCGGCATATTGTTCATGGGCGCGGTCGACCAGATAGGTGACGGCGGGCACCATGCGCCTGGCCTCGTCGGCAAGCCGCACGCGGCGCTCGGCTTCCAGATAGACCAGCGTCGCCTGTTCGCGGGCGCGCAGGTAAGCCATGACCTCCTCGCGCAGACCTGCGGCCACGCGAAAGGCCATGCCGCGACAGGCGCCGCCACGGTCCAGACCCAGGACGAGGCCGGGCCGGCCCTGTGTTCCGCGATGGACCCAGGAGTAGATGCAAAGCGAGCGGTGTGCCCCGTGCAGCACACCCGGAACCGCTTCTTCATAAACGAAGCCCGGTCGCCACATCAGCGAGCCGTAGCCGAACACCCAAAGATCGTCCATTGCGCTTTTCCTGTTGCCGGCTGGAGGTAGCAATGGCAGGCGTCGCTGGCAACTGCCGCGGCGAAGAAACACCTCATGCCGCGGCACATGAACTGTTTTGCGGCGTCATGGGCCTTGAAACCGACATGAGAGCATGCTTTCAGGCAGCATCGTCGCCCCAATGAGGATCCCATGACCGATACGCAGGCCGCTTCGTCTTCGCCAAGTTCACCTCCCCGGTCACGCCGCCGGTACTGGATCCTGATCTCTCTCGTTGTGCTCGTCATCGCGCTATGGTCGACCTACTGGGCAGTGGCGCGCGGCATGGCGGTGGACATTCTGCGGAATACCTACGAGGTCGCGGAGACCGAAGGCGGAGCGCTCGTGTGCGGGAAGCAGCGGCTGGGCGGCTATCCGTTTCGTTTCGAGCTGGAATGTCAGCCTTTCGAGGCACGGGACGCCTCGGGGCACGCGGGCAGCTTCTCCGGTTTGCGGGTCGTCGCCCTTGCCTACAATCCGCGACAGGTGATCGTGGAGGCGGATGGGCCGGCCACCGCGCGTTTCGCCGGTCCGAGCCCGTTTGATCGCCTGTCTGCCGACTGGGTGTCTGCACGTGGCAGCGCCCGTCTGTCCGACGCCGGCGTGCGCAATGCCGATCTCTTCATTGACCAACCGAAGATCGCCGGGGTTTCGGGGGATGCGGCCATTTCCCTCAGCGCCTTGCGCGCCACCGTTCACGCGCGGCGAAATCCGTCCATCGCGCAAGATGCCGATTTCGCGCTGCGGATCGCCGGGCTTGCCATTCCCGCGCTGGACGGGGCGGCCGAAATTTCGGCCGACGTGACGTTCGCTGGCGGCGCGGCGGCTCTGGCCGGGCGCGGCGACTGGATCTCGCTGCTTCGTCAGGACGAGGCTGTGCGGGTGAGCGAGTTGCGTGCCAGTGCATCCGGCGTGAGCCTGCGCGCCACGGGAACGCTGGCGCTCGATGCCAAGGGCCGTTTGGCTGGAACCCTGCCGCTGACCGTTTCGGGTGCCGAAAATCTGCCGGCATTGCTTGCCCCGTTCTTTCCGCAAGGATCGTCCGTTCCCAAATCGCTGGCCGGCGCGGTCATCGGCTTCGGCGCGCCGACGACTCTCGACGGAGTGCCGGCGGTCACGGTGCCGCTGCGGTTCGAGGCGGGGGTGGCGCGCGTCGGTCTGATTCCAATCGCAGCGCTGCCCCCGATGTACTGAGCGCTAGCCGCGGTCGGAGGCAACAGGGCCTATGCCGATGCCATCCGGTCGATTGGCAGGACGTAGCCCTTCCAGTTGGCGGGTTCGGCGATGCGGTCGTAAAGCGCAACGGCAGGGGCGTTCTTGCCCGGGACGATCCAGCGCAACTCGGTCCAGGAGCGCTTGGCCCCTTCGCTGACGAGCGTCTCGATCATGCGTCGGGCAATGCCGTTGTTGCGTGCGTCCGGGTGCACGTAGATCTCGTCGAGCTGTCCGGACCGAAGGCCGGTGATGATTTCCGGGAGATCGAAGAAGATCGCGAAGCCGACGAGCCGTCCATCGACCTCCGCGCCGATGACCTCGGCGGAGCGGTCGCCGAGGATGCGTTCGGCATAGAACTGGTCGGGGCGGCGGGGCGCGCCGCGCTTCAGCGCCTGCGCGTATTCCGCGATCAGCGGTGCAAGGGCGAGCGCATCGTCTGGGCCGAGCGACTTGATGGTGATCTTGCTCATGAAAACTCCGCAAAAAGGACAGTCCGCCGGACGATTGGACCGGGACGACACCTTGCCCTTAAAAACGCGGCTTTTTCAACTGTCCGATCATGCGGCAATTGCAGCATCGAGCCGTGCGAGACCGGCTTTCAGGGCGGCGACGCAGGCTGCATCGAACGCGGTTCCCGTGTCCTTGTCGAGAATGGCGAGAACCTGGGGAATCGGCATTGCCGCGCGATAGGGCCGTTCCGCCGACAAGGCATCGAAGACATCGGCGACGGTGAGGATCCTGGCCTCCAGGCAGATTTCCTCATCCCTCAGACCGTGGGGATAGCCGTTTCCGTCCAGCCGTTCGTGATGTGCGCCCGCGACATGGGCGATGTCGGCGAATGCGGACACCCGCTCCAGAATCCGCTCGCTGTGATAGGAATGCGCCCGAACAGTGCGCCATTCCGCCTCATCGAGTTTGCCCGGCTTGTCGAGAATCTGGTTGCTCACACCGAGCTTCCCGAGGTCGTGCAGCAGGGCAGCCCGGCGGAGCCAGCGGCGATGCGGTTTTGAAAGCTCGAGCTCCTCCGCGATCAGGTCGGTGTAGAGCGTGACCCGATCGGAGTGATCGGCGGTATACGGGCTCTTCGCGTCAACCACGTCGGAAAAGGCCTCCGCGACTGCGTCGAGATAGTCCTCATCCACATCCTGCGCGGTTGTCGGTGCCATGGCGAAGACCGTCTCGTCCAGATCGTCGGCCGCGAGGCGATCCCAAAAATCGGGCCTGCGCGATACCGCGAGGAATGCGTCGACCAGATCCGGCGCGAACCAGGTGCCTGCCCGGTTGGCGATTTCGGTTTCCGCTTCGGCGCGGCCATGCTCTTGAAAAAAGACATCGGCGACCTGGGCCAGAAGCGCGATGTTGGCGGCCGTGGGGATCGCGTCGCCGGCCAGCCCTTCCGGTTTCCCGGACCCGTCCCAGTGCTCGTCGAGCGCCCGGATTCCGTCCTGAACGGCCTCCGAGAAGCGCATTTTGGCAGCGATGTCGGCCCCGCGATGACACCGGGTCTCGATCATCTCGCGCGCGATCTCCCCGCCGTTTTGCACCACATGGACAAGCGCACGGATGCGCTCGCTCAGACCCGATTTCAGGCCGGTTTTCTTGAACACGAACCGCAGGGCTGCACCGAGCGATCCATCGATGGTCTTGAAATCGCGTTTGAAAGAAATGTCATCGGTCAGGTAGAGTTCACAGATGCGCGCGGCATTGCTGCTGCAGCCGAGATCCTTGAGCAACAGCGTGTAATAGAGGTCGGCCATGTCTGTTTCGCAAAGGCGGAGTTCGGTGCCGACGGCCATTCCGATCCAGCAGCAGCGGATGCAGTGCCCTTCCGGCTGGCCCTCCGTCATGTCGAGCGCATAGCTCAGCGATCCGAGCAGATCCGCGAGAACCAGACGCCGATCGGTGTGGTGATTCAGGCTGTCCTCGTAGTGGCTGCGCGCCAAACCACATCTCCATCTGTCCAAGTTTTCCCAATTCTCTTGATGAAAATACGGTCGAGCGCTTAAGAAGTCGTCTCCGCGACTACGAGGATCTTTCCGTTCCGATTGACGGGATCGCGCGGGGCGGTAGCATGGCGGAGCTTCTTCGTGCCTCCTGCCTCTTTCGCTGGATCCCACCCGATCATGCCAAGCCAAGTGACCCGCCTGCGCGCGACAATGATCGGCGCGACTGCTGTCTTGATGTGGTCGACGCTTGGTCTGTTCGGAGCCGCCTCGGGCGGTGTGCCGCCGTTTCTGCTCAATGCCCTGTGTTTCGGCATTGCCGGGCTTGGCGCAACGGCCTGGCTCGCGCTGCGCGGCCGTCTGGTGCTGATGCGTCAGCCATGCCGGGTCTATGGCTTCGGGATCCTCGGGCTGTTCGGATTCCACTTCTTCTATTTCACGGCCATTCGCAACGCGCCGCCGGTCGATGCCAATCTGATCAATTACACATGGCCGCTGCTGATCGTGGTGTTTTCGGCATTCCTGCCGGGGGAACGGCTGAAGATTCAGCATGTCGCGGGAACGCTGCTCGGCCTGGGAGGGGCGGCCCTCCTGATCCTGCGCGGCGATGGACTTGCGCTCGATGGCGACGCCGCGCCCGGGTATTTCGCGGCGGTGGCATCGGCGCTGTTCTGGTCGGGGTATTCGGTCCTGTCGCGTCGGCTCGGGAGCGTGCCGACCGAAGCCGTGGCGGGATTTTGCCTCGGCACCTCCCTTCTGTCGGTGGCGGCCCATCTCGTCTTCGAGACGACCGTCTGGCCGCAGGGGACCGGCGAGTGGTCCGCCGTACTCGGGCTTGCCGCCTTTCCGGTCGGGCTTGCCTTCTTCGTCTGGGACATTGGCGTCAAGCGCGGAGACATCCAGGTGCTCGGCGCCTTTGCCTACACCGCCCCCGTCTCGTCCACCCTGCTCCTGATTGTCTTCGGTTTCGGGGATTTTACGCTCGTGGTGATGGCTGCCTGCGCACTCGTGACCCTGGGGGCGCTGGTCGCGGCCAAGGACATGTTGTTTGGTCGCTTCACCAAAAAGACGGGTGGCGTGGCCGCAGGCGAGCGCGTAGAGGAATGAAGGCTTCAGGCTCCCGACCGGGTCGGGCGCAGAAGCTGAAAGAATGGACCGAAGTCGACAGAGGATGTCACGACCCATGATGACGCAAACCGCCATTCGTCCCCGCCGCAGCGTTCTCTACATGCCGGGCTCCAATGCCCGTGCGCTCGAGAAGGCGAAGACGCTTGATGTCGATGCGTTGATCCTCGATCTGGAGGATGCCGTCGCACCCGACGCCAAGGAGATGGCGCGCGCCCAGGTCCGCGATGCGGTCGCCGGCGGCGGATACGGCCACCGCGAAGTGGTGATCCGCATCAACGGCCTCGGCACGTCCTGGGGCGTGGACGATCTGTCCATGGCGATTGCGGCCGCCCCCGACGCCATCCTGGTGCCTAAGGTTTCGACCTCGGCGGACCTGGAGCGGGTTGCGCATCGTCTGAACGGTGCCCGGGTTCCGGCCCGTGTCGAAATCTGGGCGATGATGGAAACCCCGCTTGCGATGCTCAATGCACGCGAGATCGCCTCGGCCGCGTCCAATCCCGAGACCCGCCTCGGATGTTTCGTGATGGGGACCAACGATCTGGCCAAGGAAACCGGGGCACGCCTGGTGCCGGGCCGTATGCCGATGACGCCCTGGCTGATGACATGCGTCGCCGCGGCGCGTGCCTATGGCATCGATATCATCGATGGCGTCTACAACGAACTGGACGATGCAGCGGGCCTTGAGGCGGAATGCGCGCAGGGCGCGGACATGGGCATGAACGGCAAGACGCTGATCCACCCCAAGCAGGTTGCTCCCTGCAACACGGCTTTCTCGCCGGCGCCCGCGGAGGTCGACTGGGCGCGCCGCATCATCGCGGAATTTGAAAGGGAAGAGAACGCCGACAAGGGCGCGATCCAGGTGGAGGGTCGAATGGTCGAACGCCTGCACGCTGAAATGGGCGCCCGCCTCGTTGCGATCTCGGATGCGATTGCCGCACGCGCGTCCTGACCGGCGCGCAAGACAAAGGACATTTACATGAAACTCTATCGCTATCTCACCGGCCCCGACGAAAGCGCGTTCTGCCACCGGGTGACCGCCGCGCTCAACAGCGGCTGGGACCTGCACGGCCCGCCGAGCATGACCTATGACGCGGGCAAGGGCATCGTGATGTGCGGTCAGGCGGTGACCAAGGATGTCGGCGGAATGACCTACTCTGCGGAGATGAAGCTCTCCGACTACTAGGCGATCCAGGCGGTTGATCGACGACCGGCGTGGTTACGTGTCGGCGTCGGTTTCTCTGTCCGGCGTGTGGCGGTTGATCATCGGCATCTGCGCCAGGGTGAAGGCGATGGTGATCGGCATGACGCCAAATACCTTGAAGGACACCCAGAAATCCGTCGAGAAGCTGCGCCAGACGACTTCGTTCAACGCGGCGAGAAAGAAGAAGAACACGCCCCAGCGAAAGGTGAGCTTGCGCCAGCCGGCGTCGTCCATCCGAAAGACGCTGTCGAAGACATAGCCGAGCAGCGAGCGCCCGAAGACGAGACCGCCGAGCAGGATGGTGCCGAACATCACATTGACGATGGTCGGCTTGAGCTTGATGAAAAGCTCATCGTGCAGCCACAGCGTCAGGGCGCCGAAAACCAGAACCACCACCCCGGACACCACCGGCATCACCGGCAGTCGCCGGGTCAGCGCGTAGGACACGGCCAGCGACACGGTGATTGCGGCCATGAAGACGGCGGTCGCCAGGAAGATCGGATCGCCGAGCGATCCAAGCGCCGGAAAGGCATCTATGATCGCTTCTCCGCGCGCGTTGGCAAAGAAAAACAGCACCAGGGGACCAAGCTCCAGAACGAGCTTGAGCAGCGGCGATACTTCCTTGCGGTCCTTGGCGTTGGGCTGATGTTCGAATTCCATGCGGCGTCAGATCTCCTGTCCGGCGATTGCAGCGGCAAAATCCTGGGCGCGGAAGGCCTCAAGGTCGTCAACCCCTTCTCCCACGCCAATGAAATGTACGGGCAGCTTGTGCTTGGCGGCAATGGCGACAAGGATGCCGCCGCGCGCCGTTCCGTCGAGTTTGGTCATCACCAGACCGGTGACGCCGGCCGTGCGCCCGAAAATCTCGACCTGGCTCAACGCATTCTGGCCTGTCGTCGCATCCAGCGTCAAAAGCACACTGTGCGGCGCCGAGGGGTCGTGCTTGCGAATGACGCGCACGACCTTTTCCAGCTCCGCCATCAGTTCGGCCCGGTTCTGCAGGCGTCCGGCGGTGTCGATCAGCAAAACGTCGCAGGCGGCCGTGCGGGCTTCCTGCATCGCATCGAAGACGAGCCCCGCGGCATCCGCGCCCGTGTCGCGCGCGACGACGGGCGCGCCGGTGCGTTCGCCCCAGATCTTGAGCTGCTCGACGGCGGCGGCGCGGAACGTGTCGCCGGCGGCGAGCATCACGGATTTCCCCTCGGCGCGGAGCTTTGCCGCGAGCTTGCCGATGGTCGTCGTCTTTCCGGTGCCGTTGACGCCGACCACAAGAATGACATGTGGCGCATGGGCGACGTCGATCGTCAGCGGCGTTGCGACCGGCTCCAGAACCTTGGCGACTTCCTCGGCCAGGATCCGGCGGACTTCTTCGGCGCTCACTTCCTTGTCGAAACGACCGTCGCTAATACGCTCGGTGATCGCCATGGCCGTGTCCACGCCGAGGTCGGCCTGGATGAGAAGATCTTCCAGATCCTCCAGAGTGGCCGCGTCGAGCTTGCGCTTGGTGAAAAGCGCGGTGATCCCGCTGGTCAGCGAGGACGACGAGCGCGACAGGCCGGCCTTCAGCCGCGACAGCCAGGACTTCGGCTTTTCATCCGGGGCAGGCGGGGAGGCCGCCTCCGGCTCGGGGGGCGGAGCGGCTTCCGTGTTCCGGGAAGGCGCGTTTTCCTCCGGTACCGCAGGCAATTCCGCCTTTGCGACCTCGGGTTCTGCCGCTGCGTCCTGTGCGGCAGGCTCATCGGATGCGGGCGTCCCGGCTTCCGGCTTGGAAAGCGGTGCGCGCTCGGTGTCGTCGGTCGTTTCCTCCGGAACCGCTTCGCTCGGGTTTGAGCCGAACAGGCGTCCGAAGAAGCCGCGTTTTGTTTCGCTCATGCGATCAGGCTGCCTGTGTGTCGAGTGGGGTCGCGAGAAGGTGACGCCCGGTATGCCCGCTGATGCGCAAGGTGACAAGGTCACCGGCGTGTGCGTCCGGCACGTCGGCCTGCCGGAATTCGACCTGTGTGAATTGCGCGCTGCGGCCAAGTCCGTCGCGTTCCACGAGGATCTCGCGGGTCTTGCCGACCTCGTCCTGAAGATGCGCGGCGAGAGCCGCTTCGCCCTTCCGGCGCAGCCGTGCGGCGCGCGCCTTGACGATGGCGCGTTCCAACTGCGGCATGCGCGCCGCCGGCGTTCCCCGGCGGGCGGAAAAGGGGAAGACATGCAGATGCGTGAGCCCGCATTCGTCGACGATGGCGAGCGTGTTTTCAAACATCTCCTCGGTTTCCGTCGGGAAGCCTGCGATGATGTCGGCGCCGAAGACGACATCGGGACGCGCGGCGCGCACCTCTTGGCAAAAGCGGATGGTGTCGGCGCGCAGGTGCCGCCGCTTCATGCGCTTCAAGATCATGTCGTCGCCCGATTGCAGCGACAGATGCAGATGCGGCATCAGGCGCGGTTCGTGCGCGATCAACTCCATCAGCGCCGGGTCGGCCTCGATCGAATCGATCGAGGAGAGCCGCAGCCGGTCGAGACCGGGGACATGCTTCAGGATCTTCTGCGACAAGTTCCCCAGCGTCGGCGTGCCGGGGAGGTCGCCGCCGTAGCTGGTGATGTCGACGCCTGTGAGCACGATCTCGCGGTGCCCGTTGTCGACGAGCCGGGCAATCTGGTCGACCACGGCGCCCATCGGCACGGAGCGCGAGTTGCCACGGCCGAAGGGGATGATGCAGAAGGTGCAGCGGTGGTCGCAGCCGTTCTGGACCTGGACGAAGGCGCGTGCGCGCCCCTCGAGCCCGTCGATCAGGTGGGAGGCGGTTTCGCGCACGCTCATGATGTCGTTGACGCGGACCTTCTCGCTTTCCTCGATGCCGAATTGCGCGACGCGGCCATAGGAGGCGCGCTCCAGCTTCTCGGAGTTGCCGAGCACCAGATCCACTTCCACCATCCCGGCAAAGGTCTCGGCTTCGGTCTGCGCGGCACAGCCGGTGACGATGATGCGGGCATCGGGGTTTGCCCGCCTGGCCTTGCGGATCGACTGACGGGCCTGGCGCACGGCTTCGGCGGTTACCGCGCAGGTGTTGATCAGGATCGCGTCGGAGAGGCCTGCGGCCTCCGCCTCGCGCTTCATCACCTCCGACTCGTAGGAATTGAGCCGGCAGCCGAAGGTCACGATATCGACGCTCATGACACCACCTCCAGATGCGGCCGGTCGCCGGACGCGGTCTTGCGATGGCTCAGGTCGGAAAGCTCCAGGGCGCCTTCGTATTCGATCTCGGTCGCGCCGGTCATGATGATGTGGTCGTCGCTGGCGCGCCACGCGATCGCGAGCGGCCCGCCGGGCAGATGCACGGTGACAGAGCGTCCGGTACGCCGGTCGCGCGCAGCGGCGACTGCGACCGCGCAGGCGGCGGTGCCGCAGGCCCTTGTCAGGCCGACGCCGCGCTCCCAGACGCGGATCTCGATCTCGTCGTCGGACAGCACATGGGCGAGCGAGATGTTGGCGCGCTCGGGAAACATCGGATGGTTTTCCAGAAGCGATCCGACGCCGGCGAGATCATGCGCGTCGAGATCCGCGACCCAGAATACGGCATGCGGGTTTCCGACATTGACCACGCCCGGCGTGTGAAGCACCGGCGCATCGATCGGTCCTACCTGAAGCTCGATGGCGCGCGTGTCGTGAAACTCTTCCGCCAGCGGGATCTCGTTCCAGGCGAACTTCGGAACGCCCATGTCGACGCTCACCCGGGTCGGATCATCGGTCGCGGAGGCGATCAAGAGGCCGGCGTTGGTCTCGATGGTTGCACTGTCGCGGCCGCTTTCTTCCATCAGCAGACGTCCGACGCAGCGGGTTGCGTTGCCGCAGGCGTCGACCTCGCTGCCGTCGCGGTTGTGGATGCGCATGAAGGCGTCCGCGCCAGCAGGGCTCGTCTCCACCGTGATCATCTGGTCGAAGCCGATGCCGGTGTCGCGACCGCCGATGGTCTGGATCGTCTCGACCGGAAGGCGCAGGGGTTCCCCGCGGGCGTCCCACACAACGAAATCATTGCCGAGCCCGTTCATCTTCAAAAAGGGTATGCTGCGCGCGTTCATCGTCGAAGAGGCCTGTCGTGGCGCGCCTCGCGCGCCGTTCGTGTCGGCGAACCGTATACAGCGCCTATATGGCGGAAAAGCGCGCGCGATTCCAGTGCCGCGCGCGCCCTTGCCGTGCTGTCTTCGCGTTGTCGCCTCGTTGACCCGGCTACCGCCGCGCTTCCTCGCGGATGAATGTGCCGCGCTGCAGGTCGGTGACAGCTTCCATCAGTTGCTGGCGCGTGTTCATCACGATCGGACCATGCCAGGCAACGGGCTCGCGGATCGGTGCGCCGGAAACGAGCAGAAAGCGAATGCCCGCCTCTCCTGCTGTGACCGTCACCTCGTCTCCGGTGCCGAAACGCACCAACGTGCGGTCTCCGCTTTCGTCGCGCACGTGGATCTCGCGTCCGTCGACTTCCTTTTCCAGCAGGATGCCGGAGGGGGTGGAGGCGTCGCGGAAGCTGCCCGAACCTTCGAAGATATAGGCGAAGGCCTGGCGATAAGTGTCGACAGGAAAGCGTTTCGTGCGTCCCGCTGGAATCGAGATGTCGAGATAGCAGGGGTCGGCGGCGATGCCGTCGACCGGGCCGCGCTTGCCCCAGAACTCGCCGCAAATAACCCGGACGACCGTGCCGTCGTCGTCCACGATCTCGGCGATTTCGCCCGAGGGCACGTCCTGATAGCGCGGCGCGGTCATCTTCAGCGAGGACGGCAGGTTCGCCCAGAGCTGGAAGCCGTGCATGCGCCCGCGCGCATCGCCATGCGGCATCTCCTGATGCATGATCCCGCTGCCGGCGGTCATCCATTGGATGTCACCCGCGCCAAGCGTGCCGCGGTTGCCGAGGCTGTCGCCGTGATCGACGGTTCCCGCCAGCACATAGGTAATCGTCTCGATCCCGCGGTGGGGATGCCAGGGGAAGCCCGCCTCGTAATCCTGAGGGCGTTCGTTGCGAAAATCGTCGAACAGCAGGAACGGATCATGCGCCGTCGGCTCGCCGAAGCCGAAGGCCCGGTGCAGCTTGACGCCGGCGCCTTCCAGCGTCGGCTGGGCCGCGGAAACATGTGTGACCGGTCTGACCGACATGGGCGTTTCTCCAGTTTTCATGCTGCCTCCGCGAGGAGCGCAGCCGCCATCGAGCGTACTGGCAAAGATAAGTGTCGCGCGCCTGCGAACCAGTCGTGAACGTCTCAACGCACCGTTCACGTGTGCCGCATCAATCGATGCAGATGGCGGCGCCGGGACCGCAGCGTTCGAGAATGTGCCGCATGTCTTGTTCTTTCACGGCAACACACCCTTCTGTCGGGGGATACCCGGGGCGCGCCAGATGGAAAAAGATGGCGCTGCCGCGCCCTCGTACGGCCGGGCGCAGGTTGCAATCGAGCACCACGACGATGTCATAGAGGTGATCGTCGCGCCACATGGCTTCATGCGAGGCCGTGAACGGGCGGGTGACGAGATGGTTGTAGCGCGGATGGTCTGGCGCGTCACACCAGCCCATCCAGGGATGCAGCTCCGTGACCGGCAAGCGCGTGCGTGGTCGTGCGACGCGATCCGCGCGATAATACACGGTCAGGAGAGCAAACCGGCCTGCGGGAGCCGCTCCATCGCCCTCGCGCTTGTCGCGGGTGATGCCGCCGCGTCCGAGCGCGCAGGCGACGTCGAGCCCGCCGCAGGTCAGGCGGCCGCTGGCGGCGCCGGCGGACAGGCTCCGTACGGTGATCAGGACCGGTGTGGCCGACAGGTTCGATGACATGGCGTCTCGCTTTGCTGGAACCGTGTTCACCAAGCGGTCAAGCCGCCGTGATCCAATTGTGTTGGCCTTGTCGGCAATTTCCGTCAATAGCGGGTCGCGTAACCGCCCGGACTTGCTTAAGTGAATGAAGTTCGGTTTGATTTCGCAAGACCCCGTCACGGAAGGACAGCCCATGAGCGCACGCAAGATCCTGATTGTCGACGATGACAACGATCTGCGCGAGGCCCTGGTCGAACAGCTCTCGCTTTACGATGAATTCGAGACCCTCGAGGCGGAGACCGCGGCGAAAGGCATCGCGGTCGCCGAAGGCGGGCATGTCGACCTGTTGCTGATGGATGTCGGGCTGCCCGACATCGACGGGCGCGAGGCGGTCAAGCTTCTGCGCAAGAAGGGGTTCAAGGCGCCGATCATCATGCTGACCGGGCACGACACGGATTCCGACACGATCCTGGGGCTTGAGGCCGGCGCCAACGATTATGTCGTCAAGCCGTTCAAGTTCGCCGTGCTTCTTGCGCGTGTGCGCGCGCATCTGCGCCAGCACGAACAGAGCGAAGATGCGGTTTTCGCGATCGGCCGGTTTTCGTTCCGCCCGGCGCAGAAGCTGATGACCGACGAGGGGGGAGGCAAGATCCGCCTGACCGAAAAGGAAACGTCGATCCTGAAATTCCTCTATCGCGCCGGCGAAAAGCCGGTGACCCGCGACGTGTTGCTGACCCAGGTCTGGGGATACAATTCCGGAGTCACCACCCACACGCTGGAAACGCATATTTACCGGCTGCGCCAGAAGGTCGAGCGCGATCCCTCCAATGCGGAGCTTCTGGTAACGGAAGCAGGCGGTTACAAGCTGGTTCCCTGACACCGGATCGTGCCCGCGCGAGATTGGATCAGGGGCAGACAAACGGAAGGGGGAATCCGCCCTTGTGCAAATCGTAGCCTTCAGCGTAATGCTCTTGGCATGAGTCTCGCCCGGGATATGGATCTTTTGCGTCAGGTACCGCTGCTCTCCGAGTTTCCGGAAGAGCAGTTGCGTCTGCTCGCCTTTTCGGCGGAAAACGTGAATTACCGGGATGGCGAGGTTCTGTTTATTGCCGGTGAGCGCGCCGATGGCGGGCTCGTCGTGGCCACCGGAGCCATCTCGCTTGAAGGCGAAGGCGAAGGCGGGTCGGGCGAGGTGCTCGATACATTCGGCCCCGGAAGCCTGATCGGCGAGACCGCGCTGCTCGTCGAGACACGTCGTCCCGCACGCGCCGTAGCCAGTGGCGCGACCGAGGTCATCCGCATTCGTCGCGCGCTGTTCAAGCGCATGCTGCAGGAGTTTCCCGACATCGCGCGACGATTGTTCGAGGCTCGGGCGGAGGCGTTTCGTGTGACCGCAGGCGCGCTTTCGCGTGTCGGGGCCGTGCTGGAACAGATCGAGCGCGAGAACACCGAATTTCGCGCAGATCGTCGCCGCGCGGATCAGGAGCGCGACGAGGATCAGCAGTAACGACGCACGACAGATCGTGCGATCAGGCGACGGTGAGCGTCACCGGGATGTTGCCGCGGGTCGCGTGGGAGTAGGGGCAGACGATATGCGCCTTGTCGACGATCGCCTGCGTGTCCGCATCGTCCATGCCCGGCGCCGTGATCGTCAGCGTCACTTCTATCCCGAAACCGCCGCCGTCCTCTCGTGGTCCGATGCCGACGTTTGCCGAGACTGAAAGGTCGTCCGGAAGCCTGACCTTGTCCTGCCCGGCGACAAATTTCATCGCCCCCAGAAAACAGGCGGAATAGCCCGCGGCGAAGAGCTGCTCGGGATTGGTGCCCTGTCCGCCGTCGCCGCCGAGTTCCTTCGGCGTGGAGAGCGTGACGTCGAGCCGTCCGTCGTTCGACTGGGCCGTTCCGGTGCGTCCGCCGAATGCCTGCGCATGTGCTTTGTAGAGAACGCTCATCATCAAAACTCCCTTGCGATATGGCGCGAATGATTTTTAATGCCACACAATTATATTGTGCACAATTAAATTTTGCAAAGCTTGACAGCTGGGGTGGTCTGCCCGATTGAACAGCTTCAGGATCCGAGAAAGAGCACTGCCGCCATGTCGACCCGCGCCGCCGCCCCCGACCCCGATGTCAATCTCCTGCTGTCACGGCAGCTGTGCTTCGCGCTGCATTCCACCACGCTCGCGCTCGGGCGCGTTTATGCGCGGGCGCTCGCGCCGCTCGATCTCACCTACACGCAATACCTGGCGATGCTGGTGCTCTGGGAGACGGATGCGATCCCGGTGAAACGGCTGGGTGCGCGATTGATGCTGGACTCCGGTACGCTGACCCCGCTGTTGAAGCGGATGGAGGCGGCAGGTCTCGTCGCGCGGCGGCGAGACCCCGACGATGAGCGCCGGGTGCTGGTCACGCTGACCGAGGCGGGCGCGGCGCTGAAAGAGGCGGCCCGCGACGTTCCGGCGCGCATCGGCGCCGCATGCAGCGTCTCGGGGGTCGATCTCGCCGCTCTCAAAGGGGATCTGGAAGCCCTGCGCAGTGCGCTGAGCGGTCCGTCGGCGGGGGCGCCACCGAAAGACACCGACTAGCCGCGCAAACGCAAAACGCCCGGCATAGGGCCGGGCGTTCTCACATGGGGGGGCTGGCCGCCGTTGTTTGCGGTCAGCCCGGGCCTTACGCCCAGGGGCGGGTTTCCGCCGTTGCCTGCTCGAAACGGTCGATGGCCGGAGCCTTTTCCATCGTCAGGCCGATGTCGTCCAGACCGTTCATCATGCAATGCTTGCGGAAGGGGTCGATCTCGAAGGTGATGACCCCGCCGTCGGGACCGCGAACTTCCTGCGCTTCCAGGTCGATGGACACCGTCGCGTTCGCGCCGCGCTTTGCATCGTCCATCAGCTTTTCCAGATCGTCTTCGCTGACGACGATCGGCAGGATGCCGTTCTTGAAGCAGTTGTTGTAGAAAATGTCGGCGAAGCTCGTCGAGATCACACAACGGATGCCGTAGTCGAGCAGTGCCCAGGGGGCATGCTCGCGGCTCGATCCGCAGCCGAAGTTGTCGCCGGCAACCAGGATCTTGGCGCCTTTGTAAGCCGGCTGGTTGAGCACGAAATCGGGGTTCTCCGATCCGTCGTCATGGGTGCGCATCTCGTGAAACAGCGCGCTGCCCAGCCCGGTGCGCTTGATCGTCTTCAAGAACTGCTTGGGGATGATCATGTCCGTGTCGATGTTGATGATCGGCAGCGGCGCGGCGACACCCGTCAGCTTGTCGAATTTTTCCATTTTTCCGGGATCTCCTCGGGATCGAACGTTTGAAGCTGGAATGCAGGCGTCGGTCAGGCCGCCAGGCTGGTGGCCGCGTCGACGCCGAGCATGAGGTTCAGGTTCTGGACGGCCGCGCCGGACGCGCCCTTGCCCAGATTGTCATAGACGGCCATCAGGACGACCTGTGCGCGGCTGTCGTCGGCGAAGACATGCAGGCGCATCCGGTTGGTTCCGTTGAAGATTTCCGGGTCGAGGTCTGGCGTGCGGTCGACGTCGGAGAGCGGGGCGATATCGACGAAGCTGCCGGTGAGGCTTGCAAGATACGCTTCAAGCTCGGCATGGATCTCCGCGCCGGTCGGAACCTTCGGCAGGATCTCGAGCCGGAGCGGCACGGATGTGACCATGCCTTGCGCGTAATTCCCGACAGAGGGAATGAAGATCGGCGGCGAGGCCAGCGTCGCGTATTGCGTCAGTTCCGGCAGGTGCTTGTGGCGAAAGCCGAGACCATAGGGCAGATAGGGTGGCTTGTTCGCACCCGGCGCTTCATAAGCCTCTATCATTTGCCGCCCGCCGCCGGAGTAGCCGGAGATCGCGTTGACCGTGACGGGATAGTCGGCCGGCAGCAGGCCGGCCTCGATCAGCGGACGCAGGCAGGCGATCACGCCTTGCGGATAGCAGCCGGGGTTGGATACCCGCTTCGATGCGGCAATCTCCGCGCCTTGCGTTTTGGTCATTTCCGCGAAGCCGTAGTCCCAGCCGGCGTCGGTGCGGTGCGCCGTCGAAGCGTCGATCACCCGCGTGGTGTCGTTTTCGATCAGCGACACGCTCGCGCGCGCCGCCTCGTCGGGCAGGCACAGAATCGCGACATCGGCCGCGTTCAGGCAGTCGGCGCGCGCGGAGAGGTCCTTGCGCTTGTCGGCGGGGATCGAGATGAGTTCCAGGTCGCGGCGACGCGACAGCCGCTCGCGGATCTGGAGACCCGTCGTGCCGGCTTCGCCGTCGATGAACACTTTCGCGACCATAACCCTTCTCCAAAAACTCCTGCCGCGCGGATTGCGCGAGCATGCGGAGCGAGTTCTACACCACGCCCGGCCGGTTTGTCATGCATTCGCGCCGGCTTTTCGCGCCGCGGTGTCGTGGAAACGCGCTTCAGCGCGCCATGCCGTGATATTCGGGGTTGGGACGCATATCCGTGGCGGCGGCGACCCGGTTCGACATGTTGAAGAACGCCGCGACCGAGGCAATGTCCCAAATGTCGCGATCGCTAAAATCCGCATCGCGCAGCGCCTGCCTGTCCGCTTCCAGAATTTCGGCCGGGCGCTCGGTCAGCTTGACAGCGAAATCGAGCATGGCGCGCTGGCGTGGCGTCAGGTCGGCGACCCGGTAGTTCATCACCATCAGTTCGCCGAGTTCCGCGTCGCCGGAAAGCTGCCGAACGGCTGCGCCATGGGCGGCGAGGCAATAAAAGCAGCGATTTACCGCCGATACCGCAACCGCGATCATCTCGCGTTCGAGTTTGCTCAACCCGCTGTCGGCCAGCATGAGGTCGTTGTACATCGCGGTGAAGGCGTCGAACTTGTCCTGATTGAAGGAATAGGCAGTCAGGACATTGGGCACGAGGCCGAGTTTTTCCCGGCATTTCGCGAAATAGGCCTCGGTCTCGCTGGAAAGCGCGGTTTCCTGCGCCAGTTCCAGCGCCACCGGCTGTTTGGTCTTGCTCATGATTTCGCCGTTTCCTCCCTTTTTCGTGAACCCCTTCGCGCGCGGTTCATCACTTTAGGTCCGACTTTCGGAGAAGTCATTCCATCGTCAGCTGTCTCGCTCTAGCATGCGCTGGATCCGGGGTGCCAGCGGGACGAATCACCTGCATGGCAAAATCCCCGATCGGTGATGACATTCAAAAAACACCGGCGATGCAGATAACGGCGCCGGATGGTGGGGGACAATGCCCGAAGCACGAGATCAGGCTAAGGCCACGTTGATTGACGCCGTGGTGGCGGAACTCGAACCCGAAACCGGAGCGTTCGCGCGGGATCTTTTCGCGCGCGGTGCGGCGGAAGACCTCGTCGCCTATACGGCAACGGATCTTGTCGCCGTGGCGCGCGCCGCCTGGGCGGAGTTGGCGGCGCATCCGTTGGGGACCCACCGGATCCATATCTACAATCCCGCATCGTCCGGCGACCGGAGCCGGGTCGCGGATGTGACCATTGTCGAAGTCGTCAATGACAACATGCCGTTCCTGGTCGATTCGGTCATGGGAGAGCTTCAGGCAAGCGGGTTCGAAGCGCGGCTCGTGCTTCACCCGATTCTCTCGGTGGAGCGCAGTGAGACCGGGGCATTGGTCCACTACGTCGGAGCCGGGAAATCGGGCAACGATGCCTGTCGGCGTGAAAGCCTCATCCATATTCACGTCGCGCGCATCGATACCGCGCAGGAGCGCGCGCAGCTTGCCGAGCGGCTTGAGGCGGTGATGAACGACGTGCATGCCGCTGTGCGCGACTGGTCCGCGATGCGCGACCGCCTTGGTGCGGCGATTGCCACCTACAAGGAAAACCCGCCTCCGGTTCCCGTCGATGAACTGGCGGAAGCAATCCAGTTCCTGGAGTGGCTCGCCGCCGACAATTTTACGCTTCTGGGCATGCGCGAATACTATTTCGAAGGCGGCGTTTCGAAAGGGGACCTCTCGCACAAGAAGGGGTCAGGCCTGGGTTTGCTGGCAGATCCGGATGTGCGCGTGTTGCGCCGCGGGTCGGAATTCGTCGTCATCACGCCGGAAATCCGCGATTTCCTGATGAAACCCGAGCCGCTGATCATTTCCAAGGCGAACGTGAAGAGCCGGGTGCATCGCCGCGTGCACATGGATTACGTCGGGGTGAAGCTCTTCGACGACGACGGCGAACTCGTCGGCGAGCTCAGGGTGGTCGGCTTGCTGACGGCGACGGCCTATACGCTCTCGACCAAGAACATTCCCTTTCTGCGCCGCAAGATCGACAGCGTGCTCGATCGCGCCGGTTATGATCCAGACAGCCATTCAGGGCGCGCCCTGTTGAACGTGCTGGAAAGCTATCCGCGTGACGAGTTGTTCCAGATCGACCCACAGCTCCTGTATGAATTCGCGACCGCGATCCTGCAGCTCGACGAGCGCCCGCGTATCCGCGTTCTGGCGCGCCGCGACCGGTTCGACCGGTTCGTGTCGATCCTTTGCTATGTTCCGCGCGACCGCTACACCACCGAGGTGCGCCTGAGGATCGGCGCCTATCTGGCCGGGGTGTTCGACGGACGGTTGTCGGCCTGGTACGTCGCCTATCCTGAAGGCCCGCTCGCGCGGGTCCATTTCATTGTCGGTCGTGACCAGGGCGAAACGCCTGATCCGGGACAGGAGACGGTGGAGCAGGCGGTGGCCGGGATCGTGCGGACCTGGACCGACGACCTGCGCGATGCGTTGCGCGCGGCCTATGGCGGACACAAGGCGCTGGAGCACGCCAAGCGTTATACGGATGCCTTCCAGGCCGGCTACCGTGAAGTCTATTCGGCCGAAACAGCGCTCGAGGACATTCGCATCGTCGAGAAGCTGAGCGACGAGGCCGATACCGCGCTCACCTTCACTCGTCGGGAGCAGGATGCGCCGAACCGGGTGGTCCTCAAGGTCTATCATCACCTCGTGCCGATCCCTCTGTCCGCGCGTGTGCCGATCCTGGAAAACATGGGCTTTCGGGTTATCAACGAGCGGACCTACCGCCTGACGCCGGCGGACCGGCCGCTCGCCTATCTGCATGAGTTGTCTCTGGAACCCAAGAATGGCAGCGAGATCGACCTGACGGATGATCTCAAGCTCAGGCTTGAGGCGCTATTCATGGCAATCTGGCGCGGGAACACGGAATCCGACGGCTACAATGCGCTGGTGTTGTCTGCGGGCCTTGCCTGGCGCGATATCGCCATGCTGCGGGCCCTTTCGCGCTATTTGCGCCAGGCCGGAATCCGTTATTCCGAAGACTACATGTGGCACACGCTCAATCGCTATTCGGACGTGGCGACAAAGCTGGTGGAAATGTTCCATCTGCGGTTCGATCCCGATCCGAAGGCCGAGGACAGGTCGCTTGGCGCGGAACGCGTCGAGCGCGATCTGATCGACAGTCTGGACCAGGTGGACAGCCTCGACGACGACCGGATCCTGCGGCGCTTCGACAATGTCATCAACGCGATGCTGCGTACCAACTTCTTCCAGATCGACACGCACGGTCTCGCCAAACAGACGTTTGCCTTCAAGCTCGACCCGCAGCGCATCGAGGAATTGCCGCTGCCGCGGCCGTTCCGGGAGATCTTCGTCTACAGCCCGCGGGTGGAAGGCGTGCATCTGCGCTTCGGCAAGGTGGCGCGCGGCGGATTGCGCTGGTCCGACCGGGCGCAGGATTTCCGCACCGAGGTGCTCGGTCTGGTCAAGGCCCAGCAGGTGAAGAACGCGGTGATCGTGCCGGTCGGCGCCAAGGGCGGTTTCGTGCCCAAGCATCTGCCCGTCGGCGGCAGCCGCGACGAGATCTTCGCGGAAGGCACGAAAGCCTACAAGATCTTCATTTCCTCGCTGCTGGACGTCACCGACAATCTGAGTGGCGATACCATCTGGCCGCCGGAGCGCGTGGTGCGCCACGATGACGACGACCCCTATCTGGTCGTAGCGGCCGACAAGGGCACGGCGACCTTCTCCGACACGGCCAATGCGATCTCCGAGAGCCGCAACTTCTGGCTGGGCGACGCCTTTGCCTCCGGCGGGTCGGCCGGTTACGACCACAAGAAGATGGCGATTACCGCGCGCGGCGGCTGGGAGGCCGTAAAGCGTCACTTCCGCGAGATGAACCGGGATATCCAGAGCGAGCCCTTCACGGTTGCCGGCGTTGGCGACATGTCCGGCGATGTCTTCGGCAACGGAATGTTGTTGTCGAAGGCGATCCGCCTGGTTGCGGCCTTCGATCATCGCGACATCTTCATTGATCCCGATCCAGATCCAGCCGTTACCTGGGAGGAGCGCCAGCGGGTCTTCGACCTCGGCCGTTCGTCGTGGCAGGATTACGACACATCCCTGATCTCCGAAGGTGGCGGTGTGTTCTCGCGGCAGTCGAAGTCGATTGCGTTGTCGCCGCAGATTCAGAAACTTCTCGGGGTTTCGAAATCCAAGGCAACACCGCAGGAGGTGATCAATGCGATTCTGAAGATGGAGGTGGACCTGCTCTGGTTTGGCGGCATCGGCACCTATATCCGCGCCGCCGGGGAAAGCGACGCGGATGTCGGCGACCGGGCCAATGACGCGATCCGCGTCACTGCCGGAGATGTCGGGGCGAAGGTGATCGGCGAAGGCGCCAACCTCGGCATGACCCAGCGGGCGCGCATTGCCTTCAACCGGCGCGGCGGGCGGTGCAACTCCGACGCCATCGACAATTCCGCCGGGGTGAACTCCTCCGACATGGAGGTGAACATCAAGATCGCGCTGGGTGCGGCCGTGCGCGCCAACACGCTGACGGTCGCGGAGCGCAACGTGTTGCTTGCGGAGATGACGGAAGAGGTCGCAGCGCTCGTCCTGCGCAACAATTATCTCCAGACGCTGGCCATCAGCCTGTCGGAAATGCGGGGCATGGAGGAGTTCGGCTATCAACGCCGAATGATGCGGCAGCTGGAACAGGCCAGCCTGCTCGACCGTACCGTGGAGGAACTGCCGGACGAGGTCGCGCTCGACGAACTGGAAGCGACGGAGACCGGGCTGACTCGGGCGGAGACGGGCGTGTTGCTCGCATATGCCAAGCTCACGCTCTACGACAAGTTGCTCGACAGCACGGTTCCCGACGATGCCTATCTGGCCAAGGAGCTGTTCCGCTACTTCCCCGTGCAGATGCAGGAGCGCTACGCACAAGAGATCGAGGGGCATCGGTTGCGGCGCGAGATTATCGCCACGATGCTCGCCAACTCGATGATCAACCGGGGCGGGCCGACCTATCTGACCCGCATCGCCGATCAGACCGGAGCCGAATCCGCACGGATCGCGCAGGCTTTCGCGGTCGTGCGGGACGCCTACGGACTGACCGCCCTCAATGGCGAAATCGATGCGCTGGATACCAGGATCGACGGCGCCCTGCAGCTCAAACTCTATTCCGCGGTTCAGAATCTGGTGCTTGAACAGTCGGTCTGGTTCCTGCGCAACGTCGACTTTGCGAACGGGCTGGAGGCAGAGGTCATGCGGTTCCGCTCCGGAATCGAGGCGCTCGCGCCCAGCCTCTCGGATGTGGTGCAGGACGCGATGCGTTCCGAAATCTCGACGGGATCCGAAACCCTCAAGAGCGCCGGTGTGCCAGTCCCTCTGGCACATCGGATCGCACGCCTGTCGCTGGAAGCTGAAGTGCCGGACATTGTTCTTGTCGCCGAGCAAAGCGGAAGAGAGCTTCCCGAGGTGGCCAGCGTCTTCTTCAAGGTTGCCGGGCATTTCCGCCTGGGAGCGATGGAGGCCAAGGCGCGCGACTTGCGGATTCTCGACTATTACGACGGGCTCGCGCTCGATCGGGCGCGGGCGACGCTGGCCGGCGCGCATCGCGACGTGACCCGCAATGCGCTTGCCGCCGGCGGGTTCGAAACCTGGCTTGACGAAAACGAGGCACGGGTTGTGCGCACCGCACGGGCCGCCAACGAGATCATGGAAGGCGATCTCACGGTGTCGAAGTTCTCCGTTGCCGCCAGCCTGCTCGCCGAACTCGCGCAATGAGCGAAACGGGCGTAGGGCCGCCTGTCGTTTCCGACGACCCGGAGTTTCGCTCCGGGCCGTCGCCCACGCTTTCGCGCGGAGCGGTGCCGGCCTGGCTCTTCTTCGACTGGGCCGCGCAGCCGTTTTTCACCCTGGTGACGACCTTTGTGTTCGCGCCCTATTTCGCGTCTGCCGTTGCTGCATCACCGGCCGAGGGACAGGCGCTTTGGGGGTATGCCACGGCGGCGGCGGGACTGGCGATCGCGGTGCTCGCGCCCGTGCTCGGCGCGATCGCGGATCGCACCGGGGCCCGAAAGCCCTGGATTGCGGCCTTTTCCATTCCCTTCGTCGTTGGCTGCGGTCTGCTGTATCTTGCCGCGCCGGGCGCGCCGGGCGCGCCGGGCAGCATCGCCGTCGCGTTGGCGGGCTTTGCCATCGCGACGCTCGGCGTCGAGTTCGCCACCGTTTTCACCAATGCGATGATGCCGGACCTTGTGCCGCGCCAGCGACTCGGTCGCCTGTCGGGAAGCGGCTGGGCGACAGGCTATGCCGGGGGGCTCGTTTCTCTCGTCATTGCGCTCGGGTTCTTGGCCGCCAACCCTGAGACCGGGCGAACCCTGCTCGGACTGGAGCCGGTGTTCGGTCTCGATCCGGCCCTGCGCGAGGGCGACAGGGCGTCGGGTCCCTTCTCGGCGCTCTGGTATCTCGTATTCGTGCTGCCGCTGTTCGTTCTGGTGCCGGACGTGCCTCGCCGGGCCGTCGGGCTTGGCACGGCCGTTGGCGAAGGCCTGTCCGATCTTGCCCGCACCTTGCGCATGGCGCGCGCCAACAGGCAGGTGCTCACGTTCCTGGTTGCCAACATGATCTACAAGGACGGGCTTGTCGCGCTGTTCGCCTTCGGCGGGATCTATGCGGCGGGCGTTCTCGACTGGTCGAGCGTCGAGATCGGCACCTTCGGCATCCTGCTGACCATTTCCGGCACTTTCGGCGCGGTGATCGGTGGGCGGCTCGACGACCGGCTCGGGCCGCGACCGGTGATCGCGGGCGCGCTTGTCGTGCTCATCCTGTGCGGATTGGGACTTGTCTCCGTCGACCGGAACACCGTGTTCTTCGTTGTCGACGTAGCATCGCCCGCTGCCGATGGCGGGTTGTTCTCGACCCTGCCGGAGCAGATCTTTCTGGTCCTGGGCGGTGTCCTGGGGGCCGTTGCCGGGCCGCTTCAGGCAGCGTCACGCACGTTGCTCGTGCATCTTGCGCCGCGCGATCGCGTCACCCAGTATTTCGGCCTGTTCGCGCTGTCGGGAAAGGTGACGAGTTTTCTCGCGCCGCTGAGCGTCGGGATTGTCACGGCCGCAACGGCAAGCCAGGCCGCCGGCATGGCGGTGATCCTGGGGTTCTTTTCGGTGGGATTCTGGTTGTTGCTTCAGGTCCGCGATCCACGGTCCGCCTAAACGCAGGCGGACCTTTTCCGGATCTGGATCAGCCGATTGCCTTGACGGCGGCCCGCTCGGCGCGCTTGCGGTCATGCGGGTCGAGCAGTGCCTTGCGCAGGCGGATGTTTTGCGGCGTCACTTCCACCAGTTCGTCGTCGGTGATGTAGGAAAGTGCACCTTCCAGCGAAAGACGGATCGGCGTCGTCAGCCGGACCGCTTCGTCCTTGCCCGAAGATCGCACGTTGCTGAGCTGCTTGCCCTTCAGGACGTTGACCTCGAGATCGTTCCCGCGCGTATGCTCGCCGACGAGCATGCCGCGATAGACCTTGACGCCCGGATCGATCAGCATCGGGCCGCGATCCTCCAGATTGAACAGAGCATAGGCGACAGAATCGCCGTCGCCGTTGGAAATCAGCACCCCGGTGTGACGGCTGGGGATCTCGCCTTTGAAGGGGGCGTAGGCGTGGAACACGCGGTTGAAGATCGCGGTGCCGCGCGTGTCGGAAAGAAGCTCCGACTGGTACCCGATCAACCCGCGGGTCGGTGCGTGAAACACCAGCCGGCTGCGACCGCTGCCCGAAGGGCGCATTTCCAGAAGGTCTGCCTTGCGCTCCGACAGTTTCTGCACGACGACGCCGGAATGTTCCTCGTCAACGTCGATGATCACTTCCTCGATGGGTTCCAGGCGCTCGCCGTTCTCGCCGGTCTGGAACACGACGCGGGGGCGACCAACGCAGATCTCGAATCCCTCGCGGCGCATGTTCTCGATCAGGATCGCGAGCTGAAGCTCGCCGCGTCCGGACACGATGAAGGCATCGGCTTCCGGAGAATCGTTGATCTGCAGCGCGACATTGCCTTCCGCTTCGTCCATCAGGCGCTTGCGGATGACGCGCGACTGGACCTTGTCGCCTTCGGTTCCGGCCAGGGGGCCGTCATTGACGAAGAAGGTCATCGACAGGGTCGGCGGATCGATCGGCTGTGCCGGAACCGGCTCCGTGACTTCCGGTGCGCAGATCGTGTCGGCGACGGTCGCCTCGGACAGGCCGGCAATGGAGATGATATCGCCGGCGACGGCCTTGTCGATCGGCTGGCGCTCAAGCCCGCGGAAGGCAAGAACCTTGGAGATGCGTCCGGTCTCGACGGTCTTGCCGTCGTGCGACAGGGCCTTGACCGCCATGTTCGGCACGGCTTCGCCGGAGATGATGCGGCCGGTCAGAATGCGCCCCAGGAACGGGTTCGGCTGCACCGTCGTTGCCAGCATCCGGAAGGCGCCCTCTTCCGCGGTCGGAGCCGGCGTGTGTTGTGCGATGAGATCGAACAGCGGATCCATGGAGTCCATCGGTCCTTCAGGTTCGGTTGCCATCCAGCCTTGCTTGGCCGAGCCGTAAAGGACGGGGAAATCGAGCTGGTTCTCGTCGGCATCGAGCGCGGCGAAAAGGTCGAACACCTCGTCCAGAACCTCTTCCGCGCGCTGATCCGGCTTGTCGATCTTGTTGATCGCCACGATCGGGCGCAAGCCAAGCTTCAATGCCTTGCCGAGCACGAATTTCGTTTGCGGCATCGGACCTTCCGCAGCGTCGACAAGCAGAACGACGCCATCGACCATGTGCAGGATGCGCTCCACCTCTCCACCGAAATCGGCGTGACCCGGAGTATCGACAATGTTGATGCGCGTATCGCCGTGAGTCAGCGACGTGACCTTGGCGAGAATGGTGATCCCACGCTCGCGTTCGAGATCGTTGGAATCCATCATCCGGTCTTCCGTCTTCTGATTGTCGCGGAAGGAACCGGATTGTTTCAGGAGCACGTCAATCAGCGTCGTCTTGCCATGATCGACGTGCGCAATAATGGCGATGTTACGCAGGTTCATGTGGGGTCGTGCTCCAAAAAAGATACCGCGGGCCCCTCGGACCCGCGGATTTTCGCGCCCCTCTATAAACCGGGGGCCGGTTTCTTGCAATGCAGCAAACTGTGACGACGCCTTGACAGAATCGCATGGCTCGCCCATTTGATAAGGTAATCTTATTATATGGAGTGCTTATAACTATGGTCGTGCCGCCCCGTCCGATCGGTTACCTCGTTGCGGATATCGCGCGCCTCATGCGTCGGCGGTTCGAGCGTGCGCTTGCCGCCGCCGACACGGGGGTAACCGCTGCCGAGGCGCGGGTCCTGGCCTATGTCGAGCATTTTCCCGCGCGACGGCAGGCCGTCCTTGCCGAACGGCTGGGCGTGGAACCCATGACGTTGAGCGCTCTCGTCGACAGGCTTGAAGCATCGGGCCTGCTGTGTCGCAGGCCTGATCCGCAGGATCGCCGTGCCAAGCTGATCGAGCTTGCGCCCGGCGCGGCGCCCGTTATGGGGCGCATCCATGATGTTGCGGTCCGGTTGCGGACGGAGGCGGTCGCCGGGTTCTCGCCGGCCGATGTCGATGCCGTTTACGACCTGCTTGGAAGAATGCACGAAAACCTGACCGACTGCGGTCCCTCGGAGACATCATGACAACGACTGAAGCCGGCCTTCTGAGGCCGGACCACCCCGGGGCCGGAACACCGGTCCCGCCGATGAGCGAGACGCGAACGGCCGTTCTGGGCGCAGCGCTTGTTGCGATCGGACCCATCACCATGGCGCTCTACACGCCGGCCATGCCGGTGCTTGCACAGGTGTTTTCCACCTCCGCGTCAATGGTGAAGCTGACGCTCACGGCCTATTTCGCCGGCTTCGCGCTCACCCAGCTCGTCTGCGGCCCGCTGACGGACGCGTTCGGCCGCAAGTCCGTGACGCTTGTCTTCCTGGCGCTCTATCTCGCCTCCACGGTGATGGCGGCCTTTGCCCCGACCATCGAATGGATGCTGGTGGCGCGCACCATGCAGGGCATCGGCGCCTCTGTCGGCGTGGCCGTGTCGCGCGCGATCGTGCGCGACCAGTTTACCGGGCGGACCTCCGCCCGGATCATGAATGCCGTTGCAATGATGCTGGCGATCGGTCCGGCGCTCGCGCCCACCATCGGCGGCGTGACGCTCGAGCTGTTCGGCTGGCGCGAGATTTTCTGGGCGATGATGATCTATGGCGTGGTGCTGGTCTTCGGCATTCTGGTCTTCCTGCGCGAGACCAATGCCTATATCGATCCGGCAAACCTCAGGCCCGGCGTTCTTGTGCGAAATTACCTGATGCTGCTGATCGATCCGCGGTTCATGCAGCCGAGCCTGCTCGTCGGCTTCGGGATCGGCACGATCTACACGCTTGCGACCATCCTGCCCTTCGTGCTCATCGAGCAGGTGGGGTTGACGCCGATACAATTCGGCTTCGGCATGATGATCCAGTCCGGCTCCTTCATCGCCGGGGCCATCGTCACGTCGCGCCTCTTGAAGCGCATGGACGCCGAAGCGCTGCTGCCGTTCAGCCTGAGTTGCATGGTGCTTTCGGGAGTTGCGATGGTCGTGCTGCTCAGCCTTACGGAACCGAAGTTCCTGACGGTGATGCTGCCCGTGGGCGTCTTCGCCTTCACTCTGGCAATGTCGCTTCCTTCAGCTTCCACCGCCGCGCTTCAGGGCTTTCCGCGCCTCGCCGGCTCGGCGTCTTCGATGATGGGGTTCATGCAGTTCGGCGCCGGCCTTGCGGGAAGTCTGGTCGCGGCCAGCCTCGGCGATCCCTTGCTTGGCCTGACGCTGGTGCCGCCGGCGATGCTCTTTCTCGCGGTCGGGTCCTATGTCGGCCTCGGTCGTCATAACCGTCGAAAGGCCGGGGGGCGGGCATAATTTCCCCGCGCATTTCGACACGCGGGGGACATTCGGTCGGGGCTGTAGTGATGGGCCGAGGTGCAATGAACGTCCGCCGCGAGCCAAACGATGTTGTCGATGACAGCTGGCCGACGGTTTCAGGACGGTTGCGCCTTCAAAGCGGCCTTGACGTGCGGGCGCGCTCGGCGCAAGACCCTCATTCGCGGCGAGGTCGGGATCCGGTGTGCCAGGATCTGGCCCGCACACCCGCAAGCACGATGTCGAGAGCGGAAGACGAGCGATGACATCCCCGAAAGATCAGGCGCGTTTGGCTTTCCCGGGCGGCGGTCTCTCCCTCGACCGTCCGAGGGTGATGGGCATCCTCAACGTTACGCCGGATTCCTTTTCCGATGGCGGGCGCTTTGTCGCCCGGGAGGATGCGCTTGCCAGCGCCCGCAATATGATTGCTCATGGCGCGGATGTGATCGACGTTGGCGCGGAAAGCACCCGCCCCGGCGCCGTGCCGGTGCCGCCGGAAGAAGAATGGCGGCGGCTGGAACCGGTTCTGTCGGAAGTGGTGGCGATGGGCATGCCCGTGTCCATCGACACCTACAAGGCGTCAATTGCGCGTGACGCCTGCCGGGCCGGCGCGGTTGTCGTGAACGATGTATGGGGTCTGCAAAAGGACCCGGACATGGCGGATGTCGTAGCGGAAAGCGGCGCCGCCGTGATCATGATGCACAATCGCACCGCGGCGGATGCGGGGATCGACATCCTCGACGACATCGACCGGTTTTTCGAGCGCTCCATGACGATTGCCGAGCGCGCCGGAATCCCCGCGGAAAGGCAGATGCTCGATCCGGGCATCGGCTTCGGCAAGACGCTCGACCAGAACTATCTCGTGCTCAACCGGCTGGAGATGCTTGCCAAATACGGCCGACCGCTAATGGTCGGCGCGTCGCGCAAGCGCCTGATCGGCGCCGTGCTCAGCGTCGAGACCGATGACCGACTGTACGGCTCGCTGGCCATTCACACCGTCGCGATGATGAAGGGAGCGGCCATGATCCGCGTGCACAACGTTCAGCCCCATGCGGATGCCGCGCGCATCGTGCAAGCGATCGGCCGCGAGGGCCTGGCGTGACCGGCACATCGACGCCGAAGCCGGTACGTGCGGCGCTGGGGCTCGGCTCGAACATCGGCGATACGCGCGCCAATCTCGACGCAGCGCTCGACGGCTTGAGCCAAAGCGGTGATGTGCGGGTTGTCGCGCGCTCGAGCGATTATCGCACGCCTCCCTGGGGGCCGGTGCCGCAGGACGACTATCGCAACGCCTGCGCGCTGATCGAGACGTCGCTGTCGCCGCGCGCGCTGCTGGATCTCTGCCTGTCGGTGGAAAGGGCGCTCGGGCGCGTGCGCGACGTGCGCTGGGGGCCGCGCTTGATCGACATCGACGTGCTCGTCTATGGCGATGAAACGGTCGAGGAGGAGGGGCTGTCGATCCCGCATCCGCGCATGGGCGAGCGGGCCTTCGTGCTCGTGCCGCTGGCCGAGATCTGGCCCGATGCCCCTGTCGGCGATGGCCGCACGGCGGCCGAGGCGCTTGCGACCTGCCCCGGTCAGGACGAGATCCGCCGCCTCGACGGCGCCTGAGCCCGGCGCGCCGGGCGGCGTTCAGTCGTTTCCGGGCGCGCCCTTTGCCGCGGCATCGCGGCCGAAGTTCGGAATGTCCGTGTCCTGGCCCGCTTCCACGATGGAGCGTCGGATGCCGCGCGTGCGGGTGAAGAGATCGAACAGCGCGTCGCCGTCGCCCCAGCGCACCGCGCGTTGCAGCGCCGCGAGATCCTCGGAAAACCGCGCAAGCATCTCCAGGATCGCATCCTTGTTGTGCAGGCACACGTCCCGCCACATCGTCGGGTCGGAGGCCGCCAGCCGGGTGAAGTCGCGAAAGCCCGAGGCGGAGTATTTGATCACCTCGGATTTGGTCACGGCTTCCAGATCGTCCGCCGTTCCGACGATGTTGTAGGCGATGATGTGCGGCAGATGCGAGACGATGGCCAGAACCAGGTCGTGGTGATCGGCGTCCATCGTCTCGACGGTCGAGCCGCAGGCTTCCCAGAAGGCCGTCAGCCGGGCGACGGCATCCGCATCGGCGTCGTTCTCGGGTGTCAGGATGCACCAGCGATCGCGGAAGAGTTCGGCAAAGCCCGCGTCGGGGCCAGATTCTTCCGTGCCCGCGATCGGATGTCCGGGGATGAAATGCACGTTTTTCGGCAGATGCGGCGCCATCTGGCGCACGACGGAGGCCTTGGTCGAGCCGGTATCGGTTACGATCGCACCGGGTTTCAGCGCAGGGCCGATCCATTTGGCGACCGCCTCGCTGGCCCCGACGGGAACGCAGAGGATCACCAGGTCCGCGTCCGCCACCGCCTCGCCCGCGTCGAGGCAATATCGGTCGCCCAGGCCGAGTTCCTCCGCGCGGCGCAGCGTATGCTCCGAGCGGGTGGAAACGACGATTTCCGAGGCAAGGCCGTTGCGCCGGATGACATGGGCGAGCGAAGATCCGATCAGGCCGATGCCGATCAGGGCGACGCGGGGAAAGGGCGTAAAGGACATGAGACTGCTTGTGCGTTGGGGACGCCGACTTGCTTGGCGCCGTCCCGAGATCAGGCGGCGAGGAAGGTCTTGAGCGCCGCGACAACGGCGCGGTTCGCCTCTTCCGTGCCGATCGACATGCGCAGCGCTGCGGGCAGTCCGTAGGCTGCGACCGACCGGAGAACGCATCCCCGGTCGCAGAGATAGGCGTCGGCCTCCTGAGCCGTCTTGCCCGGCGTGTCTGGAAAATGGATCAGAACGAAGTTTCCAACGCTGGGCGTGACGGTCAGGCCAAGTGCTTCCAGTTCCGAGGCGACCCAGGGCAGCCACGTTTCGTTGTGGGCAACCGCCGTCTCGACGAACGCGCGGTCGCGCACCGAGGCGATGCCGGCGGCTTGCGCGGCGGCAGAGACGTTGAACGGGCCGCGGATGCGGTTCAGCACGTCGACGAGATGCGCCGGCCCGTAGGCCCAGCCAAGACGCAGGGCCGCAAGGCCGTAGATTTTGGAGAAGGTGCGCGTCATCAGCACGTTGTCGGCGGTCGCAGCGAGTTCCATGCCGGCCTCGTAGTCGTTTCGGCGCACGTATTCCGCGTAGGCCGCATCGAGCACCAGCAGCACATGCGGCGGCAGGGCGGCGTGCAGGCGGCGCACCTCCTCGAAGGGAACATAGGTGCCGGTCGGATTGTTCGGATTGGCGAGGAACACCACCTTGGTGCGGTCGGTGACGCGTGCCAGGATCGCATCGACATCGGTCGCCAGATCCTTTTCCGGCGCGATGACGGGCGTCCCGCCGGCCGCGAGAATGGCGATCTTGTAGACCAGGAAGCCGTGCTCGGTGAAAATACCCTCGTCGCCCGGGCCGATGTAGGCGCGCGCGACCAGTTCCAGGATCTCGTCGGAGCCGTTGCCGCAGATGATGCGCTGGGCGTTCAGTCCGTAGACCTCGGCGATGGCCTCGCGCAACGTGGAAGAGCCGCCGTCAGGGTAGAGTTCCAGATGCGCGGCCTGCGCCGTGTAGGCGGCGACGGCCTCGGGGCTGGCGCCAAGCGGCGTCTCGTTGGACGAGAGCTTGTGCAGTTTGCTGCCTCCGGTCGATTTCGTGCGGCCGGGAATATAGGGCGCAATGTCGAGGATGCCTGGACGGGGCTGCGGGTGCGAGATGACTGATTGCATTTCTTTCGCCGATTCGCGCATTGAGTGTATATTGCGGCCTCGCATCCGTCGGATCGATCGCGCAGCGAGAGCGCGACGGTGACGACAAGGCGCGTTTGCGCGCATAGTCATAGGCAGAGTGCCTTGGGATGGCAAAAGAAAACATTGACCTTGGGAAGGCGCGCTCCTACGTCTCGAAGCCTTGAATTGGGGCTGGCGCATGCCGCATCGCATCGGTGATGCTAGGCGGTTCGATAGCGGCACGCCTGCGGAAAGATGATGGGAAGGACGGTCGGTCTGCCATGACGCAGGAGACTTCACCGGAGCCGGCGCCGAACCGCGCGGCGAAGGGCGACACGGGCGGGGCGGGGTCCAGCGCTGCGGCGGCACCCAGAAGCGAGATGGACGCGCCGACGAGCCAGGTTTGCGCCTTTGGCGGCGACACCGCGTTGCGGCTCGATTCCGGTGCGCTGCTCGATCCCTGGCAGATTGCCTATGAAACCTACGGCACACTGAACGCCGAGCGCAGCAATGCGGTGCTGATCTGCCACGCGCTGACGGGCGACCAGTATGTCGCGTCCAGCAATCCGATCACCTCCAAGCCCGGCTGGTGGTCGATGCTCGTCGGCCCCGGCCGGCCGGTCGATACCAACCTCTATTACGTGATCTGCGCCAACGTTCTGGGCGGCTGTCTCGGAACGACGGGCCCGGCCTCGACCAATCCGGCCACGGGACGGCGCTGGGGGCTGGATCTGCCGCTCGTTACCATCAAGGACATGGTGCACGCCCAGGCGATGCTGCTTGACCGTCTGGGGATCGAGACGCTGTTTGCCGTCGTTGGCGGCTCGATGGGCGGCATGCAGGTGCTGCAATGGGCGTCGAGCTATCCCGGGCGCGTATTCGCCGCGCTGCCGATCGCCACGGCCGCCCGGCATTCCTCGCAGAACATCGCCTTCCACGAGGTGGGGCGCCAGGCGGTGATGGCGGATCCCAACTGGTGCGGCGGGCGCTACTTCGAGAAGGGCGTGCGGCCGTCCAAGGGGCTCGCGGTGGCGCGCATGGCCGCCCATATCACCTATTTGTCGGATCCGGCGCTGCATCGGAAATTCGGCCGCAACCTTCAGGATCGCGACGCGGTGACCTTCGGTTTCGACGCGGATTTCCAGATCGAGAGCTATCTGCGTCACCAGGGGATGACCTTTGTCGACCGCTTCGATCCGAACGCCTACCTCTACCTCACGCGGGCCATGGACTACTTCGATCTCGGAGCCGATTTCGGCGGCACGCTGGCGCGCGCCTTTCTGCATTCCGCGACACGGTTCTGCGTGATGTCCTTCACCTCCGACTGGCTGTTTCCCACTTCCGAGAGCAAGGCGGTTGTGCGCGCGCTCAATGCCGCTGCCGCCAATGTCTCCTTCGTCGAGGTGGAGAGCGACCGCGGCCACGACGCCTTCCTGCTGGACGAGCCGGAGATGTTTCGCACCGTGGTCGGATTTCTGACGGGCGCGGCCCACGCACGCGGCATCGCGCCGCCGACCGGGAGCGCGGCATGAGCGGGAAAAACGGCGTTCGCGGCGATCACCGGCTGGTCGCCGATCTGGTGGAGCCCGGCTGCCGTGTGCTCGATATCGGCTGTGGTGACGGCGAGTTGCTGCATCTCATGGTGCGCGAGAAACAGGTCGACGGGCGCGGCATCGAATTGTCCCAGGCCGGCGTCAATGCCTGTGTTGCGCGGGGATTGTCGGTGGTGCAGGGCGATGCCGACAGCGACCTTGCGGACTATCCGGACGACGCCTTCGATTTCGTCATTCTCAGCCAGACCCTGCAGGCGACGCGCGCGCCGCGCGTCGTGCTGGACCAGTTGCTCAGGATCGGATCGAACGTGATCGTGTCCTTCCCGAATTTCGGGGTCTGGCGCAACCGGCTGCAGCTGATGTTCCTCGGTCGCATGCCGGTGACCGATTATCTGCCATATTCCTGGTACGACACGCCGAACATCCACTTCTGCACGATCCGGGATTTCGTCTCGATGTGCGAGGAGACGGACGCGCATATGGTCAAGGCGATGGCGCTTAATGCGCGCGGCGAACCGGTCGGCTTCACCGCGCCCTGGTGGGTGTGGAACCTGATCGGTGAACAGGCGCTGTTTCTGCTGAAGCGATAAGGGCCGGCGGGCCGGGCGGAACCGTCAGGCCCGTCGCTGCGCCGTCGGGGATGAAGGTCGGCCGGAACGCGCGGATCAGCCGGGTCCTGCCGACCGGCGTTCCGCGATAGATCTGCTTTTCCGCCTCCACCAGAAGCAGTCCGGCGAAGGCCGGCCACATGCGCCGGCCCACACGCTCCCAGGCGCGCGCGCTCCTGAGCAGCATGCGTGATTTTGTCGGCGGCAGGAACAGCGCCTCATCGGTTCCCAGCGTGTTGAACTGGCAGGCGCGCAGCAGGGCCTCGATCTGGCCGCGCGAGAACGGGCGTCCGTAGCCGAAGGGCGAGATCTCCGATCGCGCCCACAGACCTCGGCGGTTCGGCAATACGACGATCATGCGGCCGCCGGGCGCCAGGACCCGCCAGACCTCACGCAGCATGGCGTCGGGGTCGCCGCTGTGGTCGACGCCATGCACGACCAGCGCATTGTCGAAACTGTTGTCGAAGAACGGCAGCTCCGTCTCGTCGACAAGCGCTGCCGAATTGCGTCCGCCACGCGGCCAGGCGACAACGCCCTGTGCCGCCGGCATGGCCGCGACGCAGCGTTCCGCCTCGTCCAGATAGGGGCGCATGTAGGGTCCTGCGTAGCCGATGCCGATCAGGCGGCGGTCACGCAGTTCGGGCCAGAACGCGCGGATGCGCGCGCCCAGGAGGACTCGCAGCATCCGACCGAGTGGCAGGTCGTAGAAGGTGCGCTGATGGACGACGTCGAGATACATGAAGACCTGCAGCGACGGCCCGGTGGCGGGCTGGGATGCCGATTGAACCCTTCCGCGCGCCGTGATGCAACCGTCTCGAATGTCGCGCCCCGTTCGCGCCGGCCTCTTGTCCCCATGACCTGGTCGGGGCAGGGTGGGCGCGCCTGCGCCGCTGTTCGACGGCGGCCATCGGATCCCCGGGCCGCCCAGCGGGCGGAGTGAAGCGAAACGACAGGAGACCATGGCGATGAGCGAAGCGACGAAGCAGGTCGAAATCCGGCAGTTTTCCTGTCTCGACGACAATTTCGGGGTGCTGGTGCATGTGCCCGCGACAGGCGGCACGATTGCCATCGACGTCCCCGACGCCGAGCCGTATCTGGCGGAGCTGGAGCGGATGGGCTGGACGCTCACCGATATTCTGATCACCCACCATCACTGGGACCATGTGCAGGGACTGGGCGCGCTCAAGGCCGCCACCGGTGCGCGCGTGACCGGGCCTGCGCTGTCGCGCGACAAGATCGCGGAGATGGATGCCGTCGTCGCGGACGGGGACACGATCACCGCCGGTGGCCTAGCGTTTCAGGCGCTCGGGACGCCCGGGCATACGCTCGACCAGATTTCCTGGTGGTCGCCTGATGCGCATTTCGCCCACACGGGCGATACGCTGTTCGCCCTTGGCTGCGGGCGGGTGTTCGAGGGCGACATGGCGATGATGTGGGCCTCGATGGACAAGCTCGCCCGGCTGTTGCCGGCGGATACGCGGATCTATTGCGGCCATGAATACACATTGGCCAACGCGCGCTTCGCCGTGACCGTCGACCCCGACAATGCCGAACTGGCGAAGCGGGCAAAGACCGTGGAGGGCCTGCGCGAACGCAACCAGCCGACGCTGCCGACCACCATGGAAGACGAGCTTGCGACCAATCCGTTTCTGCGTCCCTCAGATCCCGGCATCCGCAAGACGCTCGGCATGATGGAGGCAACCGACGCGGAGGTTTTCGCCGAGATCCGTCGGCGCAAGGACAGCTTCTGACGGAACGATTCGTGACGCATCTTCTTCAAACCCAGAGCTCGACCCGCCCATGATCGATCCCTCGCTTTCCGCCCTGGACATCGTCCGAATTCTGGATCTCGCGCCGCACCCCGAAGGCGGCCACTACCGCGAGACCTATCGCGATCCGGCGTGCGATGCCTCGGGGCGGGCGCGGTCGACGGCGATCTATTATCTGCTTGAGGCCGGAGACATTTCCGCCTGGCACCGGGTGGATGCGGTGGAGGTGTGGCACTGGTACGCAGGCGGTCCGCTGGCGCTGACGATTTCCGAAAACGGGCACGACGCGCGCGCGCTTCATCTCGGGGTCGATCTCGCCGCCAACCAGCGCCCGCAGGGCGTCGTGCCGTCCGGGGCCTGGCAGACGGCGGAAAGCCTCGGGCGCTGGACGCTGGTCGGCTGCACCGTCGCGCCGGGGTTCGAGTTTTCAGGCTTCGAGATGGCGCCGAAGGACTGGCGACCGCTGCCGCGCGGCTGAGGCCTTGCCGCCGCCCGGTGTGGCTTTTTGCACGGGGTTTCCCGTCTTGCGTTGCGCACGCGGGCCGTTACAGTGCGCGGCGACTTTCCGCCGGGCGCGCGACGCTTTCGGCATTCCTGCGACTGGACAATGGATCTCATGGCACAAAAAGACATCAAGAAGGTGGTGCTCGCCTATTCGGGCGGTCTCGACACCTCGATCATCCTGAAATGGCTTCAGACCGAATACGGCTGCGAGGTGGTGACCTTCACCGCCGATCTCGGCCAGGGCGAGGAGCTGGAGCCGGCGCGCAAGAAGGCCGAATTGATGGGGATCAAGGAGATCCACATCGACGACCTGCGCGAAGAATTCATCCGCGATTTCGTCTTCCCGATGTTCCGCGCCAATGCGGTCTATGAGGGCGTCTACCTGCTCGGCACATCGATTGCGCGGCCGCTGATCTCCAAGCGGCTGATCGAGATCGCGCATGAGACCGGGGCCGATGCGATCGCCCATGGCGCGACCGGCAAAGGCAACGACCAGGTCCGCTTCGAACTGGCCGCCTATGCGCTCGATCCCGACATCAAGGTGATCGCGCCCTGGCGCGACTGGACGTTCAAGTCGCGCACCGACCTGATCGACTTTGCCGAAAAGCACCAGATCCCGGTGCCGAAGGACAAGCGCGGCGAAGCCCCGTTCTCCGTCGACGCCAACATGCTGCACTCGTCGTCCGAGGGCAAAGTGCTCGAGGATCCGTGGGAAGAGGCGCCGGAATATGTGCACCAGCGCACCGTCTCGCCGATGGACGCTCCCGATGTCGCCACCGAGATCACCATCGGCTTCGAAAAGGGCGACGCGGTCTCCCTGAACGGCAAGGCGATGTCGCCGGCGACGCTGTTTGCCAAGCTCAACGACTATGGCCGCGACAACGGCATCGGTCGGCTCGATCTTGTCGAGAACCGCTTCGTCGGCATGAAGTCGCGCGGCGTCTACGAGACGCCGGGCGGCACCATCCTGCTTGAAGCGCATCGCGCGATGGAATCGATCACGCTCGACCGGGGTGCGGCGCACCTGAAGGATGAGCTGATGCCGCGCTATGCGGAGCTGATCTACAACGGCTTCTGGTTCTCGCCCGAGCGCGACATGCTGCAGGCGGCGATCGACAAGAGCCAGGAAAAGGTCGAGGGCGAGGTTCGCCTCAAGCTCTACAAGGGCAATGTGATCGTGGTCGGCCGTCAGTCGCCCTATTCGCTCTATTCCGAAGAGCTGGTCACCTTCGAGGATGATCACGGCGCCTACGACCAGAAGGACGCCGCCGGCTTCATCCGGCTGAATGCCCTGCGTCTGCGCACGCTCGCCAAGCGCGACCGGTCGACGTAATGACGGCCCCGGCGCGGGAGGGGATGGCCGAAATCGGCGCCGCCCTCGCCTGCGCCGGGTTCCGGCTCGTCGGCGAATTTTCGCCCGAACCCGGCGACGCCGTGCCCGACATCGCTGCGGGCATTCCGACCGCCGGCCTGATGCTGGTCGGCAGTCTGTCGAACGAGCTTTTTCCGCATTTCACCGGAAGTCCGGAAGCGCGCGACGGCGCGCCAGATCCGCTCGACCGCCATACGCGCCGGGTGCTGGCGCCCATTGCCAAAGCCGCCGGCATGACGCCGGTCTTCGTCTTCGACGGTCCGCCGTATCATCCCTTCCAGCGCTGGGCCTTGCGCGTCGGCGGGGTTTCGCCCTCGCCGATGGGGCTGCTTGCACATGAGACCTTCGGGCCGTGGCTGGCCCTGAGGGCGGCGTTTCTCACAGGGGGCCCGGTGGCGGCAGTCTCGCGGGGCGGACCTTGCCCGTCCTGCCGAGACACACCCTGTATCTCCGCCTGTCCCGCCGGAGCGCTCGGGCCCGGCGGCTATGACGTGCCGAGATGCCTTGCCCATCTTGAGGCGACACCGGACGCGGCCTGCCACAGCGGGTGCCTCGCGCGCCACGCCTGTCCTGTGGGCAGTGCCTTCGCGCAAGGCCCGCAGGAGGGCGCCTTTCACATGCGCAGCTTTTTCGCTGGAGCGGTCTGAGGGTCGCCGAAGCAACCGATGTGCGGGCTAGAACAAGTAGCCCAGACGCATGCCGACATTGGTCATTCCGTTGTTGCCGGTGCATCCGCCGGCGTTCGAGGAATGCTCGATCATCGCCGAAAGATTGACCGACTCGCTGAAGCGCACGCCGAGGGAGGCGGCCTCGCGGAACAGCAGGCTGCAGCCGAGCGAAAGCGTGTTCGGCTTGTTCACGCCGGTGTTGCCGTTGTGAAACATTCCGCCGAAGCTGCCTTCGACGAAGAGCCAGGTGTTGAGGTCGACCGTCAGGCTGTAGCCGAAATAGGCCATGCTGGTGCTGCCGGCGGTGTTCAGATTGACGCCGAGATGCGGACGCAGCATCGCGCGGGTGTCCAGAAACGGCGTCGTGAATTCCAGGGCGGCGAAGCGGCTGAGGATCTCGGCATTGATGTCGATCCCGTTCTCCCGGCCCATCGTGTCATGATAGAGAACGCCGCCGCGCACCTCGCTCAGGAAGAGCGCATGCGCCAGCTCTACCCTTGGACCGTTGCGGTCTTGCGCAACGGCCGGCGGCGCAGACAGGTTCAGGAGAATCCCGCAGGTGATGGCGGAAATGGCCAGCTTCCAGATCGTCACGAACGCCTCCGGTTTTCAATCGTTCTTATTATTTTCAGTCTAATGCAATTACTTGGCGTCCATACCAGAGAAAACCGCTCGAACCGGGCGCTCTTCACCATTTATTAACAAGTGTTGAAAGTATGCAACAATTGTTGCTGGCATTGAGTCCGATTGGAGGCTGCGGACTGCCTCTGTCGCAAATCTTCAAGACCGGCGTTCGCCTTGCGGGCTAAGCGGGTGCCAGAATTGGCTTCAAGGAGAACCGACCATGAAATTTCGCTACACGATCCTCTATGTCGAGAATGTCGCCCGCACGCTATCATTCTACGAGACCGCCTTCGGGTTCACGACCGGCTTCCTGCACGAGAGCGGGGATTACGGTGAGCTTGTCACCGGCGAAACCAAGCTTGTTTTCTCGTCCCGCGCGCTGATGACACAGCTCGGCAAGGCGCCGGCGCGTGCCGAGCCAAAGAGCCCGGTCTTCGAGATCGCTCTGGAAACGGACGACGTCGCGGGCGCGCTTTCGCGGGCGCGTGAGGCAGGCGCGTCGGTGGTTCAGGAGCTGCGCGAGGAGGACTGGGGCCAGACGACGGCCTATGTCTCGGATCCCGACGGTTATCTGGTGGAGATCTGTTCTCCGGTCGGCGGCACCGCCAGCCCCGACTGAGCGAGCAGGACGAGGCGGCGCGGATCGGTCCTGAGCCGCGCCGGCGTCGTGCCGAACCAGCGGCGGAAGGCCCGGGTCATATGCGCCTGGTCGGCGTAGCCGGCATCGGCGGCGATTTCGGCAAGGGGGGCACCTGCCGTCAGTTCCAGGGCGGCCCGTCGTGCCCGGGCAAGGCCCAGCCAGAAGCCCGGCGGCGGCAGGGTGTTCTCACGAAACTGCCTCTGCAGCGTGCGCGGCGTCACCGCAAGCCGTCGTGCCAGCTGCGCCGTCGTTGCATCCGGCTGCGCTTCGATGGCGGCGAAGGCGTCCACCGTGGCCGGCCTGCGCGCGCAATGCTCCTCGATCAGCTTTTCCGGGCGCAGGAGATCCTTCTCTGCCGTTTCCGCGACGCGCGCGATCAGACGGGCCGTGTCGATCCGTGTGCCCGGCGCGAGCCGGTAGCCGGTCAGCCGGGTGCCGGGCGCAAAGTCCGTGGCCAGAACGGGGGCGGTGTGCAACTCGCTGACGAAACCGGAGGGCTTTGCTCCCGGAGCCTCGACCATGATCAGGTCGCGGCAGCCGTCCGGGAGCACGAGATCGCTGGACGGACGGTCGACGGTGTGATGCCAGATGTCGAGGAGGGGTGACATCTCCGCGCGGGCCCTTGCGCTCAGCGGTCGCGGTTGGCGACGAAACGGGCAAGGGCCGAGAGTTCGCCGGCGCGTTCGCCATAGGGCGCCAGCAGGCTCTCCGCCTCGGCGATCTGGCGGTCGAGTTCGGCGCGCGTCCAGTCCACGCCCTTGAGCGCGACCAGCGTCGCCTTTCCCGCGTCCGCGTCCTTGCCGGCCGCCTTGCCAAGCGCTGCGCTGTCGCCTGCCACGTCGAGAAGGTCGTCGGCGAGTTGGAACGCCAGTCCGAGAATTTCGCCGAAGCGCGTCAGCGCCGTGATCCCGTCATCGTCGGCGCCGGCAAGTCGCGCGCCGGTGCGCGCCGCATATCGGATCAGCGCGCCGGTCTTCATCGCCTGCAAGCGACGCACCTCGTGCTCGTCGGTCGGGCGGTGTTCGGCGGCCAGATCCAGCATCTGTCCGCCCGCCATGCCGCCGACCCCCGAGGCCCGGGCGAGCTCCCGACTGGCGGTCAGGCGAACGTCGGCGCAGGCATGTACCGCAGGATCAGCGACAAGATCGAAGGCGAGTGTCAGCAGCGCATCGCCGGCGAGGATGGCGGTGGCCTCGTCAAAAGCCTTGTGCACCGTCGGCCGGCCCCGGCGCATGTCGTCGTCGTCCATGGCCGGAAGGTCGTCGTGGACGAGGGAATAGCAGTGGATGCATTCAAGCGCGGCACCCGCCAGCACAAGGCCGTCGTCGTCACGACCGAACAGGCGGCCGGCCGCGATCATCAAGCCCGGTCGCAGCCGCTTGCCGCCGCCCAGACAGGCATGGCGCATGGCCGCCGTCAGCCGCTCGGGGCGGGCGGTCTCGCCGTCAAGGGGCGTGGCGCCCAGTGCCCGCTCAAGGGCGGCCTCGACGCGGGTTGCGCTGTCGGCCAGGCGGCTTGCGGGATCGACGGTCAAGAGGGCCTCCGCGTATCGGGTTGCGAACGGCGCATCGTTGCGCCGCCCCGCCCGCGTTCGTATCGCGGACCCTCAGTGTCGCGAAACCGCCAAAAGGTCAACAGCGTCGCGCGGGCAGCACTCGGCGGACCTGGCGGCACTTGGGGGGAGGGCAGGCGCCCGTGTGCTGCGGAGGTGCGCTGTGGGGGGGCGCCGTCGGTTGTCGGCGGTTTGGAGACGGGCTATGGAGAAAGCGTTGCGTGCACACGCCGCTTGCCTTGGTCGCCGCCGAACCGGCGGGCATGCAGGTCATGTATGTCGCTGTCACCTTTTGTGGCCAGGCAGCGCGCCTGACGGCAATTGCGCCTTGCCGCCCCGGCAAACGGATGGATCATGGTCCCGATGGAAAGGCAATCGCAAACCGGCGTCGTCCGAAGGCGCGTCGACAGGCGCGTTCGCCTGTCCGGTCGCCCGGGTTGCAGCCTTTGCGGCGGCGTTTGCGGAGGTGGACGATGAGCGACGCCGACAGGGGGCGGAAAGCCGGGAAGCGGCGTTCGCTCCGGCGCCGGATCCGGCGCTGGATATTGTGGTTCCTGGCCGTGGTTTTTTTGCTGCCGCCTGTCCTTATCGTGATCTACGCGGTGGTGCCGCCGGTGAGCACCTTGATGCTGGAGCGCTATGTGCGGTTTCTCTGGGTCGATCGCACCTATGTTCCGCTGGAGGCGATCTCGCCGCATCTGATTCGCTCCGTCGTTGCCTCGGAAGATGCGAAGTTCTGCGAGCACGTCGGGATCGACTGGGACGCGCTCGGCAGCCAGATCGAGGCGCTGGGCGAGGGCGAGGATGTCCGCGGCGCCTCGACGATCACGATGCAGGTGGCCAAGAACCTGTTCCTGTGGACGGATCGCAGCTACGTGCGCAAGGCGCTGGAGCTGCCGCTCGCGCTGCTTCTCGATGCGATGCTCAGCAAGAAGCGCATTCTCGAGATCTATCTCAACGTCGCGGAGTGGGGCGAGGGTGTTTTCGGTGCCGAAGCCGCGGCGCAAGCCTGGTTCGGCAAGACGGCCCTTGCGCTCGGGCGCCGCGAGGCAGCGCGGCTTGCAACTGCCCTGCCGGCGCCTCTTGCGCGCAATCCGGCAAGCCCTGCTCCCGGACATGCGCGGTTGGCACGCTTGAACCGGGCGCGTGCCGCTGATATCGGCCCGCATCTCGGGTGCCTGCCCGGATTCGGGCCGTCGCAGTGAACCGAAATCGTCAAAAAATTCCCTTTCGGGCTGGCAAAGAGGCCAAAGGTTCTGTATAAGCCCGCCATTCCTGCACACCGTGTGGACCCACGCCCCGGGCTGACCCGGTCCGGGTTCGCTGGATATTGCACGACGGAGAGAACAAGAATGGCCGTTCCGAAGAGAAAAACATCGCGCATGAAGCGCGGCGCACGCCGCTCCACGGACGCCCTGAAGCAGCCGACCTATGTCGAGGACAAGGATTCGGGCGAATTGCGCCGCCCGCATCACGTCGATCTCAAGACCGGCATGTATCGGGGACGTCAGATCCTGGCGTCGAAGACCGACGCCTGATCGAAACGCACCGCTTTGATGCGACAAAGGGCCGGCGCTTTTGCGCCGGCTTTTTTGCGTTGTCCGGGGCCTTGGACCCTGGACGTGGGCGCAACAAGAAAAGGGCTTCCGGATCGCTCCGGGAGCCCTCTTTCGTGTCGCCGACCCAGGCCGTTCGTCAGCCGTTGGCGAAATACTGGCCGCCGTTCATCGTGATGACGCCGCCGGTCATGAAGGCGGCCTGCGTCGAGGCGAGGTAGACGACCGCGCCGGCGATCTCCTCCGCCTTTCCGAGGCGACCGATCGGAATGTTGCCGATGATCCCCTCAAGCACCTTCTCCGGCACGGCGGCGACCATGTCGGTGTCGATGTAGCCCGGGCAGATCGCATTCACCGTGATGCCCTTGCGGGCCGTTTCGGCGGCGAGCGCCTTGGTGAAGCCGATCACGCCGGCCTTGGCAGCGGAATAGTTCGTCTGACCGAGCTGGCCCTTCTGGCCGTTGATCGAGGAAATGTTGATGATGCGGCCGTGGCCGCGCTCGCGCATGCCGTCGATGACCGGACGCGTCATGGTGAACATGGAGTCCAGATTGGTACGGGTCACCGCGGACCACTGCTCGTAGTCCATCTTGTGGAACCAGCCATCGCGCGTGATGCCGGCGTTGTTGACCAGCACCTCGACCGCGCCGAGATCGGAGACGACCTGGGCAACGCCGTCATGGCAGGCTTGCGGATCGGACACGTCCCACTTGTAGACATGAATGCCGGTCTCGGCCTTGAAGGCCTCGGCCTTTTCCGTGTTGCCGGCATAGATCGCGGCCACGCTGTAGCCGGCATCCTTCAGCCCCTTCGAGATCGCGGCGCCGATGCCCCGCGTTCCTCCTGTCACGATTGCCACATTGCTCATGAACATCCTCCCCTTTGGCGGTTCGAAATACCCGAAAACGATCTTTTCGTCGTCGCCGGCTTGATGGCGATGCCTTGCTGTGCCCGCCTTGATCCGTGTCAATCGACGCGTTGGCGACGATTCCGCCCGTCGTAGTGCGCGATTGAAATTTCCAAATGAAATCAGATTTTTGACGAACGGCGCGCGAAGAGCTGCGCGCGCCGTTCTTGCGCCGAAAGTCTAGTGGCGAAAGGGTCGCGGCCTCAACGCTCGACGCAAAGCGCAACGCCCATGCCGCCGCCGATGCACAGCGTTGCGAGCCCCTTCTTGGCGTCCCGCTTGGCCATTTCGTGCAGCAGCGTGACGAGCACGCGGGCGCCCGAAGCGCCGATCGGATGCCCGATCGCGATGGCGCCGCCGTTGACGTTCACGATGTCGGGGTTCCAGCCCATGTCCTTGTTGACGGCACAGGCCTGGGCGGCGAAGGCCTCGTTGGCCTCCACGAGATCGAGATCCTCCGGCTTCCAGCCGGCCTTTTCCAGCGCCTTGCGCGAGGCGGGGATCGGGCCCGATCCCATGAGGGACGGGTCGACGCCGGCGGTCGCCCAGGAAGCGATTCGCGCGAGCGGCGTCAGGCCGCGCCGCGAGGCTTCGGCCGCGCTCATGACCACGATGGCGGCCGCGCCGTCGTTGATGCCGGAGGCGTTGCCGGCGGTTACGCTGCCGTCCTTGGCGAAGGCGGGGCGCAGCTTGGCCATACCGTCGACGCTCGCGCCGTGGCGAATGTATTCGTCCTGATCGACGACCTTCTCGCCCTTGCGTTCCTTCACGGTGACCGGCGTGATCTCGGCGGTAAAGCGGCCAGACTTTTGCGCGGCCTCGGCCTTGTTCTGCGATGCGACGGCGAATTCATCCTGCTGATCGCGCGAGATCTGCCATTTTTCGGCGACGTTCTCGGCGGTCTGGCCCATGTGGTAGCCGTTGAAGGCATCCCACAGGCCGTCCTTGATCATCGTGTCGATCATCTTGAAGTCGCCCATCTTGTAGCCGGCGCGCATATGCGCGCAATGCGGCGAGAGCGACATGTTTTCCTGGCCGCCCGCAACGATGATCGAGGCGTCCCCGGCCATGATCTGCTGCATGCCGATGGCGACGGTGCGCAGGCCAGAGCCGCAGACCTGGTTGAGAACCCATGCGGTTGCGCTCTCGGGAATGCCGGCATGAATGGCGGCCTGACGCGCCGGGTTCTGCCCTTCTCCTGCCGTCAGGACCTGGCCGAATACGACCTCGTCCACATCCGCGGCGGGCACGGATGCGCGCTCGAGGGCGGACTTGATCGCGGTGGCGCCAAGCTCATGGGCACGGGTGTTGGCGAAAGCTCCGTTGAACGAGCCAACGGGGGTGCGCGTTGCGCTGACAATGACGACGTCGGTGGGTGCGCTCATATGAAATCTCCGAAACTCCGGACCTCCCGGGGCGCGCGCTGGCCCCCTCATTGATTATGTGCGCGCGTGTTCACCAAACTAGAGACGGTCAACCTGCCATAGTCAACCGGCACTCCGCGTATGCGCGGTCGATTTGGCGGCGATACGGCTTGTGCTTTCGTCGCGGTTTGCAGGGCAATCCGGTGTTTTGCAATCGACCCGACAAAACGGTGGTACCGGTGGGGGGGATTGGCTTATCGTGATGGAAACGAAAAGAGTGGCGCACGCAGCCGGTCCGGTTGCGTGGGGCCGGGAGGAATGCCGCGTCGAACCTTTCCGGGCGATCTGGTCGAGCCTGATCGGATCATCTCAGGGAAAGCGACGCCCGAAGCCGGGATCCGATACACGATATGGCAAAAACGAGCGACCCGACGATCATCAAGAAATACGCGAACCGTCGTCTCTACAATACGGGCACGAGCACCTATGTCACGCTCGAAGACCTTGCGGTGATGGTGAAGGACGAAGAGGATTTTGTCGTTTTCGATGCGAAATCCGGCGATGAGATTACCCGTTCCGTTCTCACGCAGATCATTTTCGAACAGGAAAACAAGGGGCAGAACCTGCTGCCGATCACCTTCCTGCGACAGCTGATCCGCTTTTATGGCGACAGCATGCAGAACGTGGTGCCGAGCTATCTCGACTTTTCGATGACGTCGCTGACCAAGGAGCAGGATCGGCTGCGCGAGCAGATGTCCAGCGCGTTCGGCGCAACCGCCTTCGACGCGATCGAGGATCAGGTCAAGCGCAACGCGGAAGTCTTCGACCGCGCGATGAAGATGTTTCTTCCCTTCGGCCAGGAAAGGGACGGGGAAGCTCCGTCCCTGCAGGGCGGGGAAGCAGGTCAGCCCGGGGCGGTGCCATCCACCCGCAACGTCGAGGATTTCGACGCGCTGAAGAAGCAGCTCGACGCCATGCAGAAGAAGATCGACGCCCTGGCCGGCGGCGACAAGGAGTAACGGCAGGCTGCCACATGGGCGGCCTGCCGAGCGCCTTCAGCCGCCGTCCGCCTGAAGGCCGGCTGCCTGGATGCCGGCAATTGCGCAGGCTTCGTCATTGTCCGAGGTGTCGCCGGTGATGCCGACGGCCCCGAGGATCTCGCCGCCTTCCCCGTCACGAATGAGCACGCCGCCCGGTACGGGGACGATGCCGCCGCCGGCCGCGCCGTTGAGGGCCTGCACGAAATGCGGACGGGTCTGGGCGTTGGCATCCAGCCAGCGCGATCCCGCCCCCACGGCGATGGCGCCATAGGCTTTGCCCGTTGCAATCTGCGGACGCATGATCGACGAACCGTCCTGACGCATCAGCGCGAGCAAATGACCGCCGGCATCGAGCACGGCAACGGTCAGGGGCTTCAGGCTCAAGTCGGCGCCCTTGGCAAAAGCCGCCTTGATAATTTTCTCTGATACGGAAAGAGTGAGTTTGCTCATTTGCAAAAATCTCCGCAATGACATGGGTGTAGGGTCCCGAGAACGGCTATCAGGGTCCGTGTTGTGTTCCAATGGAGAAAAACGACAAGGACCCGCTCCGCGAGAGAAACAATAGAGTGGGCGGCCCGAGGTGTCATCCGGCGCCGGTTTTCGCTGGCGTGACTGACTGCGCCGCATGGCAGGCGCACCCGGGGCCCAGGAAACAAGAGGATACTTTCCATGCGCGACTTCCAATATCCCGGACGCTCCGCGACTTATGCGACGACCGCGATGGTGGCCACATCGCACCCGCTGTCGACATCGGCTGCCATCGAGGTGCTTCAGGCGGGCGGCAATGCCGTCGATGCGGCCGTTGCCGCCGCGGCGGTACAGGCTGTGGTCGAACCGCAAATGACCGGAATCGGCGGGGATTGCTTCGCGATTGTCGCCGGCCCGGACGGCGGCGTGCACGGGGTGAACGGCTCCGGCCCGGCGCCGGCGGCCGCGACACCGCAAAAGTTGGCCGAATTGGGCATCACGCAGATCGATTTCAATGGCCCGCATGCGGTGACGGTGCCCGGTGCGGTGCGCACATGGGAAACGCTGCTGGCGCGTCACGGAACCCGCAGCCTTGGCGATGTGCTGAAGCGGGCGATCGGCTGCGCGCGCGATGGCTATCCCGTCACGCCGCGCGTGGCGCATGACTGGGCCCGCAATCTTGAAAAGCTCTCGGCCGATGCCGGTGCGGCCGACGAGTATCTGATCGACGGCGCGGTGCCCAAGGTGGGGCAGGTGATGCGTCACCGGGCACTGGCACGCACGCTGCAGGCGATTGCCGACACTGGCGCGAAGGCTTTCTACGAAGGCGAGGTGGCGCAGGACATCGTCGACACGCTGGCCGCCAAGGGCGGGCTGATGACGATGGCCGACATGGCCGGCATGGAGACGCTCGACATGACGCCGGTCGTGCGCAACTACCGCGGCATCGACGTTGCCGAGTTGCCGCCCAACGGCCAGGGTTTCATCGCGCTTGTCATGCTGGGCATTCTGGAGCGCTTCGACCTCGCGGTCCTCGATCCGTCCGGACCCGAGCGGTTCCACCTGGAGATGGAGGCCGGCCGGCTTGCCTATTCCGTGCGCGACCTCTTTCTCGCCGATCCGGATCACATGCAATACGGCCCCGATGCCTTTCTCACCCCGGTGTATCTCGACAAGCTGGCGGCGCGGATTACGCCGTCCTCGCGCATTCCGGACATTCCGCCGGCGTTGCTCGGCCCGTCGTCGGACACCGTTTATCTGTCCGTCGTCGATGACGCCGGCATGGCCGTCTCGCTGATCAATTCGGTCTACAAGGACTTCGGCTCCGGCATATGCGCACCGAAGAGCGGCGTGCTCCTGCAAAATCGCGGGGCCTGCTTCCGGCTGGAACCGGGCCACCCGAACTGCATCGACGGCGGCAAGCGGCCGTTGCACACGATCATTCCGGCGATGGCGTTCAAGGATGGAAAGCCGCATCTCTCGTTCGGCGTGATGGGCGGGGGCTATCAGCCCTGTGGTCATGCGCATGTGCTGACCAACATGATTGATTTCGACATGGATCCGCAGGAGGCGATTGACGCTCCGCGCATGTTCTTCGACGAGAAGACGCATGTGCTGCAGGCGGAACGCAGCGTGCCGGAGGAAACGCTCTCCGTTTTGCGAGGGCTTGGTCACCAGGTCGTGGAAGCGCCGGAACCGATCGGCGGAGCGCAGGCAATCCTCATCGATCGCGAGAACGGCACGCTGGTCGGCGGCTCAGACCCGCGCAAGGACGGAATGGCCGCCGGGTATTGAGGCGCCAACCGGCGACAAGCAAATGTAAGAAAGGCGGCGGGGGCTGCCGCCTTTTTCATGTGCGCTGAGCGCTTACGCTCTGTCGACGGGTCTCAGCGGCTGATGGAAAGCACCCGTCCGGCGTCCATGTAGCGTGGCTGGCGTTCGGTTGCGCGATAAGCGGCGATCGCCTCATCCGGCTCGGCACGGCGGCGCGCGCGGGTTTGCGGCATGTTGTCCCGTGTGGCGATCAACTGTGCGAGAAAGGCCGCGTTGGTGCGGTGAAGCCTGGCGTAGCCGGCCTTCCGCGTATCCACGACGGGCTCTATCGCGACGAGGTGGCTTGCGCTGTCGGCAGCGCGCGTCTCCGCTGTCGCGTTGCTGCGCTGCGCCGCTGCGCGTCGTGTCGTCGATCCCGTTGTGACACGGGGTGTCGGTTCGATCCGCATTGTCGCCTCCCGGGCGTGCCAATTTGAAACATTGGCGTTGTTACCGGGTAATTTAGCGCAAATGCCGTGCCAGGCGATAACCTCTTGTTAACTATTTCGCGATGCGCGAGCGAATCTCTCCGGTTTTCCCCGGATTTCTGCCATTTCCGTTGCAACGCATTTGTTAATCTGCGGGATGCTTCAGTGGAAGTCGTCTCCGCGGGAGACGCCGAAATCGCGTCTGGCCCCCGTGATGGTGATGCTGAAGCCGGCGATGACGTCCACAAACGAGATGCAGATGAGAATGAAGAACACGGAGGTCGCAGCCTCGCGCACCGTGAGGAATTCGACCAGATAGGCGACGAAGACCAGCGTCGACAGGATGTGGTCGGTCAATGCGACGACGCCCGTTCGGGTCGCCTTCAGGAGTTCGATGAAAAGCAGGACAAGACCGGAAACGATCATCAGATCGCCGGTGACGAGCGTGAAGCGGGCGCCCGAGACCAGTTCGACCGTCAGCACGGGACCGAGCCACGGATCGCCGCCGGCGTTGCCGAAAAGCGAGAAGGCCAGCAGGTTGTAGACCAGCAGCGGTGCCAGGGTCAGCGGTATCGACACGATGAACGGCATGGCCGGGTCCTTTCGGGGCAGCGGTGGAGCGGCGATCTCGTCGCCGGGACGAACGCATGAACCTGTCGACAGGGGCGATTCGGACCCGCCCCTTGTGTGGCGTGATGATGCTGCCTTCCCGTTGCGGCTGCAAGAGGCGTCCGGAGGCTGTGCGGCCATAAAAAAACCCGGAGCCTGGGGCCCCGGGTTTCAAGGTGCGACCGGCGCCAAGCCGGTCGTCACGGGAGATGGTTGGCCGGATCAGACCCGTCCGCTGCCCTGGCCGAACTCCGGGTAGGCTTCGACGCCGACTTCCGTCTTGTCGAGGCCGAGAGCTTCTTCTTCGGCGGTCACGCGCAGCCCGATGGTGGACTTCAGGATGAGCCACACGACAAGGCTCACGCCGAATGTGAAGACACCGAAGGCGACCACGCCGACGCCCTGCACGTAGTAGCTCGCGTCGGAGTTGGACAGCGGCACGATCATGGTGCCCCAGATGCCGGCAATCAGGTGAACCGGAATGGCGCCGACGACGTCGTCGATCTTCAGCTTGTCGAGCATCGGCACGGCGAAGACAACGATCACGCCGCCGATCCCGCCGATGATGATCGACTGGAAGATGCTGGGCGCCAGCGGCTCTGCCGTGATGGAAACGAGACCGGCGAGCGCGCCGTTGAGCGCCATCGTGACGTCGACCTTCTTGTACATGATCTGCGTCAGGATCACCGCGACGACAACGCCGGCAGCGGCGGCCATGTTGGTATTGACGAAGATGCGAGACACGTCGGAAACGTCACCGATGGTGCCCATGGCAAGCTGCGAGGCGCCGTTGAAGCCGAACCAGCCGAGCCACAGGATGAACGTGCCAAGCGTTGCGAGCGGCATGGAGGAGCCGGGCATCGGGTGGACCTGACCGTCCGCACCGTATTTGCCGGTGCGTGCACCAAGAACCAGGGCGCCGGCAAGAGCGGCCCAGCCGCCGACCGAGTGCACCAGCGTGGAGCCGGCGAAGTCGGAGAAGCCCATGCCGTCGAGCCAGCCTGCGCCCCACTCCCACGAACCGCCGATCGGATAGATGAAGCCGGTCAGAACGATCGTGAAGACGAGGAACGGCCACAGCTTGATCCGCTCGGCGAGCGTGCCGGAGACGATGGAGGCGGTGGTCGCGCAGAACACCATCTGGAAGAACCAGTCGGATGCTGTGGAGTAGCCGGTGTCGAGCGCGTTGCCGCCGACCGGATCGATGCTGTAGGGGCCGAGCGACCCCATGAAGCCACCGTCGACGCCGGTGTACATCAGGTTGTAGCCTGTGATCCAGAACATCAGCCCCGCGATGGAATAGAGCGTGATGTTCTTCAGGCACTGCATGGACACGTTCTTGCTGCGCACCATGCCGGCTTCCAGCATGGCAAAGCCTGCGGCCATCCACATGACGAGGAAGCCGCCGATCAGGAACAGCAACGTGTTGAAGATATAAGCGGTCTCGGTTGACAGCGAGAACTGCGGCGTGTCCTGCGCGAGCGCCGGACCGCTCGCCGCGAGAAGCGCGGCAGCTGCGAGACCGGCAGACTTAATACGGTTATTCATCGGATTCTCCCCTGCTCGAATGGATCAAAGCGCGGCGGCGTCGGATTCGCCGGTGCGGATGCGCTGAACCTGGTCGAGCGCGTAGACGAAGATCTTTCCGTCGCCGATCTGACCGGTCTTGGCGGCGCCGGCAATCGCTTCGACCACCTTGTCGGCAAGGTCGGAGGCGACGGCGACTTCGATCTTGAGTTTCGGAAGGAAGCTGACGGCGTATTCGGTGCCACGGTAAATTTCCGTGTGCCCCTTCTGGCGTCCGTATCCCTTGACTTCGGTGACTGTCAGTCCCTGAACGCCGATGCTCGTGAGGGCGTCGCGCACCTCGTCGAGCTTGAACGGCTTGATGATGGCCATCACGATTTTCATGCTCGCTTCCCGTTCCTTTCCCTGCTTGCGTCCACCGTCGGGAGCATTTGGCGCATCCCGGGTGGTTGTCGGCGGCGCGTCGTCCGGAGAATGCGACTTGCGCATTGGAACCGGCGCCGACCAACGCCACCCGTCAGGTATCAAGGAGCGTGCCAACTCGTATTGCGCTGCAAAAAAAGCCGATTCAGCAGAGGGTTCGAGGCGAAATAAACAAGATAAATCAATTGCTAAGGAATATTGTTCGGACCACGGGGTCGGGGCTCTTTCGGGCTGCGTCCACGGCAGGGCGCGTGATTAAAAAATATGCAGACCTGCAGGGCGGGTCTGCATAAAAAATACGCTTTGACGATGCCTGCCTTTAAATCAGGCACCAAACCCGCCGTCGTCGAGATAGGCGGATTCGGCCTGCGTCGTCTCGCGATCGAGTGCGTCATTGCGATGAGGAAACCGGCCAAAGCGGCGGATGACGTCCATGTGCACCAGGGCGTAGAAATAGGTCGTTTCCTCGCCATTTCGACGGAACAGGTCGACGCTGCGTTCCTGTGCGGCAATATCCTCCGCATGCTCGAAGGGGAGGTAGAAAAAGGTCCGGGCCATCTTCGGAAACGCCCGGTCGAAGCCCGCGTCGAGTGCCCTTTCGGCGATTTCAAGGGCGCGATCGTCGCCCGAAAAGGCCTTTGCATCGCCCCGGTAGAGATTGCGCGGGAACTGGTCGAGAAGCAGCAGCAGCGCCAGCGCCCCGTGCGGGGTGCCCGCCCAATCGTCCAGAGTGCCGAGACTGGCGGCGCTCACGCCCGGTTCGAACCGGCGACGGATCTCCTCGTCGAAGTCCGTGTCGGTCGCAAACCATTTCTCGGGGCCGGCCGTCCACCAGAAATCCAGGATTTCGAAGGGATCGATCTTGTCGCTCGTCATTTCGGGCTTATCCTCTGTCCATGCCCTGCGTGCATGGGTCCCGCCGGGCGTTCAGGCGACTATCGCACCGCAGGTGCGGGTGTAAAACCCCGTGGCGGCGCACTGGCATGCGTGGCACATGTCGGCATGATTATTGACTTGCAGGGGGAAACGCCCGTTGACCGATCCGCAGACAGAGCTCGACCTCAAGGGTCTGAAATGCCCGCTCCCGGTGCTCAAGGCGCGCAAGGCGCTTTCGCGGCTGCCCGCCGGCGCGCGCGTGCGGATCGAGGCGACGGATCCGATGTCCGTGATCGACATTCCGCACTTCTGCAGCGAGGCGGGCCACCGTCTGGTGTCGCGCGAGCAGGACGGTGAGACGCATGTCTTCGTTCTGGAGCGCGGCGGCGACCCGGACTGAACGGAGATATCCGCCTCCGTCTTGACTTGGGATCAGCCGGTCGCGATGGCGTCCATCGCTTTCGCCATCTTCACGTCCAACTGGCTGAGCCCGCCCGCATCATGGGTTGTCAGGGTGACCTTCACGGTCTTGTAGACATTGAACCATTCCGGATGGTGGCCGAGTTTCTCCGCGACCAGCGCGCAACGGGTCATGAAGCCGAACGCCTCGTTGAAATCCTTGAAGGTGAAGGTCTTCTCGATCGCGTCGCGATCCGCCGCCGGGGCCCAGTCGCCAATCTCGGCCATGGCGGCCGAGCGTTCGGTGTCGTCAAGCCGAGATGCCATGCGTGTGGTCTCCTGTGTGAGCGGGCTTTGCAGGTGCGCAGCCCTTGAACGTCTACCCCCTTCACCTAGGATGTCGTGCGCATGAAAAAAACCCTCCGACCGGAACGCCGAAATTCCCTTCCGGCCGGACGGGCATCCTCCAACAGGGAATTCCGCATGACGTCGGTGCTTTTTGTCTGCCTTGGAAACATCTGCCGGTCTCCGCTGGCGGAAGGGATCCTGCGGGCGAAGCTGGCACGTGTCGGCCTCGACACGCGCATCGGCGTCGATTCCGCGGGGACGGGAAACTGGCATGTCGGAAAGGCTCCGGACCCCCGGTCCGTCGCAATCGCCGCGCAAAACGGGATCGACCTCGCGGGCCTTCGGGCTCGGCAGGTGAATGTGGATGATTTTCAGAAATTCGATCTGGTTCTGGCCATGGATGGCGACAATCTCGCGGATCTCGAGACCCTCCGGACCCGTTCCGGTGCCGATCGCGCCGCTGCCCTGCGCCGATTTCTCCCTGAGGATGTGCCTGACCCCTATTTCGGCGGACCCGATGGCTTCCAGACCGTCTTCGACATGCTCGACGCAGGCTGTGGCCGATTGCTCCGCACGCTCACGCAAGATGTTTAAGTCGTGCCTGTTCGTTCCTATGTGAACCGTACGAGACGCCATTGTTTTCCGGATGCGATCCGGTTGGCGCGGATCCCGCGGGGCGTCCCGATCGCGAACCCGTGGATTGCCAATACAAGATTGCCAATAAAAGGAGGTCGAACATGAGCGGCTTGCGCATCGAACACGACAGCTGGATTCTTGTCGGCGACGGTGAGAAGGCTCTCTTCTTTCGCAATGAGGGCGATGCCGACTATCCGAACTTCGAGGTTCTGCGGGTGCTGGAGCATGAAAACCCGCCCACCAGCGAGCAGGGAACAGACAGTCCGGGACGGCAGAGCGATGGACCGGGCGCGCAGAAAAGCGCAATGGACGAAACTGACTGGCACACGCTTGAGAAGCACCGCTTCGCAAAAGAGGTCGCCGAGGCTCTCTACAAGGCGGCGCATGCCGGCCGGTTCTCCAAGATTGTGATTGTGGCTCCGCCGATGACGCTGGGCGATTTGCGCAAGGCCTTTCACAAGGAGGTCGCCAGCCGGGTCGTCGCGGAAGTCGACAAGACGCTCACAGGGCATCCGCCCGACAAGATCGAGCGCATCCTGTCCACCAAGGACTGATTCGAGGTCGATCATTCGAACCGGCGGGTCGTGGCGAAACACAGTGAATTCGCCGCGGCGCCGCTTGGATCGTTCGGTTTCGGCCGCGCTCGGCGTTGGCTCGGCCCGCGGCAATGAGGACCGACGCTGGTTTGCATGGATCATCACGCGGGCTCGCGTCGCCAGCCGTCTTCGAACACAAGCTTCTCCATTCCGGTGAACCGGGCCATGCGGGTGAGTTCCGCCTCGAGCCTGTCCATGCGCCCGGCGCCGAACCGTACGCCCCGTTCCGGCCAGAGCGCGGTAACGACGAGGTTGCCGTCGGCGCGCCTGCAAATCATGTCGATGCGACCGACGATCCGGTCTCCCTCCAAGAGCGGGAACACGTAATAGCCGTAGACACGCTTCGGCGCGGGCACGAAAACCTCGATGCGATAGCGAAAGTCGAACAGCCGTTCGGCACGCTTGCGGTCGCGCAACACGGGGTCGAAGGGGCTGAGCACCCGCAGGCGTTTCGGCGGGTCGGGGACATCGGCGAGCAGTTTGTCGATGTCTGCGCGGGCAAAGGCCTCCCGTCGATCGCTGTGCCCCTCGACGTTTACCCGGCGGATTTGTCCGCCGGCGTTTCGCGCGCACCAATCGGCTGCCTCGGCGGGTGTGACGAGATCGAAGAAGGCGGCGATTTCGCCGGAGGTCGCGACTCCGAGGCGGTGCAACGCGCCGTCGCAGACCGCGTCGACAAAGGTGTCATGCGGGATTTCGCGGTTGAAGTGTTCCGGGGGAATGACACGTTCGGCCAGATCGTAGATCTTGGCGAAATTCTCGCGGCGGGTTACCGCGATCTCCCCGGTGCGCCAGAGATATTCCAGCGCCGCCTTTCCCGGATGCCAGTTCCACCAGCCGGGTTCCTTGCGCGGGCCGTTGCGGTCGAAGTCGCGGGTGCCTGCCGGACCGTGGTTGCGAATGCGGGCGAGCACCCGGTCGAGTTCGTCTTTGAAATCATGCCCGTGCCAGTTGGTCCAGCGCGCCGTCATCCGTTCGCGTTCGCGCGCGAAGCGATGGCGCCACAGGGGATAGAACTCGACCGGAATGCATGACGCATCGTGCGTCCAGTTCTCGAACAGGTCGCGACGGACCTCCAGCAGCCGCGTGAGCTGGTCGGGGCGATAGGTCTGGTTGCGCGAGAACAGGATCTGGTGATGGGCGCGCGCGACCGTGTTGATGCTGTCGACCTGGACGAAGCCGATGTCCTGGACAAGCGCCCGGCAGCCGTCGGTGTCGATCTTGCGACCGGGCGCGCCGGACAGTCCCTGCAGATGCAGGAATGTCCGGCGCAGATCGTCACTGGCGATGGTCGGGCTCATTGCGGGTCCATCCCCTCGCCGCTGTTTCAGTCTTCGACGTCGGCGAGCACCACCAGCAGGTCCTTGGCGTCGACCTGCTGCCCTGCGGTCACGACCACCTCGGCGATGGTCCCGTTGCGGTCTGCATGGAGCGCGGTTTCCATCTTCATCGCCTCGATCGAGACAAGCACGTCGCCGGTGGTGACCTTTTGCCCTGCTGAAACGGCGACGGTCGAGATCACGCCCGGCATCGGCGCGCCGACATGGGCGGGGTTTCCGTCTTCCGCTTTGCGCCGCGCGCTCGCGCCGGCGGCCCCATGCGCCCGGTCGGGCACCTTGATGATGCGTGGCTGTCCGTTCAGTTCGAAGAATACCTTGCGCTCGCCGTTTTCATCCGTCTCGCCGATAGCCTGACAGCGCACGACCAGGGTCTTGCCGGGCTCCAGGTCGACCATCACCTCCTCACCGGCGGGAAGCCCGTAAAAGTAGATCTGCGTCGGCAGAACGCTGACGGGGCCGTAGACGTCGCGGGCAGCCGCGAATTCGGTGAACACCTTGGGATACATCAGGTAGGAGGCAAGCTCCGCCTCGTCGATTTCCGTGCCGGTCTTTTCCGCGATCTCGGCGCGGCGCGCCTCCAGGTCGTCGTCTTCCAGCAACGCACCCGGACGCACGGTGATCGGCGTGTCGCCCTTCAAGACGCGTTTCTGGATGTCCTCGGGCCAGCCGCCCGGCGCCTGGCCGAGATCGCCGTGCATCATCTGCACCACGCTTTCGGGGAAGGCGACGTCCCTGTCGGGCGAGAGCACGTCGGCAACGCTCAGCCCCTGGGAGACCATCATCAGCGCCATGTCGCCGACGACCTTGGACGACGGCGTTACCTTGACGATGTCGCCGAACATCATGTTGACGTCGTGATAGGCCTGCGCCACCTCGTGCCAGCGGCTTTCCAGCCCGAGCGAGCGGGCCTGTTCCTTCAGGTTGGTGAACTGGCCGCCGGGCATTTCATGCAGATAGACCTCGGAAGCCGGCGCCTTGAGGTCGCTCTCGAAGGCGCTGTACTGGTTGCGCACGGCCTCCCAGTAGAGCGATAGCGCACGGATGGTGCCGGAATCCAGCCCGGTATCGCGGGGCGTGCCCTTCAGCGCCGCCACAAGCGAGCCGAGAGCCGGCTGCGAGGTCAGTCCCGAAAAGGCGTCCATCGCCGCATCGACGGCATCGACCCCGGTTTCGACCGCGGCGAGCACGCTGGCTGCGGAAATGCCCGAGGTGTCATGCGTGTGAAAGTGGATCGGCAGGCCGACTTCCTGCTTCAACGCGCCAAAGAGCTCTTTCGCCGCCGCCGGCTTCATCAGCCCGGCCATGTCCTTGACGCCGAGGATGTGGCAGCCGGCGTTTTCAAGATCCTTCGCCAGGCGGATGTAATAGGCGAGATCGTACTTCGGCCGGGCGCTGTCGTTGAGGTCGCCGGTGTAGCAGATCACGCCCTCGCAGAGTTTCTCCTCCTCAATCACCGCGTCGAGTGAGACGCGCATGTTCTCCACCCAGTTGAGGCAGTCGAACACCCGGAAGAGATCGACGCCTTCGCTTGCTGCCTGTTTGACGAAATGGCGCACGACATTGTCGGGATAGTTGGTGTAGCCAACGCCGTTCGCCCCGCGCAGCAGCATCTGCAGCAGGATGTTGGGCGCGCGTTCGCGAATCAGCCGGAGCCGCTCCCACGGGTCCTCGGTGAGAAAGCGCATGGCGACGTCAAAGGTCGCACCGCCCCAGCATTCCAGCGAGAACAGCTGCGGCATGCCGCGGGCATAGGCGTCGGCAACGGCGACGATGTCGTGGCTGCGCATGCGGGTGGCGAGCAGCGACTGGTGGCCGTCGCGCATGGTTGTGTCGGTGACAAGCGCGCGGCGTTCCGCCTTCATCCAGTCGGCGAAACCGGCGGGGCCGAGTTCATCGAGCAGCTGGCGGGTGCCGTTTCGCACCGGCGCATCGATCACCGGTACATGCGGGGCGGCGGCTTCGGCCGGCGGTTGCGGCCGGTTCTTGGTCTCGGGATGGCCGTTGACGGTGACATCGGCGATATAGGTGAGAAGCTTGGTCGCGCGGTCACGCCGCGTCACTTGCTCGAACAGCGCCGGCGTCTCGTCGATGAACCGCGTGGTGTAGTTGTTTCCCCGGAAATCCGGATGGTCGATGACGTTTTCCAGGAACACCAGATTGGTCGCGACACCGCGAATGCGGAATTCGCGCAGGGCGCGGTCCATGCGCTGGGCGGCCTCCTCGGCCGTGGGCGCCCAGGCGGTGACCTTTTCCAGCAGCGGGTCGTAGAAGCGGGTGATCACCGCGCCGGAATAGGCCGTGCCGCCATCGAGGCGGATGCCGAAGCCGGTCGCGCCGCGATAGGCTGTGATGCGGCCGTAGTCGGGAATGAAGTTCTGCTCGGGGTCCTCGGTGGTGATCCGGCATTGCAGCGCATGGCCGTTGAGCTTGATCCCCTCCTGCGTCGGGATCCCCGAGCCGGGATCGCCGATGATGGCGCCGGCGGCGATGCGGATCTGCGCCTTGACGAGATCGACGCCGGTGACCTCTTCGGTGACCGTGTGTTCGACCTGGATGCGCGGATTGACCTCGATGAAATAGAATTTCCCGGTGTCGGCATCCATCAGGAACTCGACCGTGCCCGCGCCGCGATAGTTTGTCGTGTTGCCGATCTTCAGGCCGTAGGTGCTGACTTCCTCGCGCTGCTCGGCCGTGAGATAGGGCGCCGGCGCGCGTTCCACGACCTTCTGGTGGCGCCGCTGGATGGAGCAGTCGCGCTCGAACAGATGCAGCAGGTTGCCATGGCTGTCGCCGAGGATCTGCACCTCGATGTGGCGGGCGCGCTCGACCAGCTTTTCCAGATAGATCTCGTCCTTGCCGAAGGCGGCCTTGGCCTCGCGCTTGGCAGCCTCCACGTCGCGCAGCAGCGTTTCCTCGTCGCCGATCACGCGCATGCCGCGCCCGCCGCCGCCCCAGGAGGCCTTGAGCATGACCGGGTAGCCGATTTCGGCGGCAAGCCGGCGCACCGTTTCCATGTCGTCGGGCAGCGGGTCGGTCGCCGGCATCACCGGGACCCCGGCCTCGACGGCGAGATTGCGTGCGGAAACCTTGTTGCCCAGCCGGCGCATGGTCTCCGGGCGCGGGCCGATGAAGACGATGCCGGCCTCCGCGCAGGCATCGGCGAATTCCGGGCTTTCCGACAGGAATCCGTAACCCGGATGAATTGCATCCGCGCCGCAGGATTTCGCCACGCGCAGGATCTCGTCGATCGAGAGATAGGATTCGATCGGGCCCAGCGGCGCCTCAAGGTGGGGGCCGCGTCCGATCTGATAGGCCTCGTCCGCCTTGAAGCGGTGCAGGGCGAGCTTGTCCTGTTCTGCGTAGACGGCAACCGTGCGCATGCCGAGTTCGGTCGCCGCGCGGAACACGCGGATGGCGATCTCGGACCGGTTGGCGACGAGGATCTTGCGAATGGCCAAATCTGCCCCTCCTGTTATGGCTTACCCGTCGGGTTTTACAGGGCGCGGCACTGCAAGGGAAGGTGGTGCGCCGCACCATGTGGCCACCTGCCCCGTAACGGGACAAAGTGGTAAAGTCTTCGCCGACCCCGGCGCGGGCGGGCGAATCTCATGCGTCAGCATATCGGTGCGCGTGCAGGGCGAACCACCGTATCTGGGGAAAACAAAGCCGGAACATGCTCCGGTCAGCGATTCGGACAGGCTTTGTTCGCCGTTCGGTCGAAGCGTTAACCCGAGCGTTCAAATTTAGCCGGTGAGGTTTACGAAATCGAAAGGATCTTGACGGCGGCGTGTGCGGCGGCAACCGGCATTCGAGACAGGGCCAAGATCTTGTCCCGATTCACGATTTCGGGACGTGGGGTGTCCTCGATACCATATCTGGTGTGGAACAAAAATAGAACACGCCGTGAGCATCGATTCGGTCCGGCTTTGTTCCGGACTCGTTCCGGTTGCGGCACTTTCGTCGGGATCGAGCCTCCGATTCGGACCTGGTCGGGCGCTTTCGGCGGCCAAAAGAAAGCGCGACATGCGCGTGCCGACTGTGGTACCAGAAATCAGTGTTTCGCCCTGCCTGCTGGCGGGTCTGCCGGATTTTCGCCGCCCAGTTTTGCCCTCGTCCAAGAGGTCGCGCCTCGCGTCGTCGCAACACATGCTCCATTCGCCAAACTCACAACTTCCGCCGAGTGTCCGCGCCCGGACCGTGACCGCCGTGCTCGGGCCGACGAACACCGGCAAGACCCATCTCGCCATCGAGCGGATGATTTCTCGTGAAAGCGGCATCATCGGCCTGCCGCTGCGCCTTCTTGCGCGCGAGGTTTACGGCCGCATCGTCGCCCGCGTCGGCGAGGACAAGGTTGCGCTCGTCACCGGCGAGGAAAAGGTGATCCCGCCCGACGCGCGCTACTGGGTCTCGACCGTCGAGGCCATGCCGCTCGACCTGAAGACCGATTTCGTCGCCATCGACGAGGTGCAGCTGGCCGGCGATCTCGAGCGCGGCCATGTCTTTACCGATCGCATTCTCAATATGCGCGGGCATCTGGAGACGCTGCTCCTGGGGTCTGCCACCGCGCGTCCGCTGCTGGAGCGGCTGCTGCCGGGCCTCAATGTGGTGACCCGGCCGCGCATGTCGGTGCTCGCCTATTCGGGACAGAAGAAGATCACGCGGCTGCCGCCGCGCTCCGCCGTCGTGGCGTTTTCCTCCTCTGAAGTCTACGCGATCGCGGAGCTGATCCGCCGCCAGCACGGTGGCGCGGCGGTCGTCCTCGGCTCGCTCAGCCCGCGGACCCGCAACGCGCAGGTCGCGCTGTTCCAGAACGGTGACGTGCAACACCTGATCGCCACCGACGCGATCGGCATGGGCCTCAATCTGGATGTCGACCACATCGCCTTTGCCGGCATTCGCAAGTTCGACGGCTATCAGTATCGCATGCTGACGCCCGCGGAGATGGGGCAGATCGGCGGGCGCGCCGGGCGTCACACCCGCGATGGAACCTTCGGCGTGACGGGGCGGGTCGATCCCTTCGACGACGAGTTGGTCGAGGCGCTGGAAAGCCACCGGTTCGACGCGCTCAAGGTGTTTCAGTGGCGCAGCCGGGCGCTCGATTTTTCCTCGGTGACGAATTTTCGCGCCTCGCTGGACGTGCCGCCGCGCGAGCAGGGGCTGACGCGGGCGCCGCCGTCCGCCGACGAGACTGCCTTCGATCATGCCGTGCGCGATGAAGCCATTCGCCGCGTGGCGTCCTCGCCCGAACGGGTGCGGCTGTTGTGGGACGTGTGCCAGGTCCCGGATTACCGCAAGATCGCGCCGGCCAATCATGCGGATCTGATCGCCGGGATCTATGCGCATCTGACCCGCGACGGAGTGGTGCCGGACGACTGGTTCGCGCGTCAGGTGGCCTTCGCCGACAAGGTCGACGGGGACATCGATACGCTGTCCAACCGCATGGCGCACATCCGTACATGGACGTTTGTTGCCAACCGCGCCGACTGGTTGTCCGATCCTGCCCATTGGCAAGGCGTGACGCGCGGCGTAGAAGACCGTTTGTCGGACGCCTTGCACGACAGGCTTACTCAACGCTTTGTCGACCGGCGGACCAGCGTATTGATGCGACGTCTGAGAGAGAACGCGATGCTTGAAGCGGAAATCACACCAGTGGGCGACGTGCTTGTCGAGGGGCAGCATGTTGGCCAGCTCCAGGGCTTTCGCTTCGCGCCCGATGCGGCGGCCGACGGTCCGGACGGCAAGGCTCTGCGCGCGGCCGCGCAAAAAGCGCTTGCCAGCGAACTGACCGCACGTGCCGACAAGGTGGCGCGCGCCGGCAACGAGGATTTCACCTTGACCTCGGATGGCTTCATCCGCTGGCAGGGCGAAGTGGTCGCGCGGCTGATCGCGGGTGAAACCGTTCTTTCACCGGGGCTTATCGCTTTGTGCGACGACACGCTGGAGGCGGCGGATCGCGAGAAGGTGGAAGGCCGGCTCACGCTTTGGCTGAAAGCGCATATCGACACGCTTGCCAAGCCGCTGCGCGATCTTGAGGTCGGAAACGGACTTGAGGGCCTCGCGCGCGGCGTCGCTTTCCGCCTCGTCGAATCGCTCGGCATTGTCGAGCGCGCCGAGATTTCCGAGGACGTGCGCCAGCTTGACCAGACGATGCGCGCCGGCCTGCGTCGCCTCGGTGTGCGTTTCGGCGCCCATCATATTTTCGTGCCGGCGCTCTTGAAGCCGGCGCCGAGCCGTCTGATGGCCCAGCTCTGGGCCCTGAAACACGGCGACCTGGAGATGCCGGGGCTGTCCGAGTTGCCTCAACTTTCGGCGTCCGGGCGCACCTCGGTTGTCGTCGATCCGGCATTCTCCAAGGACCTTTACAAGGTCGTGGGGTTTCGTGTGTGCGGGCCGCGCGCCGTGCGCGTCGATATTCTGGAGCGTCTTGCGGACCTGATTCGTCCGCTGCTTGCCTGGAAGCCGCTCGATACCAGTGTCGAGCCGCCGGAAGGGGCGGTTCCCGAGGGCGGTGCATTCACCGTCACCGTCGCCATGACATCCCTGCTCGGCTGCGCGGGCGAGGATTTTTCCGCGATCCTCAAGTCGCTCGGCTACCGAAACGAGAGCCGGGAAATCCAGCGCCCGGTTGCGGCCGTCGGCCCGCTCGAGACGGCTGCGGCGGACGTGACTCCGTCCGTCCCGTCCGCGTCTTCAACCGAAACGCAAGCGCCAGCCCCCGAGACCTCAGCCTCCGAGACCTCAGCCCCCGAGACCTCAGCCTTCGAGTCGTCAACTGCTGAAACGCCCGTTGCCGAAACGCCCGTTGCCGAGTCGGCCGTTGCGGATTCATCGGCTGTCGATCCGGCGGCCGGCCCCGACACCACCGATACATCGGCGTCCGGAGCGGGCGAGGTTGATGCGTCGACGGCTGGCACGCCGACGCAAGCGGTCACGGAAACGGGTGCGCCCGAGGAGAGCGAAACGGCGATCTCCGACGCAGCGCCTGGCGATGTGTCCGCGGAAACCCCGACGGATGGAGCCGATCCGCAGTCTCCCGCTCAGGAGAGCGATGCGCCGGCTGACGCAACGGATGCGGCGGCGGTGGAAACCGTCACGATCGAGATCTGGCGTCCCGGACGGCGGGATCGGCGTCCGCGCGGCGGAGACAAGCCGGGACGCCGGCCGAGCAACCGTGGCGGCGCCGCGCGCGACGGTGCGTCGGCCAAGGGTCCGGGCGCACGCGATGATCAGGCACCGCGACGCGGCGGCGGCAAGCCAAAGGGCAAGCCGCGCAATCCGGCCGAGCCGTCCGGACGGTCATCCGGGGCGAAATCGGGCGGGTCACGTCCCGACAAGGCGTCCGGTCGCGGTGGACGGCCCGGTAAGGGCGGCACGATTGATCCGGATTCGCCTTTTGCAAAACTCGCCGCACTCAAGGCGGACATGGAAAAGAAGCCGCGCTGATCGCGGCGTCGTCAGGAGCAAACAGCGTCGGCCGCTGCCCTTCGGGTGTGTGTCGCCGCACCGGTCTGGGGGCTTGCGACGATGAGCGAGGCCGAAAGCGCACTTCCCGTTCAGAGGATCGACAAGTGGCTTTGGTATGCGCGGCTCGTGAAGTCGCGCAGCCTCGCGCAGAAGCTTGTTGCCGGCGGGCATGTGCGGGTCAATCGGGACAAGGTCACCGCGGCGGCAAAACCCGTGCGCGCCGGCGACGTTCTTACGGTCGCCGTCGCGCAGCGCATCCGCATCCTCAAGGTGCTGGCCCCGGGCGAGCGACGGGGACCGGCACCGGAAGCTGAGCGCCTTTATGAGGACCTCACACCTCCGCCGCCGCCGCGCGACTCCGCGGGCGGGGCGGGGGGAGAACCCGGTGCGCCGGCCCATCGCGCGCCGGGCAGCGGACGTCCGACCAAGCGGGAACGTCGGGAAACCGACCGCTTTCGCAATGGTGAGGGATAGCGCCTGAATGGCCGCGCGGTCGGGGGAGTGTCCGGTGTTTCGGCAGTCGCCGGCGCGCGACCCGGCGCGGTGGCGGGGCGCGCTGGAATAATCTTCCAACGTCGCACTCAAACTCAACATATTCCGAACTTGATGCGGGCCGGCAAACCCGGTACGCAGTCGTCGAAAGGTGCCTTGCCTCCGGCGTGCGGTGCCAGGTCGCCTGCAGAGATGCGGGTGCTGCGGCCACCGGGACGGGTCCCGGTGCCGTCTTGAGAGGATCGCGATGACCTATATCGTCACGGACAACTGCATCAAGTGCAAATACACAGACTGCGTCGAGGTGTGCCCGGTAGACTGTTTCTACGAGGGCGACAACATGCTCGTCATCCATCCGGACGAATGCATTGACTGCGGTGTCTGCGAGCCGGAATGTCCGGCAGATGCAATCAAGCCGGATACGGAGCCCGGCCTGGAAAAATGGCTTGAGGTGAATACCGAGTACGCGTCGAAATGGCCAAACATCACGGTCAAGAAGGATCCCCTGCCCGAGGCGGAGAAATTCGACGGGCAGGACGGGAAGTTCGACAAGTTCTTTTCCTCGGAGCCGGGCGACGGCGACTGAGGGGTCCCGAGCGTGGGCGTTTGGAAAATGCCCCCTGCCGCCCCCGCCGGCGGCGGGGTTATTGTGCGTTGCATTTGGAAATCCACAGAAAATGTGGTACCTTGTTTGAGAAGTCGTCCGGGCCTTTGATCTCCCCCTCCCTTGGAGGTTTTTTGTGGTTGCAGCTTCCCCGCAGTAGCAGGCGGGCCGGAGTGCGCTTCCACAATAATCACGAGTTGAGATCGTCACCGGCAGGCTGAACACACCAAGACGGACACCGGCGGCCCGGTTTTCCAGGCCGGCAGGCGTGCGTTTCTCCGTAAAAAGGTGGCGCGCGGGCGTCACCCATCGGCTTCACGGCCGCAACTGCGCAGGAGTAATAAAGGCGTATGGCAACAACGGTGAAAAAAACCGCGCAGAGACAGGGTTTCAAGACAGGAGAGTTCATTGTGTATCCGGCCCATGGGGTCGGCCAGGTCACGGCGATCGAGGAACAGAATGTCGCCGGGTATGCACTTGAGCTGCTTGTGGTCAATTTCGAACAGGACAAGATGACGTTGCGTGTTCCCGTCGCGAAGATCGCGAGCGTGGGCATGCGCAAGCTGGCGGATGCGCCTGCGGTCAAGAAGGCTCTGGAGACCGTGCGCGGTCGTCCTCGCGTCAAGCGGACCATGTGGAGCCGTCGCGCGCAGGAGTATGAGGCAAAGATCAACTCCGGCGACCTGATCTCGATCGCCGAAGTCGTTCGGGATCTGTTCCGCTCCGACAGCCAGCCGGAACAGTCCTATTCGGAGCGCCAGCTCTATGAGGCTGCACTCGACCGCATGTCGCGCGAGATCGCGGCGGTGAACAAATGCTCCGATACGGAAGCGATCCGACAGATCGAGCAGAATCTCGCGAAGTCGGCCAGCCGCAAGGCTGCCGCGGAAGCCGCTGCGGCGGCCGAGGCGGAAGCCGCGGATGAAGACGGCGAAGGCGAACAGACCGCGGCCGCCTGAGGAGTTCCGGCGGACCAATATTTGCGGGCCCGGCCATCTGCCGGGCCCTTTTTTGTTTGGCGGATCGTGCGAACGTGCCGTCCTGCAGCGGCGGGAACGGGCGCGTGAGAGCCTGCCGCATATGTGCCTCAATCCGGTTTTATCATCAGAAATCCTTATCATGTGCGTTAAAAACTCGTATTGGTTCTGATCGTCCGTAGGGGGCATTCTGATCGCTAAGCGGTCAGCGTCATGTGCCTGTCGCCATGCCGAGCGACCGCCGCTCTGTTCGATTTTTACAGCGGGCCACTGAACCAAATCGGTTTTAAGCGCGTAAGATTGAACAAGAACGCAATGGCGCGGAGGTATTGAGCGTGAGCTACCTTTCCGGAAATCGTCGAGAACTTGTCCGCGCGGCAATGAAAGCACCCTATCTCAGCCGTGAGGAAGAACATCAACTTGCACTCGACTGGCGCGACAATGACGATCAGGCGGCGCTTGACAGGCTGAGTCTGTCGCACATGCGCCTTGTGATCGCCGTTGCGGCGAAGTACCGCAACTTCGGCCTTTCGATGAGCGACCTGATCCAGGAAGGTCATATCGGTCTGCTGGAGGCGGCGTCCCGGTTCGAGCCGGAACGAGAGGTGCGCTTTTCGACTTATGCGACGTGGTGGATCCGGGCGTCGATCCAGGATTACATCCTGCGCAACTGGTCTATCGTGCGCGGGGGCACGTCGTCGACGCAAAAGGCGCTGTTCTTCAATCTGCGCCGCCTGCGGGCGAAGCTCAGCAGCGGCACCACGCGGGTGACCGAGACGGAACTCGTCGGCAAGATCGCCGAGACCATGGGCGTCAAGGTCAAGGATGTTGCGACGATGAGTGCCCGACTGTCCGGACCGGACACGTCGCTGAACGCGCCAATGATGGAGTCCGACGGCTCCAGCGCCGACCGGCAGGACTTTCTGGTGTCGAATGATCCGCTTCCGGAAGAGATGGTCGGGGGCGCGATCGATACCGAACGCAGGTCGCTGTGGCTGGAAAGCGCGCTTGGCGTGCTGTCGGAGCGGGAATTGCGCATCGTTCGCGAACGCCGCCTGTCGGAAGACGGCGCGACGCTCGAGGCGCTCGGGCACAAGCTCGGGATTTCCAAGGAGCGCGTCCGCCAGATCGAAAGCCGGGCGCTGGAAAAGCTCCGCGATGCGCTCTTGAAGGTCCAGCCGGACAAGCATGCCTATTGCGGCTGATACCGCCGCCGCGAAAAGATACGCCACGGGAATCAGTCGGGATCGGGCGGGGCAAGTGACTTGCGCCGCCCGGTATTTGTCGTGCGGTCGTGCGGGTCAGCAAAGGGTGAGAGGGGCCGCTTTTCCGCCGGGCGAGCACAATGCTGGTTCGGCACTCGAAGTGGCGCGCATTCCTGCTCAGGCCAGTCGAGGGCGCTCGGTCCCGATACCGGGTCATACCCCGTTGAGGTGAATTTTTACGAGGAAAACCGGCAGCGAATGGCGTGGTGCGGCGGGCGCCTGCGTGCGATCGAGGACCGCGACGATACGGCGGTCTTCGACCGCCGTACCACCAGGTTGGCGGCAGTGGGAACCGGGGCTGCGACGCTTCGCCAGTACACCCTGCCGTTTCGTCCGCCCGCAAACCTTGCAAAGGTGATGAAGGGCAAACCACAGGTCTCGAGGTCCTGCAACCGGCGTGTTTATCTCAGATAGTATTTCTCGAATTCAAATTGAATTTGGCCATTGTACTTTATTTATTGTTGTAATTTCGAATGACCGGGTGATTATCGTGGACTTCATTTTCTTATTCAAATCTGCGTGAGGGACAATTTCCATGAAAAAGCTGGTATTGACTGTGGGCATCGTCGCGGCAATGGCCCTCGGGACGGTTTCCGTCGATGCCCACGGCGGCGGGTGCCGGAAAGACAGCCCGCGCGGTCAATGCTGCCATGCCGGATCGAAGCCGTATCATTGCCATTGATCCGCAGCGCCGGACCAATGCTTCGCTCACTGCCTGCGAAAAGACGAACGGCGAGGGGGCACAGCCGTGCCGGTTGGGTTGAGGTCGCGGGAGAGAGGGTCGGTGTTCTTCCGATCAGGACGACCGGCGCGGTTTGAAAGGTGCAAGCTTGTTTCCGCCGGTGTTCCTGGAAAAATGGCAACAACGAGACTGATCAAGCCCCGGCCAGTCGACTGGAAAGGGGCTTTGTTCCCGGGGTATCGACCGGGCTGGCTTCGAGGGTCGCGCCGCGGGCAACGCTGAACACAAGAACGATATGCAAAATTGCAATTATCAGGGCGGGATTTGCGATGAAGCTGGAAGCTCCGGCAAAGAAAAACCGGAGGCCCTGGCTTGTTTGAAAATAGAGAATTTTCTGTTGTTTAAATTTCTCGACGAGCGCGTCGCGCAGCCTGTGCATGACACCATTCGGTCAGCCGGACGTTTCCTGCGCCAGGCGCACCGGCGCGCGATCCGGAGAAGCAATGTTCATGGAATGCGGAAACTGGTGGAGCCGAGGGGAATCGAACCCCTGACCTCTGCAGTGCGATTGCAGCGCTCTCCCATCTGAGCTACGGCCCCGCGCTCTTTGAGCGTGAGCGGCATTTAGGGGAGGGGCCGGGCTCCTGTCAAGGGTCTCGCCGGCGCTGTCCGGCGGTTGGGGACTGCGCGCAGGATTTACCCATAAGCGGGAGCCCTGCGGCATGGTTCCCGACCTTGCGGGAAAGCGGCGCGCCCGCTACATCATGATCAGTCATTCGATCCACGGACCGAGCCGGAGCCTCCCCGCCCATGCGCGCCATTCTCGACGTCGTTCTCATCATCCTCAACATGTACACTTGGGTGATCATCGCCAGTGCGATCTTTTCCTGGCTGTTCGCCTTCAATGTCATCAATTCCAGCAACCAGTTCGTCGCGACGATCGCCCAGCTGCTCTACAATCTGACAGAGCCCCTGCTGCGCCCGATCCGCGAGCGGCTGCCCAGCATGGGCGGTCTCGACATTTCGCCGATCGTGTTGCTCCTGGGTATCTTCCTGCTTCAGCGCATCATCGTTTATTACCTGTATCCCAACGTCTTTTGATCCGGCTGTGAACGCGCGGTCGCCGCGCCCCTTTGAACAGGTTGCCGGCGGCGGTCTCAGGCTTCGCGTCCGGGTCACGCCGAAAGCGGCGCACGACCGCGTCGATGGCGTCGTAACCCGGGACGACGGATTGTGCGTTCTCAAGCTGCGTGTGCGCGCGGTGCCTGACAAGGGCGCGGCCAACAGGGCCGTCATCGCCTTCGTCGCGCGGCTTCTGGGTCTGCCGAAGCGCGATGTGCGGCTGGTGTCCGGTGCGGCGGCGCGGGTCAAATTGCTGGAACTTGACGCAGACGCGCAAGAGCTTGCCGCAAGGCTGTGCTCCATCTGTGATCGCGCTGGTTAGACTACGGTCGGCACGGATTCAATTTTCGGAGGTTTCATGTCCGCTACCCTCATCGACGGCAAGGCGCGCGCGGCGCGCTTGCGCGCCTCGGTCACCCGGGCCGTTGCCGGGCTCAAGACGGCGCCGGGTCTGGTCCCGGGGCTGGCGGTGGTTCTTGTCGGCGACGATCCGGCGAGCCGGGTCTATGTCGCCAACAAGGTGCGCCAGACCGAGGAATGCGGCATGCGTTCCATCGAGCACCGGCTGCCGGCAGAGACCTCCCAGGCCGACCTGATGGATCTCGTGGCCGGGCTCAATGCCGACCCGGCTGTCGACGGAATTCTGGTGCAGATGCCGCTGCCCGCGCATCTCGACACGGACGCCGTGGTGCTGGCCATCGATCCGGAAAAGGACGTCGACGGGCTTCACCCGCAAAACGCGGGGCGTCTGGTGCTGGGCTCGCCGGGACTGGTGCCCTGCACACCGCAGGGCTGCGTGCTGCTGGCGCGCGAGGCGCGCGGCGGCAGCCTGAGCGGACTGGATGCAGTGGTGCTCGGGCGCTCCATCCTTGTCGGCAAGCCGGTCTCGCTGTTGCTTCAAAACGAGAACTGCACTGTGACGATGGCGCATTCGCGCACGCGTGACATCGAGGCTGTCTGCAAACGCGCCGATGTTCTCGTCGCCGCCGTCGGGCGACCGGAGATGGTGCGCGGCACCTGGATCAAGCCCGGCGCGACGGTCATCGACGTCGGTATCAACCGCGTGCCCGCGCCGGACAAGGGGCCGGACAAGACGCGGCTTGTGGGGGACGTGGCGTTTGCCGAGGCGACGGAGATCGCAGGTGCCATCACGCCGGTGCCGGGCGGCGTCGGCCCGATGACCATCGCCTGCCTGCTGGCCAATACGGTCGTGGCCGCGTGCCGGCGACACGGGGTCTCCGTTCCCGAGATTTGAGAGAGAACGAAAAGCCGCCGTTGAAAAAATGCCCCGTGCGATGCTCTCCGCGCGGGGCTTTTGTATTGTGTTGACCGTGTGGACCCGTGCGGCGTCTCAGGCGCGTCCTGGGTGCGCCGACGCGCCGAAATAGGCGAGCAGCAGCCGGTAGGGCAGCAGGAGCGCCGCGGCGACGATGAGCTTTACCGTCAGGTCGCCGGCGGCCCAGGACAGCCAGCGCGGAACCTCGAGCGCGAAAACGCCGAGGAACGGCGCGCTTGTTGTGGCAAAGTCGTCGCCGAAGCCGAGCAGCGGCGTGGCAGCGGCGGAGAAGGCCAGTCCGAAGAACAGCGCCGTGTCGAGCACCGAGGCCGTGGCGGAGGACAGGATAGGGGCCTTCCACCAGCTCATCCGGCGCATCCGGTCGAACAGCAGGATGTCGAGCAGATGCGCAAAGAGGAAGGCCGAGCCCGACGCTATGGCGATGCGCGGTGTGGCGAGGAAGATCGAAAGCGCGACGGCGAGCGCGAAGCCGACGAACACCACCTTGCGGGCGGCTGCGGGGCCGAAGCGGCGGTTGGTAAGATCGGTGACAAGAAAGGCCGCCGGATAGGTGAAGGCGCCCCAGGTCAGAAGATCGGCGAGATCGATAGTGCCGAGCTTGCCGGAGACCGGATACTGGACGAGAATGTTCGAGGCGACGACGACCAGGGCCATCGCGACGATGGCCTGAAGCGCGCGCGTTGCGGTAAACGTGCGAAAATCCATCATGTTCGACACTCCATGGTCCGACCGGTCGGTATCGCGCAAAAGGCGGACTGCCGGATCGGGCGGGTCTTAAAGCCGGTCGCAGCGCTGCTGCAAATGCGGGCCGGACATCGGGCTGCACCCGAAAACGCGAGGCCAGAACGGCAAAAAGAGGCGCGCGGCGCCTCTTTCGCATTCGTCTCGATCGGCCCCTGACCGGCGCAATGTGCGCCGCCTTCTGCCGGAAGCGCGCCTTGCGGAAGCCTGATCAGGCGGCGGCCGTAGCCGCAGCGGCGGTGTCCGCCAGGCGGCGCTTGATCTCGGTGCGCAGAATGCGCGCTTTCGGCGACAATTCGCTTTCGGCTGCCTTCAGCAGGAATGCGTCAAGACCGCCACGGTGCTCTACCGAACGCAGCGCATGCGCGCTGACGCGCAGCTTGTAGGTTGCGCCAAGCGCATCCGACAGGAGCGACACGTTGCACAGGTTCGGGAGGAACCGGCGGCGCGATTTGTTGTTGGCGTGGCTGACGTTGTTGCCGGTCATCACGTCCTTGCCGGTCAGTTCGCAACGGCGGGCCATGGGACACCTTTTGTTTCTTGCCCGCATGAGGCGCGGGCGGTTACGATGCGGGGGTTCAGACCCCGGCTGCGGGAATACCAGACTTTCGCAGACCCGTATGGTCCGGCGCACGTGACCGGCATTGGATGAAAAGTCGGCTTGCTATAAGGGTCATCGCCGCCGCCGTCAAGGCATCATGCGCGCATCCGGGCACGGAACGCGCATCCCGCCCGATCGTACGGTGCGTAATGCAATCATTTGCGGTCCATTAACCATGCGGTTACCGTAGGACGACACAATCGGTCAACGGACCCGAGGCGATTTGCAAAATCCGCGGGTTCGCGCAGAATTCCAAGACCGGTTTCGTACCGGTCCGCAACCGGTGTCCCGGTCCCTTGGTCGTTTCCTGGCGTCGTTCGCGTCACGGCACGTCATGATGGGCCGTGGCGGCGATGACTGCAGCGTTGTGATGTCCGGCCGATGGGGCCGTGCGCCGTGTGAGGATCCGATGTCCAGGATAATGTGCCTCTTCCGCCGCTCGATGCGGCTTGTCGCTCCTGTGATTGCAGGCAGCGCTCTTGCCGCGATGGCGTCCGCTGTCCAGGCGGAAACGACGCGGCTTGGCGGCGTTTACGATATCTCCGTTTCCGGCTTCAAGATCGCGCGCGGATCGCTTTCGCTGGTGCTGCAGAAGAATGCCTATTCGGCCAAGATCGGCATGGCGCCGGCGGGCATCGGAACGCTGTTCTCGACCGGCAAGGGCGGTGCCGAGGCATCCGGCTGGGTATCGGGGAGCGGTGTGGTTCCCGCGCGCTACAAGATGGCATCGCGCGCCGCCGACCGGGATTTCTTCGTCGATCTGGCACAAGGGTCGGGCCGGGTGCGCAAGATGCGCGTGACGCCGACCTTCAAGCCCAACCCCGAGCGGATCAAGGTGCGTTCCAAGCACAAGCGAAACGTGGTCGATCCGTTGAGCGCCATCTTGATGCCGGTGAAGGCGGCCGGGGGAAAACCCGATGCGTCGGTGTGCAAGCGCCGGCTTTCGATCTTTGACGGCTGGACGCGTTTCGATATCCAGTTGAGCTACAAGGGCATGAAGGACGTGTCCGGGCGCGGCTACGACGGCAAGGTGGTGGTGTGTTCCGCGCGCTGGATCCCGGTGGCCGGTCATCGCCCGTCACGGGCCTCGGTGAAATACATGGCCGAGAACCGCAAGATGGAAGCCTGGCTTGCGCCCATCGGGTCGGGTCGCGTGTTCGTTCCCTATCGCATTTCCATGGGAACGAAACGCGGTACGCTCGTGGTCGAGCCGCGCAAACTGGACATTTCCGGCGGACGCGACCAGGCCGCCCGCTGACGGGCGCGCGGTTTCCCGCACGCCGTTCGTGGCGTCATAGTGCAATCTGCACGTCTTGACAGGGCGGGCCGGCCTCGCCAGTGTCGCGCCGCAATCCGCGCGGGATGGATTGGTCCGTCCCGCACAGCGTCTGGACCCACTTGCAATGCACAGTTTTCTAGAGTTCGAAAAGCCCGTCGCCGACCTTCAGGGCAAGGTTCATGAATTGCGGGCCGTTGCGGCAACCGGCGAAACCGTCGAAGTGTCCGACGAGATCGAACGGCTGGAAAAAAAGGCCGAACAGGCGCTTCGCGATCTCTACTCCCGGCTTACACCCTGGCAAAAGACGCTGGTCGCGCGCCATCCCGACCGTCCGCATGCCCTGGATTACATCGCCGGGCTGATCGAGGACTTCACACCGCTCGCCGGCGACCGCAATTATGCCGAGGACGCGGCGATCATCGCCGGCATCGGCCGGTTTCGCGGTCGGTCCGTGGCCGTGCTCGGGCAGGAAAAGGGCGCCGACACACAGTCGCGCCTGACGCATAATTTCGGCATGGCGCGGCCCGAAGGGTATCGCAAGGCCGTGCGCATCATGCGGATGGCGGAACGTTTCGGCCTGCCGCTCGTCACATTCGTCGATACGGCGGGCGCCTATCCCGGTATCGGCGCGGAAGAACGCGGCCAGGCGGAAGCGATCGCACGGTCCACGGATGCAAGCCTGGGGCTTGGCGTTCCCAATGTCGCGCTTGTCATTGGCGAGGGCGGATCGGGTGGCGCGATCGCGATCGCGACGGCCAATCATGTGGCGATGCTGGAGCATGCGATCTACAGCGTGATCTCGCCGGAGGCCGGCGCCTCGATCCTGTGGCACGACAGCGCGCGGGCCCAGGATGCGGCCACCAATATGAAGATCACCGCACAGGACCTCATGCAGCTCAAGGTGATCGACGAAATCGTCGAGGAGCCGCTGGGCGGGGCGCATCGCGCGCATGAAATCGTGGTCGATCGGGCGGGCAAGGCCATCGATACGGCGCTGGCTCGCTTCGAGGGCATGGACGCCGCGGAGTTGCGCGCACAGCGGCGCAAGAAGTTTCTGACGATCGGTCGCAGCCTCTAGGCATGCGAAAGCCGCGTCAGGCGGGCGGCACTGCCGCCAAAACGCCAGAATTGTGAGTCAGCACGAGATTGCAGGGCGTGCGCGTGCTCCGTTTTTTGCGGAGTAACGGATGGTAAACGCTCTGTGACTAGCCTTTTTCATTGAATAGACCGCATTCTTGCGGGCATCGAAAGCTGAGGCAGGTAATCGGCATGGCGCAGGGCTTCGCGCGATACGGCTGGACATCTTGGAAAACCGTGGCGGCGCTGGCGCTGGCGGGAGGGCTGCTCGCCGCCTGCCAGGCGGACGAGCTTGGCTACGGGCCCAAGCACAAGCGCCCGGTCAGCGCCGAGGTCAAGCGCGAGATCACGCGCCTTGGCATGAACACCAAAAGCCCGATCATGCTGCGCATCTTCAAGCAGGAGTCCGAGCTCGAGGTCTGGAAACAGACCAAGACGGGCCGCTATGCGCTGCTGGAGACCTTCGAGATCTGCAAATGGTCGGGCAAGCTCGGGCCGAAGTTCAAGGAAGGCGACCGGCAGGCGCCCGAGGGCTTCTATGAAATCACGCCAGCCCTGATGAATCCGAATTCCAGCTATCACCTTGCCTTCAATCTCGGCTATCCGAACCGCTATGACCGGGCGTACAACCGCACCGGCTCGCACCTCATGGTGCATGGCGCCTGCTCCTCGCGCGGTTGCTACGCGATGACCGATGCCCAGGTCCAGGATATCTATGCCCTTGCGCGCGAGAGCTTCGCCGGCGGGCAGCGCTCGTTCCAGGTTCAGGCCTTCCCCTTCCACATGACCGCGGAAAACATGGCCAAGCACCGCGACAACGAACACTACGATTTCTGGAAGATGCTGAAGCGCGGGCACGATCACTTCGAAGTGACCAGGGTCCCGCCGAAGGTCGAGGTCTGCGAAAAGCAGTATGTCTTCGACGCCACGCCGCTGGTGGAGGGGGTTCCCTTCCGCGCCACAGCGAAATGTCCCGCCTATGACATTCCCGACAGCGTCGAGGTTGCCGTCAACAAGATGCAGCAGCGCGACGAGGAAAAGGTCCGGCAGATCGCGGAAGCGGAAGTCCGGGCTGAAAAGCGCAAGGCGCAGATCGCCGCGATCTTTGGCGGGGGCGATGACGATGCCGCTCCTGTCGACCCTGCCGCGGATGCTCCGGTGACGGCCACAGCCGCCACGACGGCGACCGATGCCGCGCCGGCTCCTGTCGCCGATGCGGGCGAGCCTGCCAGTCAGACCGCGTTCGCGCCGGCGCCCGAGAAGGAAGGCGGCGGGTTCTTCAGCCGGATCTTTTCCGGTGGCACAAGCGCTGAAAGCCAAACCACCGGCGCTATAGATCCCGATGCGCCGGTCCCTGCCGTCAAGCCGGACTAAAAACCCGGGTGATGATACCGGACGGGCCGTCAGGCCCAGATCGCCATTCGCAGGCCCTTCGCGTCGCGTTCGAACGCATTCGGAAATGGCGTTGCCTGTCCCTTGGCGATGCGTTCGGCGATCGCCGCGCTGCCGCAGGCGTCGATGAGGTCGTCCACGCCGGCATCTTTCGGCGGGCGCTGATCGAGGAAGGCGCGTTCGAAACCATTGGCCTCAAGAAGTGTCTTGCGTTCTTCCAGTCCGGCCGGGTTCGCCCGTGATTTCACCTTTTTCGGCAGGCTCATCGGTGCACCGCCATTGAGCCGCCAGAAGGCGAGCTCGGGGTGCACCTCGTAAACGCGGGCCTCAAGCTCCGTGGTCATCAGCGCGTCGATCTCGCGGATCTTTGGAAACAGGTAAAATGCCTGTTTCGAGACCTTCTTCGGCGGGTCGGAGGTGGCAAGCGCTGTCTCGCAGGCCTTTCGGTATTCGTCGCTGAAGACGGCGGCGCGCGAGGGCATGGAGAACACCGACGACTGTCGCATGCCGAGATGCGGACGCACGCAGCGTTCCGGTCCCCGCCCTCCGGCGCCAATCTTTTCGGGAAGTCCGATCGGCATGTCGACGGCGATTACGTCAAGCGTCTCATCGGCAAGGATGTCGCGGAAATGCGGGACGACGGCGATGGTCGGCGCGGTGTCGCCGTCAAGATCGCGGGTGACGACGATCCAGCCTTTCTTGCAACCATCGACGCCGGCAATCCGCCGGGCTGTCGCATTGCCACTCACGCGCGGATCGGGGCGACCATCACCCGCCGGCTCGAGACAAGCGCCATCGGTTGCACCAGGGCAGCTTGCTCGTAGGAGATCAGCAGGTCGCGGGCGCCGCGTTTGACCGACCGCGCGACCAATTCGAACACCGAGGCGGCGGAGCGCTTGAGCGCCGCCTCGTCCGGTTGTCCGGCCAGAAGATTGGCGGTGAACAGGGCGGCCATCAGATCCCCGGTGCCATTCGGCGCATCGGCGATAGCGCCGTGCTCGGCGGCGATGGCGGCCCTGTCGCTCACCAGGAGGTTGGAAACGGAGTTGCGCCGCATGGCCGGTGCCGAGGTGACCAGCACCCGCGCTGGGCCGAGCGACCGGGCCGCCGAGATCGCGTCCGTTTCCGTCGTGACGCTGCGCCCGGACATCCATTCCAGTTCATAAAGGTTCGGCGTCGCGATGTCGGCTTCCGGCAGCAGCGAGTCGCGCAGCGCTGTCGCCGTTTCCTCGGCAACGTAAAGACCGGCGCGGTCGCCGCTGACCGGGTCGCAGACGTAGAGCGCCTGTGGATTGTCCTTGCGCACGGCCGCGACCAGCCGGGCGATGTTGCCGGCCTGGGCGGCGCTGCCGAGATAGCCGGAGACCACGGCGCCGATGTTGGAAAGCGTGTCCGCGCCGATCAGGTCGTCGACGAGGGCGGAAAAGGTGACGTCGTCGGCGACATGACGCTCTCCGCGCCCCTGCCCCGGGTGCCACGGCAGCAGCACGGTCGGCAGGAACCAGACCCGGTGGCCGAGACGCTCCAGTGCGAAGCTTGCGATTCGTCCGCCAACGGCGCCGCGAACGACCTGGGAATTGACGACGAGAATATCCGCCCGGGCGGATTGCGGTGCGGATGCGGTCATTCCGCGGCGGACCGGGCGTCGCCGCCGAAACGCGTCTCGATGTAGTCGTCGACCATCTTCTTGAAATCGTCGGCGATGTTTTGGCCGCGCAAGGTCGTGACCTTCTTGCCGTCGACGAAGACGGGTGCGGCGGGCGTTTCGCCGGTGCCGGGCAGCGAGATGCCGATGTCGGCGAACTTGCTCTCGCCCGGTCCGTTGACGATACAGCCCATCACCGCGACATTGAGCGTCTCGACGCCGGGATACTTCTCCCGCCACACAGGCATGGAGACACGCAGGTTGTCCTGAATGTCCTGGGCCAGCTCCTGGAACACCGTGGAGGTGGTGCGCCCGCAGCCCGGACAGGCGGCAACGATCGGCACGAAGGAGCGAAAGCCCATCACCTGGAGGAGTTCCTGTGCCACCTGCACCTCGCGGGTGCGGTCGCCGCCGGGTTCCGGCGTCAGCGACACGCGGATCGTGTCGCCGATGCCCTGTTGCAGCAGGATGCCCATGGAGGCAGCCGAAGCGACGATGCCCTTGGTGCCCATGCCGGCCTCGGTGAGGCCGAGGTGCAATGCGTAGTCGCAGCGTGCCGCCAGATCGGCGTAGACCGAGATCAGGTCCTGGACCTGGCTGACCTTGGCCGACAGGATGATCTTGTCGCGCCCCATGCCGAGGTCCTCGGCGCGCTCCGCCGAGAGAAGACCCGAGCGAATGATCGCCTCGCGCATCACCGCGTCGGCGGGCGCGGGTGCGTCGAGCTTCGCGTTTTCATCCATCAGGTGGGTCAGGAGTTCCTGGTCGAGCGAGCCCCAGTTGACGCCGATGCGTACCGGCTTGTCGTATCTCAGCGCGATGTCGATGATGTCGGAAAACTGGCGGTCGCGCTTGTCCTTGAAGCCGACATTGCCGGGATTGATGCGGTATTTGGCAAGCGTTTCGGCGCAGGCAGGATGATCGGCCAGCAACTTGTGGCCGATGTAATGAAAATCGCCGACCAGCGGTACGTGGCAGCCGATGCGGTCGAGCCGCTCGCGGATCCGCGGAACGGCGGCCGCCGCCTCGTCGCGGTCGACGGTGATGCGCACGATTTCAGAGCCCGCCTCCGCCAGCGCGGAGACCTGGGCGACGGTGCCGTCGATGTCGGCCGTGTCGGTGTTGGTCATCGACTGGACGACGACGGGCGCGCCGCCGCCGACCGTGACGGAGCCGACCTTGACGGGAACCGAGACCCGGCGCGGCGCCGGTCCGCTGCGTTCGCTGTGGCTGTGGAGATCGCTTTTCATGGGGTCAATCCAGTCATGGCGTTCGATCCGTCCAGAGGGCCATTCGGCCGCTGCGCCCGCGCGAAACCCTCACGGATCTTAGGTGCAGACTAACGCCGTTTGAATAGGGCGCGCCACCCTTGTGCGCAAGGGGCGCGCGCCACGCCTTGACCCGGACTGTGCAAACCCGCATCTGAAAGGAAACGGGGAGACAGGCATGCTTCTGGTGGTTCTGAGCCGCACGCTCGATCTGGCGCGCAAGCGTCTTGCGACGCTGTTCGCGTCTGGCTGGGGCTACATGCTCCTTCTCGTCTTGCTGAACGTGGCGATCAGTTCCGCGCTGATGCCGGCGGAGGGCTTCACCACCGGGTCCTACATGATGGAGCCCATCGTCGAAGGAACCGAGACCGCCGAGCGGGAAGCCGCGCTGCGGCTGCTGGCCGTGATTGCCAATCTGCTTGCCGGCTTTTCCATCGGGGTCGCCTATCTGCGGCGCATTTTGCTGGGCAGGCGCGAATTTCCGCTCGCCTTCGGCGCGCGGAATTTTCGTGTCGCCTGGAAACTCGCGGTTCTTGCACTGTTCGGCGTGCTGATCCTGCTTCCGCTCGTATTGATCGCGGGTGTGCTTGTGCCGCTGCTGGGGCCGTTCGGCATCTTCGCGCTCGTTGCCGCGCCCTTCGTGGCGCTGATGCTGGTGCAGCGCATCTCGCTGGTGCTGCCGGCGGCCGCCCTCGACGACGACATGACGTTCAAGGAGTCCTGGGCGCTGACACGGGGCATCGGCTGGGCGCTGGCCGTTGCCGCGCTTGTGATCACGCTGCTTGCCGGCCTTGGCGTCTGGATCTGGTCGCTGGTGCTCATGGTGCTTGGCGCGCTGGTCAGCGACATGGGCGCGCTCGCGCAAGTGCGCTCCGCGCTGTTTCCCATGGGGGCGATGGTGATCGTCACCTGGCTCTTCGCCAGCCTGCATACGACGGCTTACGCACTGGCGCGCGAGCGCTTCGCGGCGCAAGCCGGGCTGAAGGCGGCGGAACTGGCCGAGGCTGAAGTGCGCCGCCGCAAGGCGACGCGCGAAACGGCGGCGCGCGCGGTGGATGCCGTGCGCGGTCTCTCGGACAAGCGGCGCGGCTGACGACCCGCGCCGGCACAGGAGCGACATCCATTGTTTTCGCGGTGGAACGCTTGCCGATGCGCGCAAGGGTTGGGATAGTGCAACCCGGTTTCAACCGGTTCGCGGGTGCTGGCCTGCGCAAGAGGCGTTTACGTTTTCGTTTTTGGGGGATGCATGATTTCCAAGACGACCGGCCGGCTTTTCTTCGGCGCGTTCAAGGCGCTCTTCGCCAATTTCGAGACCTTCCTGAAGATCTGCTGGGCCTGGTTCGCGATCTTTCTGGTCGCTCAGATGGCCGTGAGCGGCCTTGCGCCTCAGGATCCGCAAACGGTCAGTGCGGGCCATCTGGTCGTTTCGCTCGCCTTCGCGGTCGTCTATGTGATCGGGAACGCCTCCATTGCCGTCGCCTGGCACCGCTGTCTGCTGATGGAGGAGCGGCCGGGCTGGCTGCATCTCGCCGTCGGCGGTCGCGAGCTGCGCTATGCCGGCAAATTCGTGCAGATCATTCTGATGGTGATGGCCATGGTGATCCCGATCATCACGACGCTTGTGTTGCTGACAGCCGGCATGATCGGAATAGTGCTCGCCGTTGCCGCAATGGTCTTCTTCATTCTGCCGATGGTATTGCGTTTCAGCCTTGTCCTTCCCGCCGTCGCGCTGGACGAACCGCTGGGCTTTGGCGAAGCGTTCAGCGACAGCGAGGGGCTCGGATTGCCGATGTCCTTCGCGGCGGTCGGCCTTTCGCTTGTGATCGTCGGTGGAACCTTCGTCGTCGGTCTGCTCGCGGTCGGTGCGGGCGGGGCGAGCCTCTTCGCCGGTGTCGCGGTGTTCATTCTCACCCTTGCGTTGCAGATCTCCGCAACGGCGCTGCAGGTCAGCATCCTCACCGGCGGCTATTACATTATGCGCGAACGTCAGATGCCGTCCGGCGGCGGGCCGGGGACGCCCCAGGTGCCGGAGAGTTGAGCCGCCGAAACGGCCGGGAAATCCTTGTCGCGGCGTCTTGTCGCGAGATCGCTCGCGGCCCATGTTGCGGTGCGATAGAAACTCATGTTCTATGAGCGCCGGCGTGCCGCCGGACTGGTCGGGCGGCCATGGCGACGAAGGGAATTTTCATGCTCAGTTCCAAGACGGCTCTTGTCACCGGCTCCACCTCCGGCATCGGCCTTGCGATTGCCCAGACGTTTGCGAAGAACGGCGCCAATGTCGTGATCAACGGCTTCGGCGATGCCGAGGCGATCGAGCGCGAGCGGGCGGGCATCGAAAAGGACCACGGCGTCAAATGCGTCTATTCCGGCGCCGACATGACCAAGCCTGACGAGATCGCCGCGATGATGGGGCAGGCGGCAGACACCTTCGGCGCGGTCGACATTTTGGTGAACAACGCCGGCATCCAGTATGTCTCCAAGATCGAGGAATTCCCGGCCGAGAAATGGGACGCGATCATCGCGATCAACCTCTCCTCCGCCTTCCACACGATCCGTGCCGCCGTTCCCGGCATGAAGGAAAAGGGCTGGGGCCGGATCATCAACACGGCCTCGGCCCATGCGCTGGTCGCCTCGCCCTTCAAGAGCGCCTATGTCGCGGCCAAGCACGGCATCGCCGGCCTGACCAAGACGGTCGCGCTGGAAGTGGCGCAATCCGGCATCACCGCGAATGCGATCTGCCCGGGCTATGTCTGGACGCCGCTGGTGAAGAGCCAGATCCCCGACACGATGAAGGCGCGCGGGCTCACGGAAGAACAGGTGAAGCGCGACGTTTTGCTGGCGGCGCAGCCGACCAAGGAGTTCGTGACCGTGGATCAGGTCGCCTCGATGGCTCTGTATCTGACGTCGGACGCCGCCTCCTGCATCACCGGTTCGCTGCAACAGATGGACGGCGGCTGGACCGCGCAGTAGCGGGTGACCGGGCGGGTTGCCGTCGAACGATCCTCGCATCAAAAGGCGCGTCATGACCAAGGGACCCAAGTCCATCAATCTGGCGCTTCAGGGGGGCGGCGCGCATGGCGCCTTCACCTGGGGCGCGCTCGACTGGCTGCTGGAGAGCGAGAATTTCGTCATCGAGGGGGTGAGCGGCACCTCCGCCGGCGCGATGAACGCGGTCGTTCTGGCGGATGGCCTGCACAAGGGCGGACGCGAGGGCGCGCGCGAGGCGCTGCACCGCTTCTGGAAGGCGGTCAGCGATCAGGCCTGGCTCAGCCCGATCAAGCGCACGCCGATCGACATGATCATGGGGGAATGGAGCCTCGACATGTCGCCGAGCTTCATCGCCTTCGATCTCGCCTCGCGGTTTTCCTCGCCTTATGAGTTCAACCCGCTCAACATCAATCCCTTGCGCGATGTCGTGGAGCAGACCGTTGATTTCGAGGCGGTGCGTGCCTGCGACAGCATTCGGCTTTTCGTCGCCGCAACCAATGTTCATTCGGGCAAGATCCGCGTCTTTTCCGCCGAGGAGATCGGTCTCGATGCCGTGATGGCGTCGGCCTGCCTGCCGCACCTTTTCCAGGCGGTGGAAATCGACGGGGTTCCCTATTGGGATGGCGGCTACATGGGCAATCCGCCGCTGTTTCCGCTGTTCGGCGAAACGGGTACATCCGACACGGTGCTGATCCAGATCAATCCGGTCGAACGGGCCGAGACGCCGAAGAGCGCGCGCGAGATTCTCAACCGGCTGAACGAGATCACCTTCAATTCCACGCTTCTGCGCGAGATGCGGGCGATCGAGTTCGTCACCCGGCTGATCGAGGATGGAAAACTCGACCGCAAGGACTACAAGAAGGTGCATATGCACCGCATTTCCGCCGAAGGGCTGAAACCGCTTCAGTCCTCGTCCAAGGTCAATGCCGAATGGCGCTTCCTGAAGCATCTGCACGACATCGGTCGCCGGGCCGCGCAACACTGGGAAGCGGAGAACTTCGACGCCATCGGCAATCGGTCCAGCATCGACCTGCGGGCGGAGTTCTTCTGAGCGGACCGCGTTTTCCGCCGGCAGCGCGGGCACGCTTGCGACAATGAGGAGACGCGTGCGATTCGCGGCGTCGCGTTTTTCGTGGACGCTTGTTCCCGGGGGAGGCCTTCCGGACGCCTGCGCCGTTAACCTCCCCTTTACCGTATTCCCTCCTGCATTGCGAAATGCACTGCAGGAAGGGTTAGCAAACCCCTAACGGCTTCAATATCTTGTGGTGGGTGTCGGAACGCGCGCCGCATCTTGAAACGACAGCGTGCCAACCATTTGGCAAGGGTTTTACCGCATGATTGGCACGCTGATAGTCAGGTAGTGCGTCGTCAGCATTTGGCGGACGAGGGAAGGTGGCAAATGCGACCCCGCTATCTTCCTTCGTCCCGCCGGCTTCTCAAGCCACCGGCCCCGACGAGACCGGCAGAGCCGATCCGCGAAGCCTGACAGCCTGCGCCGACACGCTTTGCGTCGGCGGCACCATTCACCCGCACATTAGGCTTTGCAAGCCTTGCGTCAATCCGCCGTGCGGGTCGTTGGCCTGTAAAGGTTACCGGGTAATAACGATTCGCGCATTGCGTTTGCCGTTCTGCTTGATCAGCGAAAACAGCCGTCGCGCGTTGTCCGGATGAAGGCGCACGCAGCCGTGCGATGCCGGGCGCCCCAGGCTCTTGATCGCCGTCGTGCCGTGGATGGCATAGCCTCCGTGGAAGAAGACCGAATGCGGCATCGGCGAATTGTGGTACTTGCGCGAAAAATAGCGGGCATGCATGCGCCCGGGCCGGAACGTTCCCACCGGCGTGCGATATCCGCGCCGGGCCGTCGACACCCGCCAGGTCGCCGTGTGGCGCCCGTTCAGATAGACCTTCATGCGTTGTTCGGACAGGTCGATGCGCGCAACCAGGCTTGAGGCACGGGCGTCCGCGCCCGCCAGGCCCATCGCGAAGACAATCAGCAAGGGTCCTGTCATCGCCAGCAAACGGCGACGCAATTTGTTGAATGTGATCATGGCGAAGGCCTCCCGAGCCAGCCGTCGCGCCTGCACCAGGCGTATGGACCAGAGTATATCCGCAATTTTGCCGCTTCAAACCGAAACGATTCGCACGGGCGTCACCGCGAAAGAGGATGGTCGCGCTTTCGGGCGTGTCTGTCGTTGCGCGACGAGATGCGCGTGCGCCCTGTACCTCCCGGTGCGGGCCGGCCGACAGCCTGTGTGTGCCGGAAGCGACGCGCGGCGGCAGGGCAACGTGTTGGCAAGTCCTTGCCCTTACAATCGCCTGTGTTTGCACCCAGATTAGAGACCACCCCTAGGGGAAGAACACCATCTGGAGAGGATCCCATGAGACGCGCATTTTCTGTCACGCATGTTGTTTCGGCCATCGTCGGTCTCTCGCTGGGCGCCGGTCTGCCGATGGGGCTCGCCGCGTCCGCGCAAACCGCGATGGAACGCCTCAAGGACACCGGCAGTTGCCCGGGGTGCGACTTGCGGCTGGCGGAACTGCGCGGGATTTCCATCGACAAGGCGGACCTGTCCGATGCGGTCCTGCGCGAGGCCGACCTCAAGGAGGCGTCGCTGGTAGAGGCAAACCTGAGCGGTGCGGATCTTCGCCGCGCGGAGGTGGAGCGGGCCGACCTCACAGGCGCCAATATGACAGGGGCGTCGATGCGCGGTGTCGATCTGGAAAAGGCAAACCTCTCCGCCGCGCGTATCGACGATGCCGATCTGCGCGATGCCGACATGTCCGATTCCGATCTGACCGGGGCGAGCCTTGTGGATACGGACCTCAGGTTCGCGCTTCTGGTGCGCGTGAGTGCCGATGGCGCGTCGTTTCGCGGGGCGAAGATGGAAGGCATCAATCTGGAACGGGCAGACCTCGCCGGTACCGATTTTTCCGACACGCGGTTGAAATACGCCGACTTCGACCGGATCGAGGCGAAAGGAGCGAATTTCCGCAATGCGGATCTGACGGGGGCGCATTTTTCCAGCGCAGATCTGACAGGCGCGGATCTGACCGGCGCGCAGCTTGCGGGAACGCTGTTTCGCCGGACGCGGCTGGTCGGTGCCGATCTCACCGGTGCGCGCGGGCTGGACAAGGCGCGCATGATCGGTGCCTGCGGCGATGCCAGCACCAGGTTGCCGGACGGTCTGGTCATCGAGGTCTGCAACGACCTGCGAAACTGACCCGCCGCACCCCGGCCGGAATGACGCCAGACAGGAAAAAACCGCCATCCGGTTTTGCCGGAGGCGGTTTTTGTCTTGCGTTATGTCGGAGCCTGGGTCGATCAGTCGAACAGATCGAAGGCGAAGCGATAGGTCACGCCGGCGCCGATCGAGAACTGGTCCTGATTGCCGCCGCGCACGATCGGGCTGTTCTTGGCGTCGCCGACGAAGCGGTCCCAGCCGGCCTGGAGGTGCAAGGCCGTGGTGTCCGTGACGGCATAGCTTGCCCGGCCGAGGATGCCGACCGACTTGAAGCCGCCACCGGCATTATAGGCTGTCAGCACGCCGCCCGATGCGGCCGCTTCGGCGGCGGTCACGCCGAAATAGGTGTCCATGTAGTCGCCGGAGGCGAAATCGGCGCGCGGACCGATGCTGAGCTGCAGCCGCTCCATCGGATTGAAGATCACGTCCGCGCCGACCTGGCCGACCTGGCCGTTGTGGCCGTTGATGCCCTGCCGCAGCTCGACGAAAGCGCGGAACCAGTCGTAGCGAAAGCCGGCGCCGAGGCCGAGTTCCAGCGCCCAGTCGACGGTGCGCGTGCCGGTCAACGACGCGCTGTCGGAGGCGTTGCGTTCGCCGACGAAATTGAACGAGGGAAAAAAGAAGACGCCGCGCGTCTTGGTCTCGCCATCCGCGACCTGACCGAAGCCCGGCAGATAGAACCGGCCGACGGAAACGATCGGCATCGGCATGACCAGAAGCTTGTCCGCGCCCTCGTATTTCGGCTTGGCCAGCGCGCCGACACCCAGGTCGATCACATATTGTTTCTGCGGCACCGGCAGATCGTCCGGCGGGGCAAGCCCGTCCTGCGCGCCGGCGGGCGCTGCGAGCGCCAGCGTCGCGACGCTGGCAAGAACGGTCAGAAGCTTGAAATTGCGCATGATGGGAAGGCCCGCTCCGGCAGACTGAATTGATTTCGACGGTTATACGCTGTTTCGTGGCCAAAGACCCTAACGCTCAGGCGATTTGCCGGAAGTGTTGCACTTGTGCACCGCGGCGCGTCACAGGTCTTTCGTCAGCCGCAGCGCCTCGTAGATTGCGGCGTGGATGTTGCGCGATGCGACCGCGTCGCCGATGCGCGCCAGGACGAATTCGCCGTCCGGATTGCGGTCGGGAAAGGGCGGATCGCCCCGTGCCGCGATCACCCTGGACCAGTCGATGGCGCCCAGGTTTCGGGAGGCCGGCTTGAGGTCCAGATACAGTTCGTCCAGCGGCAGCGTGCCGTGTTCGACGACGACCTGGTCCACCCGGCGGAGATGCGTTTGCGGCGAATAGTCGGAGCCGAGCGTTGCCACCAACTCGTTGCCCTCGCGGGCGATCCCGGACAATCGCGTGTTGATGGTGATCCGCACGTCTCTTTCCTGAAAGAGCCTGGCGTAGGGCACGTGGTTGAGCCCGCCCATTTCCGGCGCGAAGAACCGCTCCGGCGTGACGACCTCCACCTCGCACCCTGCGATTGCCGCGACTTCGGCGGCCTGCATGCCCGGATGGCCGCCGTTGTCGTCAAAGACGAGCACGCGCCTGGCCGGCTTGACGTCGCCCGAGACGATGTCCCAGGAGGACACCGCAAGCTCCGCGCCGAAGTCGAGCGCGCCGGTGTCGGGCAGGCCGCCGGTGGCGACCAGGACCACGTCGGGGGAAAGCGCCAGAACGTCGGCAGCCTCCGCCCAGGTGTTGAAGCGAAAGCGCACACCGGCGGCTTCGCAGGCCGCGAGCCGCCAGTCGACGATGCCGATCAGTTCGCGCCGGCGCGGGCTTTGGGCGGCGAGGCGAACCTGTCCACCCGCGTGGGGCGCGGCCTCCAGAACCGTCACACGGTGGCCGCGCTCGGCCGCGACGCGGGCCGCTTCCAGCCCGGCCGGCCCGGCGCCGACGACGACCACGCGCTTCGAGGGGCCGGTGCTGCGGGCGATGACGTGCGGCATCGTCGCCTCGCGGCCCGTCGCCGCGTTGTGGACGCACAGCGCTTCATGGCCCTCGTAGATGCGGTCGAGGCAATAGGTGGCGCCGACGCAGGGGCGGATCTCGTGCTCGCGTCCCTCGGCGACCTTTCGTGCGATATGCGGATCGGCGATATGGGCGCGCGTCATGCCGACCATGTCGAGCTTGCCTTGCGCGATGGCGTGGCGCGCGGTGGCCACATCCGCAATGCGGGCGGCATGGAAGACCGGGAACTTCGTCGCGGCGCGCACCTCTCCGGCGAAATCGAGATGCGGCGCGGAGGCCATGCCCTGGATCGGGATGACGTTCGCGAGTGCCGCATCGGTGTCGATGTGGCCGCGAATGAGGTTGAGGAAGTCGATCCGGCCGTCTGCGACAAGGCGCCGTGCGATCTCCACGCCCTCGGCGCGTGTCAGCCCCTTGTCCCAGTCCTCGTCTGCGACCATGCGGATCCCCACGATGAAGTCGGGTCCGATCCGGTTACGGATCGCGGCGAGCACGGCGCGCGTGAAGCGCAGCCGGTTGTCGAGCGACCCATTGTGGTGGTCCTCCCGGTGGTTGGTGCCCGGCGACCAGAAGCCGTCGAGCAGATGGCCGTAGGCCTCGATCTCGATGCCGTCGAGGCCGGCCGCCTGCATGCGCTCCGCCGCATCGGCATAGTCGGCGAGAATGCGGTCGAGATCCCAGTCCTCCGCCTCCTTGGGAAAGGCGCGGTGCGCCGGCTCGCGGATCGGCGAGGCGGCGAGCACCGGCAGCCAGTCGGCCTTGTTCCACCCGGTGCGCCGGCCGAGGTGGGTGAGCTGGATCATCACCGCCGCGCCATGGGTGTGGCAGTCGTCGGCGAGTTTCTTCAGCCAGGGCACGATCTCGTCGCGATAGGCATGGAGATTGCCGAAGGCGGCCGGACTGTCCGGCGAGACCACCGCCGAGCCAGCCGTCATCGTCAGCGCGATGCCGCCCTTGGCCCGTTCGACGTGATAGAGGCGGTAGCGGTCCTTCGGCAGACCGTCCTGCGAATAGGCCGGTTCATGCGCGCTCGACATCAGCCTGTTGCGCAGTTCCAGGTGCTTGAGCCGGAAGGGCTGCAGCAGCGGATCCTTCGACGTCATGGCGTCCCCCTCGCCTCTTGTCAGTACCACGCATCCTCCATCGCGGCCTTCCGGCGCGCAATGAAATCCAGGAGTTCCGTCTCCACGGCCTGATCCAGAGGCGGCGCCTGATAGTCGGCCAGCATCGTTTTCCAGCGGGCGTTGGCGCGGGTGGCCGCGTCCTTGCCGCCGGCTTCCTGCCAGGTTTCGAATGGGTCGTTGTCGGCCAGCTCGCTGTCCCAGAAGCAGGTCTCGTAGTTCGCCATCGTATGGGCGCAGCCGAAGAAGTGGTTGCCCGGCCCGACTTCCGAAAAGGCATCGAGCGCCAATGAATTGTCGTCGACGGCAACGCCGGCGAGATAGCTGTGCAGCGCGCCGCACTGGTCGACGTCGAGGACGAATTTCTCGTAGCTCATCGACAGCAGGCCATCTAGGAAGCCGGCCGAATGCAGCAGGAAATTCGCACCGCTTTGCACCGCCGAGAGCATCGACGTGGCGCTTTCCTGCATGGCCTGGGCATCGGGCAGCTTGGAGGTGGTGAAGGAGCCGGCGCAACGCAGCGGCAGGTTGAGCCGGCGTGCCAGCTGGCCGACGACGAGCGAGCCGGCGGCCGGTTCCGGCGTGCCGAAGGTGGGCGAGCCGGAGCGCAGCGCCATGGAGGAGAGAAAATTGCCGAAGATCACCGGCGCGCCGGGCCGTACCAACTGGGTGAGCGCGCAGCCGACCATGGTTTCGGCAAGCGCCTGCGCGATGGCGCCGGCGGTCGTGACCGGTCCCATCGCGCCGCCCAGGATGAAGGGCACGATCACCGAACCCTGGTTGGCGGCGGCATAGGCGCGGATCGCGCCGGTCATCGTGCCGTCCCAGACGAGCGGGGAGTTGACGTTGACGTTGCCCATGATCACGCAGTCGCGGTTGACCTTCTCGGCGCCGAACAGGATGCGGCACATCTCGATGTTGTCTTCGGCGCGTTCCGGCGCTGTGATCGAGCCCAGGAACGCCTTGTCGGAACAGCGCATATGCGCAAGCACCATGTCGAGATGGCGCTTGTTGACCGGCACGTCGGTCGGTTCGCAGACCGTGCCGCCGGAATGATGCAGCCAGGGCGCCATCCAGGCGAGCTTCACGAAGTTCTCGAAATCTTCCAGCGTGCCGTAGCGCCGACCCCGGTCGAGGTCCATCACGAAGGGCGAGCCATAGGCGGGCGCAAACGCCATGTGCGGCCCGCCGATCCGCACCGAGCGCGCGGGATTGCGCGCATGCTGGACGAATTCCGCCGGCGCGGTCTTCAGGATCTCGCGCAGCATGCCGGGTTCGAAGGTGCAGGTGATGCCCTCCCCGCCGGCACCGGCTTCGCGAAACAGCCTCACCGCCACGTCGTCGCCGCGAAACTCGACGCCGATCTCGGCCAGGATCCTGTCCGCTGCCGCCTCTATGCGGCAAAGCCGTTCCTCGTCGAGGATCTCGTAGGGCGGGATTGCACGCGTGACATAGGCCGGGCCGCCAAGTTTGGCGGCCGCGCGCCGGTCGCGGCGGCGATCCCGCGCACCGCGTCGGGGCCGTGCGGTCTCCGTGGTGTCCCGAGTGCCCTGCGGCGGCGAAACCTCTGCGACAGCCATGGTGCGTTTCCCCTGTCTGCTGTTTCCAGACAAAAGCCTAGCTGTCGTAAAACCTCTCGTGATGCTGGAAAAATCTCATGCGTGGGATAAGCTCACCTAATGGAAAGCCTGCGCCACATGCTGCCTTCCGCCAGCGCGCTGATCGCCTTCGAGGCGGCGGGCCGCCACGGCAGTTTCACGCGCGCCGGCGAAGAGCTTGGCATGAGCCAGGCGGCGGTCAGTCTTGCGGTGAAGGGGCTCGAGGAGACGCTTCGCGTGCGCCTGTTCCACCGCCGGCATCGTCGCGTGGTGTTGACGGAGGCGGGCGCGCGGTTTCACGCCGATGTCGCCCTCGGGCTTGGCACGATCCGCAAGTCGGCGGAGGAACTCAGGGCGCTGGGGACCGAACAGCATGTGACGCTCTCCGCCTCGACCGCTTTCGCCAGTTTCTGGATGCTGCCGCGCCTGGCGCAATTTCGCCAGGACCTGCCGGAGATCGACCTGCGCATCCAGACCTCCGACCGCGATCTGGATATCGCAGCCGAAGACATTCCGCTCGGGGTACGCTCCGGCGTTATTGGCGGGTTTTTTGCCTATAACGCGGAGGTCCTCGCACCGGAGCGGATCCAGCCGGTCGCCAGTCCCGCCTATGTGCACGCGCAGGGCCTGCCGGAGAGCGCGTCGGCGCTTGCCCGCCACCGGCTCATCCATCTGGAGGAACCCTATCGCCCCTGCACGGACTGGGGCGACTGGTTTGCAAGCGTCGGCCTGCCGCGGCCGTCGCGGGCCAGCGGGCTTTTGATCAACGACTATGTGCTTGTCGTGCAGGCGGTGATGGGCGGGCAGGGGATCGCGCTCGGATGGACCCATCTGACCGACCGTCTGGTGGAAAGCGGGCTTCTGGTCGCGGTCGACGACCACGTGCTGGAAACGGCAACCCCGTTCCAGCTGGTGTGGCCGCGCGACCGCGTCCTGACGCCATCGGCCGAGCAGGTCCGCGACTGGCTTTTGGACCAGCGCGACACCTGAGGGATGTGATTTCGCGCGGACTCAGGCGGGGCGGGTGCCGAGCGCCAGCTTGGTCATGCCCGGGATCAGCGGCTCGACGCTGACGTTTTCAAATCCGGCGGTCGTCATCTGCTTTTCCAGCCAGTCGTCGGCGATGGAGCGTGCTTCGGGGGTGAACGCCGTGTGCTGCAACTGCCAAAGAGCGGTGTTCTTGGGACCTGCGCGGTCGCTGTCGACGACGAAGTCATGCACCATCAACTGACCGCCCGGCGCGAGATGATCGAAGGCGCGCTCGATCAGGCCGGTGTGCGCATGATCGGGCACGCCGGAGAGCAGATAGGACATCAGGATCGCATCCTGCTCGCGCGGCCATTCGGTTTCCAGCGCGTTGCCATCGCGGTAGGCGATGCGCTCCGAAAGTCCGGCCTTGTCGACGAAAGAACGGCCAAGCTTTGCGACATTGGGAAACTCGACGACGGTCGCCGACAACTCCGGGAAATTCTGGCACAGCGTGATGGCGAAGGCGCCGGTGCCGCCGCCGACGTCGAGCAGTGTGCGGGCGCTCGACAGATCGACGCGGCGGGCAAGCCCGAGGGCCGGACCGAGCGAGCCGGCGTGCTGGCTTTCGGAATAAAGCCGTGCCTGCTCCGGATCGGAAAACCAGTCGGCATAGGAGGCGGTGGCATCGTCCGGCAGATCGCCCGACAGCGCAGGTTCGATCTGGTCCATCAGTGGATACATCTGCTGGCCGACCTGGAGGCGCAGATAATCGCCGAAGTCATACTTCGCGCCCTTGACCAGAAAGCGTTCGGCGGCGGGCGAATTGCGATAGATCCCGTCGTCCTGCTCGACCAGGCCGAGTGCGGTCAGCGCCGTCAGCAGCGTGCGGCAGCGTTCCCCCGGTAGGCCGGTCTTCGCGGCCAGGTCGTTGATCTTCGCCGGTGCCGAGGCCAGTTGCGTGAAGACACCGAAGTGAAGGGCAGCAAACAATGCTTTCGAGCCCATGTAGCCAAAAGCAATATCCGAGATTTCTTCCGCTTCCGTAAGGGTCGGCATCGGTCTGTCGTCTCCTTGTCATCATTCGCGCGCCGGCCCGAAAAGACCGGAACGGTGTTGTGATTGCGAATTTTCTGTCGTTGTCGGGAGCAGCTACGCTCCAGACTGGCACGTGGCGTGCCGGGGAAGGCTGGATGGTCTTGTTAATACGTTTCGATGAAACAATCCACCTTGCGGCAGCGCTTGCGCGTTATTCGGGCAGCCGCCGCTTTTTCGCGCAGCGTTCCCGGAACGGGTGGCAATGGCGCAAACGAAAACGCCGCCGTCGCTGGTGCGCCCGGCGGCGGGTGGCCGGCTCCGGCCGGAGACGGGTGCTTGAAGATGTGCGGTGCTAGCGGGTCGCGTTTTCGTACCAGGCGGCGAGCAGGGCGCGCTCGTCCGGTTCCATATAGGTCAGATTGGCCGGCGGCATGGCATGCGAGCGGGCCGCCTGCAGATAGATCTGATGCGCATGGACGGCGATGTCGGCGTCGCTCTCCAGGTGAACGCCCTTCGGCGCGACGACGATGCCGTCCCACACGGGTTCGGTCGCGTGGCACATGGAGCAGCGCCCCAGAACCGTGTCGCGCACGTCGGCGAATTGCGGCGCCGCGACCAGACGCGCCATCGCCGGCGTCATTGGTGTGGCCGGTGCCGTGACGCTGGCTGCGTCGCGCTCGCCGACATCCTCACCCGGAGGCGGCAGGGTGGAGAGCCAGACGACGGCGATGAAGAGGGCTGCGGTCGCGCCCCAGGTCCACCAGGGTTTGCCCTTGCCGGCGTGCATGCTGTTGAAGAAATGGCGGATCGTCACGCCCATCAGGAACACCAGCGAGGCGATGACCCAATTGTAGGGGGTCGCGAAGGCCAGCGGATAGTGGTTCGACAGCATCAGGAAAATGACGGGAAGCGTCAGGTAGTTGTTGTGAAGCGAGCGCTGCTTGGCCTGCGCGCCGAGCGCCGGATCGGGCGTCTCGCCTTTCAGCAGTGCTGCGACCACCTTCTTCTGGTTGGGAATGATGATCATGAACACATTGGCGGACATGATCGTGGCGGTGAAGACGCCGAGATGCAGGAAGGCGGCACGCCCCGTGAAGAGCTGCGTGTAGCCCCAGGCCATGGCGACCAGCACGACGTACAGGAGAAGCATCAGCCCGGTCGTGCTCTTGCCTGCGGGCGATTTGCACAGGAGGTCGTAGACGATCCATCCAAAGGCGATCGAGGCGATGGAAACGGCGATCGCCACCGGCTGCGACATCTCCAGCACGTTGGCGTCGATCAGGTAGAGGTCGGCGCCGGCGTAATAGACCACGGCCATCAGCGCGAAGCCGGAGAGCCATGTTGCGTAGCTCTCCCATTTGAACCAGGTCAGGTGCTCGGGCATTTCGGCGGGCGCCACCAGATACTTGCGGATGTGATAGAAGCCGCCGCCGTGCACCTGCCATTCCTCGCCGTGCGCGCCCTGCGGCAGGTCGGGTGCCTTGCGCAGCCCAAGGTCGAGCGCGATGAAGTAGAACGACGATCCGATCCAGGCGATGGCCGTGATCACATGGAGCCATCTCAGGGCAAAGGACAGCCAGTCCCAGGCAATCGCCATTTCCATGAAGGTCTCCGTGGTTGCGGGGCCGAAAGGTCGGCCCACCAGCGACGAGCCTGACAGATCGCCGATTTGCAAAAAAGTCCGATGACAGGCCCAGCACTATCAAAAAAATCTTGAAGATGATATCGGGATTGTCATGTCCTACGTGAACAATCTCAAGGTCTTCGTGCGGGTTGTCGAGCTTGGCAGCATGTCGGCGGCCGCGCGCGATCGCCGCGTCTCGCCGGCCGTGGTCTCCAGCCGGATCGGCGAACTGGAAAAGCATCTCGGGGTTCGGCTGTTCAACCGCACGACGCGCAAGCTGCAGCCGACGGAGCATGGCGCCATTTTCTACAAGGGGGCGGTCAAGATCCTGGACACGATCGAGGAGGCGGAGGCAGCGGTTGCCGATGTTGCGCGCAATCCGCGCGGCTCGATTTTCGTCGCCGCCCCGCTTGGCATCGGCCGGCGGCTGATCGCGCCGCTGATCCCGGAGTTCAAGGCGGCCTACCCGGAGGTCGACGTGCGGCTGCGCCTGTCGGACCGCAAGCTGGACGTCATGGGCGAGGGGCTGGACATTGCCTTCGTGCTCGGAACGCCGCCCGATTCCGCCTTGCGCATGCGGCCCGTGTTCGACTGTGCGCGGGTGCTGTGCGCGGCCCCCTCCTATCTGGCGGAACATGGCATGCCGGAGAGCGGACGCGATCTGGTCGGCGGCCACCACAAGTGCCTGCTGCTGCGCTTTCCCGGCGCCAACGAGTTTCAGTGGTCGCTCGACGAGCCTGACGGGCCGGTGCGTTACGAGATCTCGGGTCCGTTTGAATCCGACGACGGCGACGTGCTGACCGACTGGGCGCTGGCGGGCTGCGGTGTCGTCAACAAGCCGCTGTTCGAGGTGATCGAACATCTGCGCAGCGGCGCGCTCGTGGAGGTCTGTGCGGCGACCCCGCCGCCGCCGGTGCAACTCGCCTGCCTCTATCCGCACAAGCGCCTTCAGGACCCGAAAATCCGGCTCTTCATCGATTTCGTGACCCAGGGCTGCAAGGTCGCGCTGGATGCGCTTCTGGCGGAGACGGCGGATGCGGGGACACGCCGATAGGCGGCGCCAGCTTCAAGCGTGCAATCACGCCAATTCCGCTTAAATTTGATCGGAATTTTGCGAAATTAGATGCCGGAATTGATGAAACTGAACCCAATTGGCGTCGAGACGGCGATTCGGCGCGCGCGTCCGGCCGACGCGGATCCGGCCATCTATCCTCCCCGTGTCCCCGCTTGCGCGGCCGGTCTGTCCCCGGGCGCGGGTCGCTTCGCGCCGATGCATCTCTTTCAAGAAATTTTTGACAATCATGGTGATTGTTCTGGTTTACCAATAAAGCTTCGCGGTCACGCAAGGGGAGGGGCCCATGCCGGGTGAAAACGCGCAACCGAACGGCGGCCTTTCGCCGGCCTCGATGAGCCGCGAGGCCTTCGTCGCGCGCTTCGGCGGCATTTTCGAACATTCGCCCTGGATCGCGGAGCGCGCCTTTGACGCCGGTCTCGGGCCGGGCGAGAACACCGCGCGCGGTCTGCAGCAAGCTTTGGTCAGCGTCTTTCGCGCGGCAAGCGAAGACGAGCGGCTTGGCGTGTTGCGTGCTCACCCCGATCTGGCCGGAAAGCTGGCGAGCGCCAAACGGCTGACTGCGGAATCGACGGGTGAGCAGGCGGCCGCCGGTCTCGACGCGCTGACCGACGACGAGCGCGCGCGCTTCACCGCCTTGAACGACGCCTATCAGGCGCGCTTCGGCTTTCCCTTCATCCTGGCGGTGAAGGGCCGTGCCAAGCTGGACATCCTGGAAAACTTCGAGGCGCGCGCCGAGAACGACCGCGACACCGAATTCGCCACGGCCTGCGCCCAGGTCGAACGCATTGCCGGGCTTCGCCTTGCCGACATCCTGCCGGACTGACCGCTCCGGCATTTTCGTCGTGCCGGCTCACCGCCGGTGCGAGCAGGAAGGACTGACGATCATGACACTCGCCACGCCGGACGCCCGTCCGGAGTTCGCCCGAACCGACATCAACCTCGCCTCCGCCGGCCTTGGCGCGAAGGCGCTGTCGGTGACCGATGATTTTTTCGCCAGCGTGGACCGCATGCTGGCCGACGATGAGGCCGTCTTCATTGCCGACAAATACGACGACAACGGCAAATGGATGGACGGCTGGGAATCGCGCCGCCGGCGCGGCCCCGGTCACGACAGCGCCGTGGTGCGGCTGGCGGCGCGCGGCCGCATCACGGGCTTCGATGTCGACACCGCCCACTTCACCGGCAACTACCCGCCCGCCTGTCGCATAGAGGCCTGCGCCGTCGAGGGCGATCCCGACGGTTCGACCGTGTGGAGCGAGCTTGTCGGCATGGCGGCGCTGGGTCCGAGCGCGCATCACTATTTCGCCTGTGACAGCGATACCGCCTGGACGCATGTGCGGCTTCACATCCACCCCGATGGCGGCGTCGGCCGGTTCCGGGTCTATGGCCGCCCGCAGATCGACCGTGCGTCGGTCGGGTCCGGCGACGTCGATCTCGCCTCCGCGCTCAACGGTGCGCGGGTGCTGGCGTTTTCCGATGCCCACTACGGCGCCTACCACCGCCTGCTCGCGCCGGGACGCGGCGTCAACATGGGCGACGGCTGGGAGACGCGCCGGCGCCGGGAGCCCGGTAGCGACTGGATCATCATTGCCCTCGGCGCGCGCGGGCTGATCGAGCACGCCAGCATCGACACCGCGTTCTACAAGGGCAACTTCCCGGAAAGCTTTTCGCTGCAGGCGGCCGATCTCGGTGATTTCGCCAGCGATCTGAACGATGCGGTGGTCACCTCGTCGATGTTCTGGGACGAGGTTGTCGCCCGCACAAGGCTGACCGCCGATGCCGTTCACGACATCGCCTCCGGCGATGTGCGCTCACCCGAACCGGTGACGCATGTGCGCCTCAACATCTATCCGGACGGCGGCATCAGCCGTCTCCGGCTTTACGGCCGGCTCGTCTGACGAGCCGCATCGGGATCCGGCGCTGCCGCGCCGGGTCCATCCGGACAAGATCGGTCGTCCGTCTGGGAACACGGAGATGAAGAACCGGCACCGGATCAATCCAAAGCGCCAAAGCGCGCCTTCCAGAAGGAGAGAGACTTATGGCTGCCGACCATTCGATCGGGACGCCGGAACAATTGCGGGATCCGGACTACACGCCGCCGCTGGCGAAAGCCCTTCCGCTGGGCATCCAGCATGTGCTGGCCATGTTCGTCAGCAACATCACGCCGGCGATTATCGTCGCCGGGGCCGCCGGCTTCGGGTTCGGCACGCCCGGGGTCTTCGATCTCATCTACATGATCCAGATGTCGCTGCTCTTCGCCGGCATCGCGACGCTGTTCCAGACCATCGGCATGGGGCCGGTGGGCGCGCGGCTTCCGGTGGTGCAGGGCACGAGTTTCGCCTTCCTGCCGATCATGATCCCGCTCGTCGCTGGCAAGGGCGTCGACGCGATGGCCGCGCTGATGGGCGGCGTGATCATCGGCGGTCTGTTTCATGCAACGCTCGGTACGGTGATCGGCCGCATCCGCTTCGCCCTGCCGCCGCTGGTGACCGGGCTTGTCGTGCTGATGATCGGTTTGGCGTTGGTCAAGGTCGGGATCCAGTATGCCGCCGGCGGGGTTCCGGCGATGGGCAAGCCCGAATTCGGCAGCGCGCTGAACTGGTCCGTCGCGCTGGTCGTGGTGCTGGTGACGCTCGGCCTGAAGTTCTTCACCCGCGGCATGTGGTCGGTCGCAGCCGTGCTGATCGGCCTCCTTGCCGGCTATGTGCTTGCCTATGGGCTCGGCATGGTCAGCTTCGCCAATGTCGGCCGCGCGTCCTGGTTCATGATGCCCAATCCGTTTCACTTCGGCTTTGCCTTCGACTGGGCGGCGGTGATCGGCTTCGCCCTTATGGGGTTCGTCTCGGCCATCGAGACGGTGGGCGACATTTCCGGTATCGCCAAGGGCGGCGCGGGCCGCGAGGCGACCGACCGGGAAATCGTCGGCGCGACCTATGCCGACGGCCTCGGCACGGCGATGGCCGGCCTGTTCGGTGGCCTGCCCAACACATCCTTCAGCCAGAACGTCGGCCTGATCGCCATGACCGGTGTGATGAGCCGGCATGTGGTCACTTTCGGCGCGGTCTTCCTGATCGTTTGCGGGCTGGTGCCCAAGATCGGCGCCATCATTTCGACGGTGCCGATCGAGGTGCTCGGCGGCGGCGTCATCGTCATGTTCGGCATGGTCGCGGCCGCGGGCATCTCGATGCTGGCGGATGTGGCCTGGAACCGGCGCAACATGGTGATCTTCGCCGTGTCGCTGTCGGTGGGGCTGGGGCTGCAACTGGTACCGGAAGCGCTTCAGCATGTCTCGCCGACCCTGCAGATCCTGCTGACCAGCGGCCTGTTGCCGGCTGCCGGTCTCGCGATCATCCTCAATCTGGTGTTGCCGGACGAGTTGAGCGCCGATCAGACGGACGAAATCTCCGGCGGGATGAGCGGCCACGAGAAGTGATATCGCCCCACCCGCCGCGCGGGCTGACGGATTTGCGAAAAATCAATCGCAATATCTGTGGCTTGTGTGGCGGGTGAGGTGCATTTCAACGCCAACGTCGTCCGGACGAGATTGGCGCGGCGCTTGCTGACCGGCTACTGGGCCGCGTCTGTGAGCGCCGCCCGGTCGTCGGCGTGGCCGATCCAGTGGTCCAGGAAGGCATCGAGCCACGCCTTGACGGCGGGGTCGAAGACATAACGGCCGGCGAAATGGTCGCGCCTGGAACGGGCGCCCGGGAGCTCCATGCGCGGCGCCGCCCGCGTCGTCCATCGCACCATCATGTGGTAGGTCAGTTCGGGGTGGAACTGGATGCCATAGGCGGCCGGGCCATAGCGCATGGCCTGGTTGGGATAGGCGTTGCCGCGCGCCAGAAGCTCCGCGCCGGACGGCAGTTCGAAGCCCTCACGGTGCCACTGATAGACCTTGGTCGGCCAGTCCATCAGTTCATTTCCGGTCTCGGTGGGTTTGAGATCGTAGTAACCGATCTCCACCAGCCCGTCGTCATGGCTGGTGACGCGTGCGCCGAGGTTCCGCGCCATCATCTGCGCGCCAAGGCAGATCCCGAGGAAGGGCTTTTTCTCCCGCAGCGGGACATCGATCCAGTCCGTCTCGCGGTGAACGAAGGCGTCGGTGTCGTTGGCGCTCATCGGACCGCCGAAGATCACCGCTCCCTCGTGGTCGTCCAGCGTGTGCGGCAGCAGGTCACCGAAACGGGGGCGGCGGATGTCGAGGGCGAAGCCGCGCTTGATCAATTCCTGACCGACCCGGCCCGGTGTCGAGGTTTCCTGATGAAGAACGATCAGAACCTTCGGTCGGTCCTGCAACTGCCTGGGATCAATGATCATGCGCCAAGTCTATCGTGCGTTGCGGTGGTGCGTCGACCCTTCGCGAGGGGAAAGGTCGCAGTCCGCTCTATCGGGGGCTGTCGTCGTCCGTCTCCGCGTCTGAATCGCCGGCGACCTTGCGGCGCAACGCCAGCCGGTCGCGGGACGAAATGCCGAGGAGTTCGGCAACACGCCAGATGGTGTTGTCCTCGAACTCGTGAACGATGCCGTCCGCATAGACGAGCTGCCACATCATTTCCAGGATCCTGAGCCGTTCCTCGATCTCGAGACTGCGTTTCAAGACGGAGGTGAAGCCATAAAGGTCGACCGCCTCGTTGTCGCGGCGGGTCGCCGCCTTGATCAGGTCGGCGGTCATCTCGGGCGTCAGCTGGTAATGGTGCTTGAGAACGTCGTTGAGCGCGGCGCGTTCGGACTCGTCGACGACACCGTCGACGGACACGATGTGCACCAGCAGTGCCGCCGCCGCCAGACGGTGATCGTCCTCGGCAAACGTAAGCTTGTCGTCCTCGCCGGTCACGGCGTTTTTCAAAAAGCTCTTCAAGGCCTGAAACATGCGCCCTCCTTGCGCTTGCGAGCGGGCGTGGCCCATTGTGTCGTCACAGCCCAAGCCCGTGTTGCCACGCAGCATCCGAAATTGTCGCGAGAATGTCCATGCCGCCGTTCGGGCCGTTTTCGTTGCATGCCGGGAGGCCGGAAAACGCGGGCGGGGATGTTCCGCTGGCAGGTCACGCAACCGCCACGCTTTGACGTACACTGCTGCTGATTCGCATTACTGGGGAGATCGGCTTGAAACGGGTCGTCGTCGGGCTTTTGAGCCTCTTCTTCATCCTGGCCTGCGTGGTCCTGATCGTGCCGCTGCTGCTGCCGAAGGATGCCATTCGCGCCGAACTGATTTCACGCGTCGAGGCGCGGACCGGCTGGCGGCTCAGGCTCGACGGTCCGGTGAGCCTGTCGTTGCTGCCCGGATTTCGCATGACGGCGGAGGATGTCGGCATTGCCGGCGCCGCCGGTGCGGACGGCATCGAGTTCGCGCGCGCGGCCGAAATCGACTTCGGCCTCGCCTGGAGCGGCCTGTTCGGTGGCGACATCCGTCTGACTCACGTCAATCTCGACAGTCCCAGGATCCTCGCCGAGATCGCGCGCGACGGCACCACAAGCTGGTCGCCGCGCCGCGCCTTTCCCGTCGATCGCTGGACCTCCGCGACACAGGCAATCTCCGAAAGCAACGGTGACGCCGCGCCGGTTGCGTCCGCTCCGGCGCAGACCGGAGCGCCCGTTGCCGGGTCCGACGAGCCGTTTCTGGCGCGCATCGGGATCGACCGGCTGACGATCGTCGACGGCGAGGTGGTCTATGATGACAAGCGCAGCGGACTGAAGCACACGGTCGAGGCGGTAAACCTCACGTTGCGCCTGCCCTCGCTTGCCGGACCGCTTGAACTCGACGGGTCGGTCGGCTACCGCGACCTCACCGTGACTGTGGCGGGTGCGGTGTCATCGCCGCTGGCGCTCAGCACCGGCGGTACGAGTGCTGTCGATCTGACAGTGTCCGCCGCGGACGCGCAATTGACGTTTGAAGGCGACCTTGCGCCGTCGGCGGAAAGCCGGTTGCGGGTCGGGGCGCGCGGTGAGGGGCTTGCCGATCTCTTTGCCGGCTTGCAGATGCCGCTGGCGCGCGATCCCGGACCCTACAGTCTGAATTCCGATGTCGCGATTTCTCGCGAAAGCGTCGAGATCGGTTCGCTCACCCTGCAGCTTGCCGGTGGCGAGATGCGCGGACACGGCACGGTCCAACTCGATGGGCCCGTGCCGCAGATCGAGGCGGATCTGACGCTTGCCGATCTCGGCCTGTCGCAGGTGCTGACGCTTGCCGGCCGGCCGGAACAGGCGCGCGGCACGCTCGGCGGCGAGATCGCACTCGCCACGAGCGGCGCGGATACCGCCGCGCTTCTCGGCGCGCTCGACGTTTCCGGTCGCCTGTCCCTGACCGGTGGTGGCATCGACGATCTTCCGGTGCCGTCCCCTATCGGCGACGACCCGGCCGCACGGCGCATCGACGACCTTGCGCTGGCGCTCGATTTCGCCGGTCTCGACGGTCCTGTCGCCCTATCCGGCGGATTTGTCTGGCGCAGCGAGACGTTCCGCGTCGACGGCGGTGCGACGCCGGCCCTGCTGATGGCGGGTCTGCCGGCCCCGGTCAAGGTGGAGATCGTCGGCTCGCGGCTCAGTACCGGGTTCGAAGGCGCGCTTTCGCCGTCCGGCGCCATCGATGGCGGGGTCTTTCTGGAAACGGCCGATCTGCGCGCTCTCGCTGGCTGGCTCGGCACGCCGCTGCCTGACGGCGGCGGGCTCAGGGCGTTTTCCTTCTCCGGCGATCTGGAGGCGGCTCCCGGACTGGTGCGGTTCAGCGACGCCGCGCTGCGTCTCGACGATATCGAGGGGCGCGGGCGCGGCGAGATCGCGCTCGGCGGCGTGCGGCCGCGCGTGAGCGCGACACTGGCGCTGGCACGTCTTGGCCTCGACCCCTATCTCTCCGGCGGAGCCGCCACGGCGTCGGGCGGCAGTGGTGCTTCCGGCGGTGACAGGGTGCCCGGCGGCGGCGATGGCGGCTGGTCGCGCGCGCCGCTCGACCTTGCCGGTCTGAAGGCGGTGGATGCCGACCTCGATCTCAGCGCGGAGACGATTTCGGCAAGCGGTATCGAGATCGGCCGCAGCCGGTTGCGGGTCGAGCTGACGGACGGGCGCCTGCAGGCCGAGCTTGCCGAAATGGCGCTTTATGAGGGCGCGGGGCGGGCCACGGTGGTGCTCGACGGCTCCGGGTCCGTGCCGCAACTGAGCGTGAAGGGCGCACTTGAGGATGTGAGTGCGCGCCCCTTCCTGTCGGCACTGGCGGATTTCGACTGGATCCAGGGCAAGGTCGCCGCCTCGATGGATCTCGCCGCGCAAGGCGCAAGCGAGGCCGATCTTGTGTCGGCGCTGGGGGGGCAGGCGCGGTTCGATTTCTCCAATGGCGCGATCCTCGGGCTCAACATTCCCAAGATGGTACGTGGGCTGACCGTCGACACGCTGCTTGGCTGGTCGGAGAACCCGGCTCAGCAGACGGACTTCTCGGTGCTTGCCGCAAGCTTCGCGGTCGAGAACGGCATTGCAACCTCCAGCGACCTGCAAATGGTCGGACCGCTGGTGCGTCTCAGCGGTGCGGGCACCGTCGACATGCCGCAAAAGACACTGGACTGGCGGCTGGAGCCGCGCGTGGTCGCCGACCTCGGCAACACCGCGCCGGTGCCCCGCGACAAGGGCGAGGCGCGCGAGCTGGACGGTCTTGGCGTGCCGGTGATCGTGCGCGGCTCCTGGGACCGGCCGCGGATCTATCCTGACATCAAGGGCATTCTCGACAATCCGCAAGCCGCGCTGAAGCAGTTGGAAAGCCTCGGCGGCGGCCTGTTCAAAGGGGTGTCGGACAGCGTGCCGGCGGGAAACCTCGGCGAGGTTGCGGGCGAGGTCGCCAACGAGGCGCTGCAACGCGCGACCGGCGGCAACACGGAGATCGACGTGCAGAAGGTGCTGGACGGCGAGGTTGACGACAAGGACGTGCTCGACGCGGTGGAGCAGGGCTTCGGCCTGCCGTCGGGCTTCCTCGGGTCCTTCGGTCTTGGACAGAAGAAGCAAGAGGACCAGCCGCCGGCGCAATAGGCGGTCTCGAACAGGTCCTGACCCTAACGGTAGTTGTGCGAATCCGGAGGCGGCAGGTCGCGCGACATGCGGCGGGTGTATTTCAGTCCGAGCGGATGAAAGATGTCGCCCAGAACATGCGTCCAGGGAACCGGATAGCGCGACGGCACGCCGTCAACGATATCTCCCGGCCGCTCGTAGGGCGCGCGCGCCGGGTTTCTTTCCAGCGCTGGCAACAGCCGGTCGAGCCGGCGGTTCATTTCCCGCCACCACTCCTCCACGAACGGCGTGTCGCGTTTGCAGATGAAGGCGCAGCAGCCGATCAGCCGCTTGTGGTTGGCCTGAAGCCATTTGCGGTGAAGATAGGCGCCGGCGCGGCGGGGCGCGGACAGCCCCAGATCCTTCGACGATGTGTACATGTTCGAAACCGAACCGGGCGTATGCTCCCGATAGCCTATGGCCCAGAGGTCCGGGGTTGTCGCCAGCCGGTCGAAATGCGGCGTCCAGTCGTGGTGATTGGGCTTGATGTCGGCATAGCCGCCGCCTTCGTGGCGCATGGCGTAGCAGCGCAGGTAATCGGCGCGATGCGCCAGATTGAGATGACGATAGGCGGGGTGCAGTCTCTCGGCGGGCACCAGGTCGGACAGATTGGCCTCGCTGATCAGCGTCACCTCGCAGCCCGACCGGTCACGAAGGGATGCGAGCCCGCGCAAGCGATTTTCGCTCATCTCGTTCGTGCCGGTCCAGAAACAGAAGATGCGGTTCATGCGTCGGGTCATTTTCACCGGGCCATGTCGGAGATGCCGCGCGCTCCCGCGCCGACAGGATCGCCGTCGCCGGAACCGTTGCTGCCTTTCAATCCCCCAATTCGCCGCGAAGTGCAACGTGCCGGGCACGCCGTAGTCGATGCGCGCTGGCACGGGTCCGTCAATCGTGCGACATGAATGCTGGCGTGCGGTCCCCCGGAGGAACGTGTGCAGGGCTTGCCGATAGCTGGGAGGTGCCGTCGGTGACGGACATGCCTGACATCTGTGTTGCGATATGCACATGCGACCGGCCGAACTGGCTTGGCGACCTGCTCGACGGTCTTGCCCGGCAGGAAACCGACCTCCGGTTCGACGTCGTTGTCGTGGACAACGGGATCCGCAGCGCGCGCGCGGTGGTGCTGGAACGGGCTGCCGCCGGCGCGCTCCAGATCACCCATGCCCGGCTGCGCGACCGCGGTCTGGCGGCGGCCCGAAACCGGTCGCTGTCGCTCGCCTGCGAGAGCGGGGCGCCCTGGATCGCCTGTCTCGATGACGACGAGGTGCCCGGAAGCGAATGGCTGTCCGCGCTGCATGCCCGCGCTCTGGAAACCGGCGCCGACCTGATTTTCGCACCTGTCCAGCCCGAGTTCGAGACATCTCCGCCGCGCTGGGCCGTCGCCGGCGGGTTCTTTGTCAAGACGGGCGAGATCGCCTGCTCCAGCAACATGATGCTGCGAACTGCGATCCTGCCGGGGGATGCGCGCAACTGGTATCAGCCGGCATTCGGCGTGATCGGCGGCGAGGACCGGGAGTTTCTCGCACGGCTTGAACGTGGCGGCGCGCAGGTCGCGACGGCGCATCAGGCCGTGGTGCGCGAGCATATTCCCGCCGCCCGGCTGCGGCTTGGATACATGTTCCAACGCGGTCTCAGGGACGGATACGCCGAAGTGACGATACTGCGACAGGCGCCGGGATCGCCCGGATCGCGGGCCGTTGCGGCACTGGGAATCGCGGCGAAGAAGTTCGGTTTCGCGCACTTTCACCTCGCAGGCGCCGTCATGTCGCGCGCGCATCTGGCAAGCGCCGTTGCCGACACGGGAACGGTCTGCGGCATCGGCATGTGCCTTGCCGGACGCAGCATGCGCTTCTACGGCGCCGCGGGCGAGGGCCTGCCGGTTGACGACGACGGCGCGATCGCAGTGTCGTTGGACGGGCCGCCGCCCATGAGCGCCCGACCGCCTCCCGATGCCTCTCGCGTTTGCGTGTGCCTGTGCACCTGCGACCGGCTTGCGTTGTTGCCGGCCTTGTTCGCCGCGCTTGAAAAGCAGACCCTGTCCGGCCGGCTCACGGTGTTCGTTGCCGACAACGGCAGGCAACCGGCCGATGCGGTTGTGGCGGCGTGCGGCGGCGGCGCGCTCGACCTTGTCTACCAGCGGGTGCGGGAGGTCGGCGTCTCGTCGGCACGCAACGCGGCGATGGCGCGTGCCGTCGACGGCGGCTTCGAGTTCCTCGCGTTTCTCGACGATGACGAAGTACCGGAAACGGCATGGCTGGAAGAGCTGCTGGCGACGGCGCTTTCGGAACGTTGCGACATCGTCTGCGGGCCAGTCGAACCCGTGTTCGCGCGGCCGCCACCGGCCTGGGCGCTGGCGGGGCGGTTTTTCTGCAAGTCCGGCGACACGCTTTGCTCCAGCAACCTGTTGTTGCGGACCGCCGCATTGCCCCGGGAGCGGAACGACTGGTTCGATGCGGAGTTTGGAGAAACGGGTGGCGGCGACCGGGAATTCCTGAAACGGCTCGTTGCCGGCGGTGCCCGAACCGCCGTGGCCCGGCGCGCGGTCGTCCGCGAGCATGTGCCCGACGCGCGTCTTGCCCTGCGTTACATGTTCGCGCGTGGCCTGCGCGACGGAATGACCGATGTGCAGATCCTGATGCGCCGGAAACCGTCGGCTTGGGGTGTCTGGCTTGACGCATCGGGGATCGCGGTGACAAAGGCGGGCTACGGGTTGAACCACCTCATCTGGTCGACACTGCGTCCCGGGCGTCTCGCCAGCGCCTTGTCCGATGCCGGGCATGTCTGCGGGATTGTGCTCCGGCTGTTCGGCCGACGCGTGCGGCTCTACGGGCGAGGCGCTCGTCCAGGGGCCGGCGGGATCTGATACACGCCTGCCGCCGGCAGCGTCCCTCTTGTCAGTCGCGCCAGAATTTCCGCGCGTGGCGCGTGTCGTCCCAAAGCGCGCGGGCGCGCTCCCATTCGATTTCCGCGCGCCGCTCGTGCCAGCCGATAACGAAGCCGACCGCCAGCATGTCATCGCCTTCGACCGTGTCGCGCGCGCGCAGCAGGTCGGCCAGCCGGTGCGCCATCACGACGTCGTTGAGATAGCCGAAAACATCCTGCAGTTTCTTCAGCGTCGACAGGAACGGCTTTACGGATTTTTTCTTGTAGAGCGATTTGTAGAATTCGATTGCGTAGCGCAGCTTCTTCAACGCCTTGCGCATGTCGTGACGTTCCTCGAGGGACAATTCGTCGAGGTGGGCGCCGAGACGCGAGACGGCCTTCCAGCGCTTTTCGAGCGCTTGCGCCGCGAAGGCGGTCACCGGTGCGGCAAGGGCTGCTGCGGCTTTGTCGTCTTCCGTGTCGTCGTCCGCGTCGGGAGGGACGAGCGTGCCCTGCGCCATTGCGCCGAGATCGAAGAGAAGTGCATTGACGGCGGGGTCGCGCAACTGGTCGCGCAATACGGCACGGGCGTTCTCGCGTTCGTCGAGCACGATGTTGCGCAGCCGCTCAAGGTCGATGCCGTCCGGGGCCGAATGGCCGGCGGAGGCGACGATTTCTCCGGCCAGGACATCGAGATCGCGCAAGGCGCCAACGCGGGCCGCGAGGTCGCGCGCCTGCGCGTCGAGCGTCGCTGCGCGGTCGTCGGGAAGATGTTTGCGGTGGATCTTCAAGGCGCTGCGCAGCCGGCGCAGACCGACGCGCATCTGGTGCGGTCCTTCCGGAGCGTCGAGCGCAAGGCTTGCCTCGCGATTTGTCGCAATCTGATCCAGACAGGAGCGCAGGATGGTCTGAAAGGCGCTGCCGGCGGTGTCGTTTTCGGGCGAGAACGTCACGGAACCGGCATTTTTCGGCGCGATGTCCGCCTCTTCGCCGGCCAAAAGCGCGTAGCCGCGCTGGGCCTTGCTTGCACCGGAAAACCGGGCCTCTGCGGTGCCCCTCAGGTCGCGGGCAAGGCCGAACAGGTGTTCGACGCGGCCCTCGACAAGCTCGAACTCCGCTTCATGCAGGGGAAGCGCGCGCTCCAGCGTGCGCACCTCGCCGCTGTCCAGCGCGACCTCGATGACGGTCGCCGGTTCGGCGCGAAAGACGCGCGTCGTCCGGCGCATCTCGGTCTCGAAGACGGCGGAAAGCGGCGCGCCGCCCAGGAGACCCCACAGGCCGTCGCGCAGCGCGGGATCGACAATGCGCGTGAGATCGGGCGCCGGCGCCTCCACCCGCGTCTCGCTTTCCTTCGGGGTTGAAAGCCCGCCGCGCACCCCGGTGCCGGCCTTGACCGTCTGGATCCAGTCGGTGCCGACCTTGCGCACCCTTAGCGACCATTTCGCCCGGCGCAGGGCCATGTCCGGCGTGTCGAAATAGATGGAGCGCAGCACCCGCGTGCGGGCGCGTTCGACCGAAAACCCCGCCGGCGCAGGCGCGGTTTTCAGCCGCTTCAACGCGTCTGCGGTCAGTTCCAGCTTGAGTTCGATTTCGCGCGGTGCTTCGATCATAAGGTCGCTCTAGCGTCTTTTCCGGACGCTGTCCACAAAAGCGCACTGAGCGCGCTTTTATTTGCCGGCTAGGCATGCGCCCTCCAAAGGAGAGACGCGGAGCGGACGCTACCTGAGGAGGATCTGGTGCGTGAGATCGTCGCCGTCGGAAACGGTCAGCTGGCGAAACCCCATCAGTTTGCAGAAGTCGAGAAATGTCAGTTCATGCGGGGTCTCGGCCTGCTGGAACAGCGGTGTGGAACGGGCCTGGGATGTCAGGGCGGCAAGCAGGGCGCGTATCCGGAAGAGCGTGTCGTAGCGGTCCGGTCCCGTGGCGATGATGATCATCTTCTCGAAGTCCTCGCCCTTGACGAAGAGATGGTAATCGGGCGCAAAGCCGCGCGCCAGCTGCTGCTGCTCGAAGCCCGCCGCGAAGGCGGCGCGGGACCGCTTGGTCGCATCGCCGGCGACGGTTACGCGCGCGACATAGACCTCCTGGTTGGTTGGCGCCGGATAATAATAGCCGGCGTGCATGTCGGCCCCTTTTGCGACACCGGAAGACAGAACCGCGACAAGCCCGGCAAGAAGGATAAGGGCCGCGCCTGCAATCGGGCGGACGGTGGAAAGCGGCATCCGGGCAGGTCTCCTGTTTGCAGCGGGTGAGGCCATGGGCATGCTCATCGGCGGCGCGGGGCGTCGACGGCGGGCGTATCTTTCGCGTCGATGTCGCGCGGCTGTTTGCCGTAGGTCCTGAAGCGGGCGAGAACGTCGGCCATCTCCGCATGGCTCAGGACAACCGGCGTGCCGGTCTGGCGTGCGACGACATACTGGTGGCACAGCGTCTCGATCTCGCCGGCGAGCCACAGGGCCTTGTCCAGAGTGGGGCCGAAGCAGATCATTCCGTGATTGGCGAGAAGGCAGGCCGAACGCTCCTTAAGGGCGGCAAGCATGGCATGCGACAGGGCCTTGGTGCCGAAGGTGGCATAGTCGGCGCAGCGCAGCGTCGTGCCGCCGGCAACGGCGATCATGTAGTGAAACGGCGGGATTTCCTCGCGCAGGCACGACAGCGCGGTGGCATGGACCGAATGGGTGTGGATCACCGCGCCGGCTTCGGGACGTGCGGCATAGATATCGAGATGCATGCGCCATTCCGACGAGGGCAGCCAGTCGCCCTCATAGGTCTCGTCGAGACCGACGGGGACGATCTGCCCGGGCCGCATTGTCTCGTAAGCGACGCCGGAGGGCGTGATCCAGAAACCGTCGTCCTTGCGCAGGCTGACATTGCCGGCGGTGCCCTGGTTGATGCCCATTTCGCTCATGCGCAGGCAGGTGTCGATGACAGCCTGACGCGGGTCTTGTTGCGGTGGAACGGTCATGCTGCATCCCGGTGCGACGCGAAGGTCGGGCGAGCTTAGGCGCGCCGGTGAGACGCGGCAAGGGCCGCCGGCGCGTCTTTCGGGGTGTGGGGATCGCGCGTGTTGCCGGCAGGCGCGCGGGACAGATGCGCTTGTGGGTGGTGCCCCCGGTCCGACTCGAACGGACACTCCGGTTAAAGAAACGGATTTTGAATCCGTCGCGTCTACCAATTCCGCCACGGGGGCCCGGACGACGATCACGTGTCGCCGAACGGGCGCGATCATAGTCATCGCGGGCGATGCGTCAATTGAAAGATCCCGCGTCGCGGGATCTCCGCGCATCCGTCCGATCCGCGGCATTCGCGGGCGTGCGGAATCAGATGACAACGGACCTGCGAGCGGCTAATCAGACGCCATGTTGCGCCGCCTCTACGACTGGACAATGTCGCTCGCTTCCGGCCCCCGCGCGCCCTATGCGCTGGGTGCGGTCTCCTTTGCGGAAAGCTCGTTCTTTCCGATCCCCCCCGACATCCTGCTGATCCCCATGGTGATCGCGCGGCGCGCCAAGGCGTTCTCCTACGCGCTGCTGTGCACGATCACCTCCGTCATCGGCGGCGCTGCCGGCTATGCGATCGGGGCGCTCCTGTTCGTGCAGATCGCCGAGCCGATCCTGTCGTTCTACGGCTATCTCGACAAGTTCGAGACCTTCCGGGCGAATTTCAACGACTATGGCGCCTGGATCGTCTTCATCGCCGGGGTCACGCCGTTTCCCTACAAGGTGATCACCATCGCCAGCGGCGCCACCGGTCTCAGCCTGCCGGTCTTCATGCTGGCGAGCGTGCTGGCACGCGGCGTGCGCTTCTTCGTGGTGGCGGGGCTCTTGTACCTTTTCGGGCCGCCGATCCGCACCTTCATCGAGGAGCGGTTGTCGCTCATGTTCACGATTTTCGTCGTGGGCCTGGTTGGCGGTTTCGTGCTGATCAAGTTCCTTTGACAAACCGAAAGGCCTCCGCATGACGCAAGGACGTTCGCTTCCGCTCGCGCTGCTTGTGCTGTTGATTGTCGGCGGCCTCGCCACGATCGCAACCGCCTGGGGCTTCCAGCTGATCGGCGGCTATGTGCCCTGCGCGCTGTGCCTGGAGCAGCGCATTCCCTATTACGCCGGCCTGCCGCTGGCGATCTTGGCCGCCCTGCTGCTGTGGCAGGACGCCGCCGCCTTCACCCGCACGCTGCTACTTCTCGCCGTTGCCGCGGTCTTCGCCTATGGCGCCGGGCTTGGTATCTATCAGTCAGGCGCGGAATGGGGCTTCTGGCCCGGACCCACCGATTGTGGCGGTGGCAGCGGAACGCCGGTTTCCGCCGCCAACATGCTGAATGCCCTGCGCGAGACCCGCGTCGTCAGCTGCACCGAGGCAAGCTGGCGGATGTTCGGCCTGTCCTTTGCCGGATGGAACGCGGTCGCTTCGGCCGGGTTGACCCTTCTCGCGCTTGCCGCCCTCTGGACCTCGCGCCGCCGCGTCCCTATCTGAAGAAGGGGCAGGCGGGCACCGCGCGGGAGGGACGGATGACAGGCAAGACCCCACATGACGGCGACGCCGAGCGGCGGAGGGCCGTCGACGAGAGCCTGGCGCGGGTCGATCGCGACAGCGAGACGCTGTTGCGCACCACCTTCGAGGGCGCCTCCCGGCATCGACGGGCCGGCGGCCCCGGCGAGGAAACCGACCCCATCGAGATCTGGGGTGCGCGCATCGGACGCACCGCGGGCGGGATCTTCGCCGTCGGATTGATCGTCTATCTCGCCTGGACCTATCTCTAGCGGTTGCCGTTTTTTGCATCCCGCGCGCAAGACCACACGGACCACGCATGGCAACCGCAATCGAACCGGATCCCAGTCTCGCTTGGCAGAGCGCCTTCGCGCCCGACCTTGCCACGTTCGAGGCGATCGCGGCGCAGGCGTTCGCAACCCTGCCCGATGCCTTTCGCATCCTGTGCGGCGACATCGAGATCCGGGTCGCCGAGATGGCCGACGACGACGTTCTCGATGAGCTTTCCATCGAGGATCCCTTCCTGCTGATGGGGCTTTTCGAGGGGATCGGCCTGGCGCAGGGCGGCGGCGAAATGCAGTCGGGGCAGATGCCGAACCGCGTCTGGCTCTATCGGCGCGCGATTCTGGACTACTGGTGCGGACACGACGAGCCACTCGGCGGGATCATCGCGCATGTTTTGATCCACGAGCTCGGCCATCACTTCGGGCTGTCCGACGCCGACATGTATGCCCTTGAGGTCGATTCTCCGTGATGGGGCGAGCCGGCCGCGCGGCCAGTCAGGCCGGTGGCAGCAAGCCGTCCTCATAGGTCTTTCCGATCGCCCGTCGCGCCATCATGTGCGAGCGCGGCTGGTTGATGCTGTCGACGGCGGCGAGACGCCCCTCGACAAGATACGCCACATAAAAGCTCGAGGATGCCGGGTCGCCCACCGTCAGCGCCGTGTCATAGCCCTGCGACAGGCCGGCGATCTGCAGCTTGACGGCATATTGATCCGACCAGAACCAGGGGACGGGGTCGTAATCCGGCGCGCCGCCGGTGAGCGCGGCGGCCACCGTCTTGGCCTGGTCGATGGCGTTCTGCACGCTCTCCAGCCGGATTGAGCGGCCGTAGCGAGCGGAAAAGAAGCGGGTGCAGTCGCCGGCGGCGTAAATGTGCGCGTCGGAGGTCCGTCCGCTGGCGTCGACCAGAATGCCGTCGTCGACGTCGAGCCCGGCCGCGCGAGCCAGATCGTCGTTCGGCACCGCGCCGACGGCGACAAGAACGAGATCGCAGGAAAGCTCCTCCCCGTTCGCCAGACTGAGCGCACGGACACGGTCCTCGCCCGAAAAGCCGGAAATGCCGGTGCTCAGTCGGATGTCGACGCCATTGTCGCGATGCAGTGCGTCGAAGAACGCCGAGACGTCCGGCGAGACGACGCGTTGCATCACGCGGTCCCGCGATTCCACCACGGTCACCTCATGGCCCATGGTCCGCGCCACGGCTGCGACCTCCAGGCCGATGTAGCCGCCGCCGACGATGGCGACGCGGCCCGGTTCCGCGAGGCGTTCTCGCATGCGCTCGACGTCGGCGATGGTGCGCAGCGTCACGACGCCCTCAAGCTGCGCGCCGGGCAGCGGCAGATGGCGCGGGCGCGTCCCGGTGCAGATCACGAGCCTGGCGTAGGCCAGCCGCGCGCCATCTGTGAAAACGACCTCGCGGGCTTCCCGGTCGATGGCCTCCACCGATACGCCGAAGCGGCAGTCGATGCGGTTTTGTTCGTAGAACGCGGCCGGTCGCAGGTGCAGCGCCTCTTCGCCGATCTCGCCGGCGAGGTGCTTTTTCGACAGCGGCGGACGCTGGTAGGGCGGGTGCGGTTCGTCGCCGACGAGCGTGATCGGCGCGTCAAAGCCAGCCGCGCGCAGGGATTGCGCCACCTGGGCTCCGGCCTGTCCGGCACCGACGATTACCAAGCTGTCCTGCATGCGCTTTTCTCCTGTGACGGCTGCGACCTATCACGGCGCGCGGGGAGCGCCAAGGCCGGATGCACCGGCGCGGGTCCTGCCGGGAAACGGAGCTGTCGCGCCGCGCGGGAAAAAGGATGCGTCGCGAAAACGATATCACTATGGTCGGAAAAACACTGTGTCGCCGCATGCCCGTGCGTGCACGCTGCTCCGGCGGCGCGACACCTTGCCTCCCCGGCAAGACGGGCATTCGCCCCGGCGGTTTGCCCGTGATCTTTCCGTTTCCTGGATTGGACGTCCCTTGCGCTCATATCTCGACACGTTCGCCCCCGGCATTTTCGTTCTCCTGTGGTCGACCGGGTTTATCGGCTCCAAGCTGGGCGCGCCCTATATCGAGCCCTTCGTCTTCCTGTCGATCCGCTTCCTGCTGGTGCTGCCGCTGCTGTTTGCGCTGATCCTGGCGACGCGCGCGTCCTGGCCGAAGACCGGTACGGAGGTCCTGCACTGCCTTGTCGCCGGAGCCCTCATTCACGGGATCTATCTGGGCGGGATCTTCTACGCCATCGACAACGGCATGCCGGCAGGGATCGCGGCCCTGGTGCTCGGGCTTCAGCCGCTCTTGACGGCGCTGCTCGCCGGACCGCTGCTTGGCGAAAAGGTCGCCGCAAGGCATTGGGCCGGACTTGCCGTCGGCGCCTGCGGGTTGCTGCTTGTGGTGGGGCCGCGCCTTGGCGTCGATGCCTCGGGGCTGACGCCGGTCAATGCACTGGTCTGCCTGCTGGCGGTCGCCGGCATGTCGGTCGGCACGGTCTACCAGAAGCGCTTTGCCGGCGGCATCGATCTGCTGTCGGGCACGCTGATCCAATATGCCGGCGCGCTCTTGATCGTCGTGCCGCTCGCGCTTGGCGAAAGCTGGACGATCGTCTGGTCGGGCCAGATGATCTTTGCGATGGGTTGGCTGGTGCTGGTTCTGTCGATCGGCGCCATTCTCTTGCTCATGGTATTGATCCGGCGCGGCAGCGCGGCCCGGGTGGCGAGCCTGTTCTATCTCGTGCCGGTGGCGGCGGCGATCGAGAGCTATTTCCTGTTCGGCGAGACGCTGACCGTCGTGCAGATCGCCGGCAGCGCGCTTGTGGTCGGGGCGCTGCTGATGATCCGCGAAAGGCGCATTGGCACGCGGCGCACGCCGGCCTGATGCGAAGGATGTGCGCCGTCAGCCGGCAGTGCGCGTCGATTTCCGGGCGCGCATGATGGCGGCGTTCAACTCGCCGCCGAAGACGAAGCAGATCGCCACCATGTAGAGAAAGACCAGCGCCGTCATCGCACCGGCGAGACCGGCGTATGTGGAGACGTAATTGGCGAAGCTCGCCAGATAGGCGCCGAAGGCCGCGCCCGCGACAAGCCAGAGGCACAGTGTTGCCAGAACGCCGGGCAGGATCTCGCCGAGGCGCCGGCGTCCGGCCGGCAGGAGCGCATGGACGGCGATCAGCCCGCCACCGGTCAAAAGCGTCGCGATCAGGTAGCGCGACAGGTTCAACTGTGCGGTGAACTCCTCGACGATGGGGGCATAGGCAAGGGCCGCCGTCCAGACCAACGGGGCCAGAACGATCAGGACGGCGAAGGCGATCAGGATGATCGTCCCGAGCAGGATCATGACAATCGCCTGCAGGCGCAAACGGACATAACCGCGGGTCTCATGCGCCTGATAGGCGCGGTTCAGCGCCACGCGCAGCGCCTCCACTCCGTTGGAGGCAAACCACAGCGCCACCACGATACCGAAGGTCAGCGCATCGCTGCGCGGCTCGGTCAGGACGACCCGGATTTCCCGGGAAATCGGCCCGGCGACCTTTTCCGGCCAGGCATCGAACAAAAGCGCCGCGATCCGGTCGGCCATGTTCTCCATGCCGAAAAAACCGGTGAGCGCGGCGATGAAGATCAGGAAGGGAAACAGCGCCAGCAGTGACGACAGCGCCACGTGGCTCGCGAGTACGAAGCCGTCGTCGCGCGACATGTGAGCCAGGGCATCCAGTGTCACGGACAGGGTGGCGCGGATCGTTCGAAGGATCATCATGTCCTGCTGAATGCGGCAGTGCCGGCGTGCGGTCAAGTCGACGATGTTGCGGTGCAAGGCGTCAGGCAATAAAATTTCTCCAAAGCTGCATCAAAAGAAGGATTGCTTCGCGGGTTGCGGGCGATATTGTTTGCAGCGCACCAATTTGACGGGAGAGCCACTCCAGCCACAGGGTGGTTCGCGCAGGCGCGAGCCGCGCGGGGAAGCATCCCGCGACACGATCACGGAGAGAATGCATGTCGCTAGCGAGCGAAGTCGGTCACTACACCCAGGACGGTCCCCTCGAGGCGCTGACGGGCGCCAGCGTCGCGGCGCTGGAGCGGCTGCTCGACACCGCCGCCGCCCGTGTCCGGGTGCGTGTGCTCGACGACGGCCGGATCTCCTCGGCGAAGATGGAGGCCGAACAGCGCGCGACCCACGGGCTGGCCTGGCTTGCGACCTATGTCGAGGCGCTCAAGCAGCTGCATGGCTATGCGGAACGGCTGCGCGATGCCGGCAGTTTCGGCGAGACGGAAGAGCTGACCGTGCGCCTCGCCTTCGCGGAGTATCTGGCGCAGATCTTCGGCGGCATTCCGATGAACCAGAGCGAGACCGTGCGGCTTGCCGATCTCGGCGTGCCGCCGCGCGAGGCGGGAGAGTATCTCGTGCCTGAAATCGAGGCGCTGGTCGCAAGCGGCAACACGCCCGAGGTTCGCGCAAGGCTCACCGCGCTGATCCGCCAGCAGGAGGGCGCCTCCGTCTTCGGCGTCACCGGCCTTGACGAGACCTATGAGCAGGTGCGCGACGAGATGCGCCGCTTCGCCGCCGACAAGGTGCTGCCGCATGCCCACGACTGGCATTTGAAGAACGCCTACATTCCGCTTGAGATCGTCAACCAGATGGCGGACCTCGGCGTGTTCGGGCTGACGATACCCGAGGAGTTCGGTGGGCTCGGGCTTGGCAAGGAGAGCATGTGCGTGGTCTCCGAGGAACTGAGCCGGGCCTATATCGGTGTCGGTTCGCTCGGCACGCGCTCGGAAATCGCGGCGGAGCTGATCCTGTGCGGCGGCACGGACGCGCAAAAGGCGAAATGGCTGCCGCAGATCGCCTCCGGCGAGGTGCTGCCGACCGCCGTTTTCACCGAGCCCAACACCGGCTCCGACCTTGCCTCGCTGAAGACGCGCGCCGTGCGTGAGGGCGATGTCTGGAAGATCTACGGCAACAAGACCTGGATTACGCATCCGGTGCGCGCCGACGTGATGACGCTTCTCGCCCGCACCGACCCGAACGAGAAGGGCTACAAGGGTCTTTCGATGTTCCTGGCGGAAAAGCCGCGCGGAACGGACGCCGATCCCTTTCCCGCGCCCGGCATGTCGGGCGGCGAGATCGAGGTGCTCGGCTACCGTGGCATGAAGGAATACGAGATCGCCTTCGACGGCTTCGAGGTGGCGCACGACAACCTGCTCGGCCAGGTCGAGGGCCAGGGCTTCAAGCAGTTGATGCAGACCTTCGAGGGTGCACGCATCCAGACGGCGGCGCGCGCGCTCGGCGTGGCGCAATCCGCGCTCGATCTTGGTCTGCGCTACGCACAGGAGCGCATCCAGTTCGGCAAGCCGCTGATCGATTTCCCGCGCGTCTCCGACAAGCTGGCGCTGATGACGGCGGAGCTGATGGCCGCGCGCCAGCTCACGTATTTCTCGGCCTGGGAAAAGGATTCGGGCCGGCGTTGCGACCTGGAAGCCGGCATGGCCAAGCTGCTCGGCGCGCGTGTCGCCTGGGCGGCGGCCGACAACGCGCTGCAGATCCACGGCGGCAATGGTTTCGCGCTGGAATACCCGGTCTCGCGGGTGTTATGCGACGCGCGCATCCTCAACATCTTCGAGGGCGCGGCGGAAATCCAGGCGCAGGTGATCGCGCGGCGCATTCTCGACGAACGCGGATAGGCGGCCAGAACGAAGAAGCGCCCAGTATCTGTCGATGCGGGGCGCTTCTTCGTGTTTGAAAGACGCGGCGGTCAGCTCATCGCCATCACGAGCCAGAGCGACAGCGGCGGGAAGGCGATCAAGAGCGCCAACCGCACGATGTCGGCCATCCAGAACGGCGTCACGCCCTTGAAGATCGTCGCCAGGCTGACGTCTTCCAGAACGCTGCGCAAGACGAAGACATTGAGGCCCACGGGCGGGGTGATCAGACTGATTTCGGTGACCACCACCACGACGATGGCAAACCAGATCAGCACCAGCTCCGGATCGGCCAGCAGCCCCGAGCCGAAATCGAGTTCCATCACCAAGGGATAGAACACCGGCACGGTTAGCAGGATCATCGACAGGCTTTCCAGCACACAGCCGAGCAGCAGGTAAACGACGATGATCGCCGCGATCACCAGCCAGGGATTGGCGTCGAGATCGTAGACATAGGCCGACAGGGCGTCGGGCAGACCGGCGAAATTGACGAAATTGGTGAAGATGTCCGCGCCGATGATCAGGGCGAAGATCATGGCCGTTGCCCGTGCGCTTTCGCCGATCGCAGCTCCCAGTGCGCGAAAGCCGAGCCGGCCGAACACGGCGGAGATCGGCACGGAGACGCCGGCGCCGATGCCGGCGGCTTCGGTGGGCGTGAAGAACCCCCCGTAGATGCCGACCATGATGATGGCGAAGAGCAGGAGAAGGGCGGCAACGCCAAGTGCGTCGCGGGTATTGAGGGGTTCCAGATCGGTTGCCGGCGGCGCCAGTTCCGGCTTGCGCCACACCGCCACCTGAACGGCGACGAGATACAGAAACAGCCCGAGAACGCCCGGCACCACGCCGGCGATGAAGAGCTTGCCGATGTCGGATTCCGTCAGCAGACCATAGATGATCAGGATGACGCTTGGCGGAATGAGAATGCCGAGCGTTCCGCCGGCGGCGATGGAGCCGGCGGCGAGACTGTCGGCATAGCCGTATTTGCGCATCGAGGGCATCGCCACCTTGGACATGGTGGCGGCGGTGGCGAGCGACGAGCCGCAAACGGCGGAAAAGCCGCCGCAGGCGATCACCGAGGCCATGGCGAGCCCGCCGCGCATGCGCGCGGTGGCGTGGTTGGCGACGGCATAAAGCCCGTGGCTGACGCCGGAGCGGGCCAGCACGTTGCCCATGAAGATGAACAGCGGCACGACCGACAGCGAATAGGCAAGCCCTGCGTCGAAGACGAGCGTTCCGGTCATCGCAAGCGTCGCGTCGATGCTGCGCATCCAGGCGAAACCGGCCATGCCGACGAGCGCCATGGCGAAGGCCACCGGCATCTTCAGGAAGATCAGGAGGAGGAGCGCGGCAAAGCCGATCAGCGATTCCGTCATGGGGTGTTCCGGTCAATCGGCGGGAAGGGGACGGCCGGCGGGATCACGGCCTGAGTGCGTTGAGGGCCGCGGCGGCGGCGCTGATGGCGCAGGCGCCGGCGGCCAGAAAGCCGACGGGCGCAAGCGGGATGGACAGCGAATCGGTGACCGCGCCGTCCTGCGCGAGACGCGTGGCGTGCTCCCACAGCCGCCAGGCGAAGACGGCGAGGACGCCCGCGCTCAAAAGGCCGGTGACCGGGCGCACGATGCGCGCAAGCCGGGCGCCGGCCGCCGCGTCCAGAAGGTCGACCTCGACGTGCTCGCTCCGCGCGGTGGTCAGCGGCAGGGCCAGAAAGATGAGGGACGCGAGAAAGATCTCGGTCAGCTCATAGGCGCCCGAAAGCGGCGCATTGAACCAGTAGCGTGCGACGACGTCGATACAGGTGACGAGCGTCAGCGCGACAAGCAGGGTTCCCGCTGCCGCCGACAGCACGGTCTCGAGGATCCGGCTCGCGGCCCGGCGCGGACGCCGGGCCGTCTGGGATGAGGAGGGCATTGTCGCGCGGCCTAGTAGCTGACGCCGGTCTGGGTGCGCAGCTCGGTCAGCGCCGTGGCGCCGTCGAAGCCCTGCGCCTTCACGGCGTCGGCCCACTCGGCCTCGTATTTTGCGGCGCGCTCCTTGATGGCGGCCAGCACGGCGTCATTGGCCTGATGCAGGTCGATGTCGCTCTCCGCGACAAGCTCCGCGCCGCCGGCGTCGGCGGCATCCCACACGGCGCCGGCACGTTCGGCGAAAGCAGCACCGGAAAGACGCTCGATGGCGGCCTTGTCGGTATCGGACAGGGCGTCCCACTTGTCCTGGTTCATGACGAGGAACCAGGAGGTGTTGTAGATGCCGCCGGGAACCGACATGGAATACTTGATGTGGTCCGAAAGGCGGAACGCCTTGAGGGCCTCCATCGGGAAGGTCACGCCGTCGATCACGCCGCGCGACAGCTTCTCGTAGACCTCGCCGGGTCCCATGAACTGGGTGGTGACACCGAGGTCCTGTGCCAGATCGGCGATGTAGCCGCCCGGCGTGCGCAGCTTCAAGCCGGAAAAGTCGTCCGGGCTTTCGATCTTGCGCTGGTTGTTGTGCACGAGCCCCGGACCATGGGCGAAGAGCGAAAGAAGCTTTACGCCCTCATGCTCGCCGGCCGCGTCCAGCTCGCCGGCATAGACATTCCAGTAGGCCTTGGAAACGGCCACCGCGTTGTCGCCGAGGAACGAGAACTGGCCGATGCGCGAGCGCAGGAAGCGGTCGTCCTTGGTGAAGGAATGCAGGCCGTAGGTGATGTCGGCGACACCGTCCCGGGCGAGATCGAAATGCGCCGGCGGCGCGCCGAGCGGCTTGGCCAGCACGCGCACGCGCACCCGGCCCTCGGTCGCCTTTTCCACGTCGCGGCCCCAAGGCTTCATGACCTTGGCGACGATGGGATGTTTTGGCGGAAGCCAGGACGACAGGACGAGCGTGGTCTCGGCCTTGGCCGCGGTCAGCCCTGCGCCAAGCGCGAAGACCAATGCCGCGAGCCCGATACGCGCGGTGGTTTTTGCAGGTCGCATGGATTTCCTCCCCGTCTGCGACGAAATTAGTTACAACTGAAACTTTTCAGAAATGAAGGACCGCGTCAAGTGCACTGAACACAGCGTCCCCGTGCCGTTGCCGTTCGGTCATGGAGGCGGAGCGCGCGGATTGTCTCAGGGGCCGGCCGCCGGCCGGCAGCCAGTCATCCAGGTGTCGATCAGGGCGTCGAAAAGCCTTTCCTGGGCCGCCGCATCGGGAAGTGCGCCGAGGCTGTGGCCGACGATCATGTGATAATAAAACGCCAGAACGCCTTGGGTCACCGTGGCCGGGTCAAGCTCCGGGCGCAGGGCGCCCTCGCCGAGCAGCCGGTCGACGGCGCGGGCGGCATTGGTCTCAAGCTGGGCGCACACGTCGAGAAAGTGGCGGGTCCAGGGACCGTCGTTGAGGGTCGACTGCGACAGGAAGAGCCGCGCGAACTCCGGGTCTTGACGATAGAGCGCCAGCCAGGGCCGGAACACGCCGACGAGATAGCGGGCGGGAACATCGGTCGGGTCGGTGTCGATCGCCTTGCGCATGTCGGCACCCAGGGCGTCCAACCGGTGGATCTTGCCGGCGATCAGCAGGCTGGCCTTGTCGCTGAAATGGGCGAAGACGGTGGCCTTGGCGACCCCGGCGCGCGCGGCGACCGCATCGACGCTTGTGGCCTCGTAACCGTGTTCCTCGAACAACTCCCGCGCCGCCTCGAGAATCCGCTCGCGGGTGCGTTCGGTTCGTTTCTGGGGCTTGCCGGCCATCGGGGTGTCCTTTCAAAATTTGACCACGGTCAATTTTATTATTGACCGTGGTCAGGAAATGCACGATATCACGAATGACCACGGTCAGAAAATGGCAAAATCAGGAGAGTGACATGGCAAGACGCATTCTTGTCCTCGACGGGCATCCAGGCGCGGACAGTCTGTGCGGGGCGATCGCCCAAGCCTATGCGGAGGCTGCCGAGGCGGCCGGAAGCGAGGTCCGCGTGCTGCGGCTTGGCGAGATGGACTTCGACATCGACATGGAAAGCGGCTACGGCAGCAAGAAGCCGCTGGAACCTTGTCTGGAGGAGGTGCAGGACGCCCTGACGTGGTGCGAACACCTGGCAATCGCCCATCCGTTGTGGTGGGGCGGGGTGCCGGCCAAGCTGAAGGGGCTGTTCGATCGTGTCCTGCTGCCGCGCTTCGCCTATTCCTACGAAAAGGGCAAGGCGCTGCCGACCCCGCATCTGACAGGCCGGACGGCCGAGGTGCTCGTCACCGCCGATACGCCGCGCTGGTATCTCTATCTGGTCATCCACGCGCCCGGTTACAGGGTGATGCGCAAGCAGATCCTGGGCTTTTGCGGGTTTCGCAAGATCCGTTTCCGGACCTTCTCGCCGGTGCAGGGCTCCAGCGAACAGGACCGTCGCGGGTTTCTGGCACGTGCCGCCAGGCTTGGCCGGGCCGCGTGAGCGACGTGGCGCTCAGCTGTCGCCGTCGCCGAACCAGCCGAAGACGGTCAGGTCGAGCGTGGCGTTGGCGACACGTTCGCGGCTCGTCAAAAGGACCTGCCCGCCACGATGCCTGTAAAACCGCAGCGCGTCCTCATTGTCGCGCAGCACCCTGACGGCGAGACCCGACATGCGCGAGCGCACCAGCGCGCCGCGGGCTGCGTGAAACAGCTCCGTGCCGAAACCGAGCCCCTGGTGGTCGGGGCGGATGTAGAGTTCGTAGATCTCGCCCTCGAAGGGGAGTTCGCGCATGCGCGAGCGGCCGAAAGTGGCATAGCCGGCGGGCGTGCCGCCCACATGCAGGATCTGGATCTGCACACCGCGCGACAGGGCCCGACGCCACCACTGCGGCCCCCGTTTGGAAATCATCCGCTCCAGTTCGCGTCCGTCGATGAGGCCGCGATAGGTCGCGCGCCACGCCTCCTCGTGCACGCAGGCGAGGGCGTGGGCATCGTCATGGCGCGCGGGGCGCAGGGCAATCAGGCCGAGGCTCATGGATGAATAATACCCCTGATTCCCGAAACGCAAAAGATGGCGGCGACCGCGCGGTCGATCGACCATCGGAAAATCATCGGAAAACCATCGGAGAAGCAAGTTGCGAGAAGCGGAAAACGCCCCTGAAACGGGAAAAGGGCCGGCGTAAAGCCGGCCCTTCCGGTTGCATACGCGTCCCTTGCGGGACCGGGATCATGAACAGCAAAACCCCGGGGGGCTGGGGGGCTGTTGCGTACCGAAGTTTCGCGTTTCGATGATCCGTCTGCAACGATCGTAAGATCGCTGTCCAAGATGGCATCGTCGGGGCTGTATTGGGGCGAAATCGTGAAATCGACAGGCAGCGAACAAGCCTGCTGGCAAACGTTGCTTGCCAAAGCGCAAGGCGGCGGACCATCATGACGAAACGGTGACGTTTCGACTGTCGGCGGGGACTGCGGGCCGCCGGAAACCGAGGCATCCCCGATGGAATGCAGCGACATGTCGGGGACGGCTTCCGGCGGGGTTTCAGGCAGGGAGGCGCAATGAGCGAGTTCGACGAGGAAGCATCCCGTTTCGGCGCGGGGTCCGCTCAGAATGCCTCCGCCGATGGCGCATCGGGCGGCGGCTGGCAGGCTCCGCAGGCTCCGTTCATCGCATTTCATCGCCGTGAGCTCGATCTCATCCTGCGGGTTTACGGTCACAGGGTCGCCTCCGGAGAATGGCGCGACTACGCCATCGACCATCTGAAGGACAGGGCGGTGTTCTCGATTTTCCGACGGGCGTCGGAAATGCCGCTGTTTCGGGTCGAAAAGGTTCCAAGGAACGCCCGGCGGCAGGGGGCCTATGCGGTCGTCGGCGCCGGCGGTACGATCCTGAAGCGCGGCGCGGATCTGGCACAAGTGCTCAAGGTGTTCGACAAGAAGCGGCACTTGAGCGTCGTGTGACGCGACCACTGGCCGCGTTTACCGGGCAGGCCGTCGGTTCGGTCCGGCGGAGGGTGGCGAGACATGAAAAAGGCGCGGGGTGGGTCCCGCGCCTTTTCGTCATTTCGGATCGCTCGAACGCCAGAGGCGTTCGGCTTTCAAGGGCGCGCGATCACTCGCGGTTGCCGAAGAGCTGCAGCAGCATCAAGAAGAGGTTGATGAAGTCGAGGTACAGACGCAGCGCGCCCATGATCGACTTCTTGGTGGCCACTTCCGCGCCGTCGTTGCCGTCGTACATTTCCTTGATCTGCTGCGTGTCATAGGCGGTAAGGCCGGCAAACACCAGCACGCCGATCACCGAGATGGCGAACTGCAGGGCCGAAGAGACCAGGAAAATGTTGACGATCGAGGCGAGCACGATGCCGATCAGTCCCATGAACAGGAACGATCCCCAGCCCGACAGGTCCTTCTTCGTCGTGTAGCCATAGAGGCTCAGCGCGCCGAAGGAGGCGGCGGTGATGAAGAACACGCGTGCGATCGAGCCGCCCGTGTAGACCAGGAAGATCGACGACAGCGACACGCCCATCACAGCTGCGAAGGCCCAGAAGGTGGTCTGCGCCGTGGAGGCGCTCATCGACTGGACCTTGAAGCTGAGGAAGAACACCATGGCGAGCGGTGCCAGCATGACCACCCACTTGAGCGGGCTGCCGTAAAGCGTGGCGCCAAGCTGGGTCAGCATGATGCCGTTGCCGAACTGTGCTGCGGCCTGCGAGGGATCCTGCGTCGTCGCCATCCAGGCGGTCGCGAGCGCCAGCACGCCCGTGATGCCAAGGCCGAGCGCCATGTAATTGTAAACGCCCAGCATGTAGGCGCGAAGGCCCTCATCATAGACGCCGGCCCCTGCGCGCGCGCCGGCCGCGTTATACCCTACGTTGGAATTGCGGTCGAAGGTCGACATCGAAATCCTCTCCATCCTCTCGTGGACCGTCCGCGACATCGCGTCGGCGGGCCGATTTGCCCTGTCTCACACGTATGGTCGTTCAAACGTGTGTTCTGTCTTAAAATCACCTGACAGATACGCGAGATCGCACCAATTAAGGCGGATTACGTACAGGCCTTCGTGAATATGGGCACTGGCGAACGCGCGAACAAGGTGCAATCGGACCAAAACACATTACCGATCTGTCATGATCGGCAAAGGACAGACGGGTCGCCAATCCGACCCGTCTGCACGGTTTAGGCTATTTCATCGCCTTGAGGCGCGAGGCGATCTGCCGGTCGCAGGTCCCGCCAGGCCAGCGCACGATTTCCTCGCGGGCGAAATCCAGGATTTCCTTCTTGGGATCGACCATGGTTTCCGGCGTGACGCCCGGCTTGAACCATTGCAGCACGGCATAGTCGCCGCCACCGTCCGTCAGGAAGGCAACCGGCTGCCCGTCTTCGACGATGCCGAGACGTCCGACGCGCACCGGCGTCACTTCCACGGCGCGAGTCGTGCCGTCGATGGTCATCTTCGACTTCGACAGGCGCAGGGACTTGAAGGAGGCAGCCGAGGTGCCGGTCCATCGGCCGAACAGGCGCTCGCCCTTGTTCTCGACCGACAGGCAGGAGTTCTTGTAGTTGGGGATCGACAGCCGCTTTGCCGGGTACTCCACCGGCTCGACGCCCTTGGCGAAGGTGGTGAATTTCATTTCGTGTTCGCCGGTGCGATAGACGCGGATCTGGACGGGATCGTAAGTGGCCTGACCGAGGCGACGTGTCAGGAAATCGAACTGGTTGAGATCGTTTGTGCCGGCCTTGCGGTAGAGCCAGACCGCGGGAAGGCCGTTTTCGAACACCAGCCAGTCGCTCACCACCAGACCGCGAGGGCCGGTCGGTTCGTTGACCTGCCATACGCCGGTGTGAAAGGGCGATTCCGCTGCGCCTGGAGCGGTCATGCCGGCGAGTGCGGCGGAACCGATGGCAAGCGCGAGCGCCGCGCTCCTGAGTTTGCAAAGGATCATGAAAACGTGTCTCCGGGCTTGGTCCTGGTTTTCGGGGCGCGGGCGCCCCCATCGGGTTTTCGGACAATATCCCGGCGCACGCCAAATGGCACCCTTGGCCGCATGAAATCTGACCGGTTGTGGATGGCGTGCCGTTTTCAAAGATTGCGCAGGACCGATGCGGGCTTGCGCCCCAGGACCCGCCAGGTGCCGACCAGCCCGAAACCGACGGTCAGGACAAGCGCGGCGATCGCCGCACCGATGGCGGTCGCCGGCAGAAAGACGAACTGGCTGTCCATCACCTGCACGAGAACGAAAGAGGCGGCGAGCGCGCCGGCGACGACGGCGAAGGTGGCGGTCACAAGCCCGAGGGCCGCGTATTCGATCACGAAACTTGCGATCAGACGCATCCGCGTTGCCCCCAGCGTCTTCAGGATCACCGCGTCATACACCCGGTGCCGGTGCCCGGCGGCAAGGGCCCCGCCCAGCACGAGCACGGAGGAGATCAGCGTAACCGAGGCGGCCGCGCGGATCGCCCAGGCAAGCTGTTCGACCAGCGCGTTCACCTGCGCGATCGCGTCCTTTACCCGGATCGAGGTGACGGTCGGGAATTCGTTCGCAACCGTTTTCAGCAGCGCGAGTTCGTCTTTCTGCGTCCCGCCGTCGGGATAGGTCAGCGTCCGCAAATGGGTGTGCGGCGCGCCGGCGAAGGTGTTGGGGGAAAACACCATGACGAAGTTGATCGAGAGCGATTCCCAGTCGACGCGCCGGAAATTGGCGATTTCCGCCGTGATGTTGCGGCCAAGCACATTGACCGTCACCGTGTCGCCGATCTTCAGGCCAAGCTCGCCGGCCACTTCGCTTTCGAAGGAGACGAGGTTCGTGCCCGTGTGGTCGGCCGCCCACCATTCGCCGTCCGTCAGCGTCGTGTTGTCAGGCTTTTCTCCCGCGTATGTGATGCCGCGGTCGCCGCGCAGCGCCCAGCCACCGCCCCGCGGCGTCTCGATCTCCGAGCTCGGCACATCGTTGATGGCGGCGATGCGGCCGCGCAGCATCGGCGCGCCGTCGATCGTGGCCGTTGGCGCTTCGCTTGAAAGCAGCGCATCGAAGGCGTCGCGCTCGCTGTTCTGGACATCGAGGAAGAAGAAACTGGGGGCCTCGCGGGCGATGGTCGCGCCCAGTTCGCGGCGCAGGTTTCCGTCGATCAGCGCCAGCGTCACCAAAAGCGAAAGCCCGAGACCGAGCGACAGCACCACGGACGGGGTGAGGGCGCCGGGGCGGTGAATGTTGCCGAGCGCCAGGCGCAATTCCGCGCCGCGCGGGCGCGGCAGGCGGCGGGCGCCGGCCATGATGGCGCGCGCGATCAGCGACAGCAGCAGGAAGACGGCCGCCGTCGCCCCGACGTAGACCAGCGAGATGCGCGTATCGCCCGACAGCCAGATGGCAAGGCTTGCAAGCACGGTGACCGCCACGGCGGTTCCGACGATGTAGCGCTTGCGCGGCCAGCGGTGGCGGGTGCTGACGTCGTCGCGAAACAGAAGGCGCGGCGGCACGTCATGCGCCCGGCCAAGTGGCCAGAGCGCGAAGGCGAGCGCGGTCAACGCCCCGTAGAGAACGCCAAGCCCGAGCTCGGCCGGATAGATCGAGGCGATCGCCTGCACCGGCAGGATGGTCGCGAGGAACCCTTGCGTTGCGAAGGGGATTGCCGCGCCCAGCACAAGGCCGCAGGCGATGCCAAGCCCGGTCAGCATCAGGATCTGGATGAGATAGACGCGAAAGACGAAGCCGCCGTCGGCGCCGACACAGCGAAAGGTGGCGATCACCGGACGCTTGGCATCGAGGAAGGAGCGCACCGCATTGGCGACACCGACGCCGCCGACGAGCAGTGCGGTCATGCCGACGAGGCTGAGGAATTGCGCCAGCCGGCCGATGTTGCGCTGGAGGCCCGGCGCCGCATTGGCCCGCGAGCGAATGCGCCAGCCGGCCTCGGGGAATGCCTCTTCCGCTTCTTCGACGATGGCGTCGAGCCGGGCAGGGTCATTCAGGCGGACCCGGTAGTGCTGGCGCACGAGGCTTCCCGGCTGCACCAGTCCGCTCGCCGTGATGGCCGCATTGGCGACGATCACCCGGGGGCCGAAGTTCAGCCCGTCGCTGAGGCGGTCCGGCTCGACCTCGATGGTGTCGGAGACGGTGAGCGTTGCGCGGCCGAGCGACAGCGTGTCACCGACCGAAATACCCAGGCGGACCAGAAGTTCCGGTTCGACGACGGCGCCGAAGGTCTCCCCCGTCGCTGCGATGGCCGGTTCCAGCGCGCCGCCGGCAGTGAGGTCCATCTCGCCGAAGAGCGGATAGGCGTCGTCGACGCCCTTGACTTCGACCAGTGTCTGTTCGCCGGACTGGCCGTCCGGGCCCGGCGCGCGCGCCATGGCGCGCAACGTGGAGATCCGTGACACCGCGCCCAGGCTCTCGATAAAAGCGTACTCCTCTGGCGTGGCCTGCCGGTGGATCAGGCGGAAGGAAAGATCGCCGCCGAGGATCGTCGTGCCTTCCGCGGCGATGCCCTCCACCAGGGAGCGCGAGACGGAGGTGACGCCGGAAATGGCGGCCACGCCAAGTGCGATGCAGGCAATGAAGATGTAGAACCCCTTCAGCCCGCCGCGCATCTCGCGCAGCGCAAAACGAAACGCCAGCGCCCAACCCGGGCGGAACGCGGACGCCTGTCCGGCGACGAAAGCCGTCATGCCTCAGGCCTCCTGCGCGGCGGGCGCGCGGGTCTCGACCGTCTCGATATGGCCGGAGCGCACGCGGATCGCGGTGTCGCAACGCTGGGCGAGGGCGGCATCATGGGTCACCAGTACCAGCGTCATGCCGCGCTCGCGGGTCGCCTCGAACATCAGCTCGACGATCTGCGCGCCGGTCTTTTCATCCAGGTTTCCGGTCGGCTCGTCGGCCAAAAGCAGCGGCGGGCGCGTCACCAGCGCGCGGGCGATTGCCACGCGCTGCTGCTCGCCACCGGACATTTGCGCCGGATAGTGGTCGACACGTGTTTCGAGCCCGACGGCGGCCAGTTCCGCCCGCGCCGCCTTGAAGGCGTCGGCATGTCCGGCAAGCTCCAGCGGCACGGCGACGTTTTCCAGTGCCGTCATGTTGGGGATCAGGTGAAACGACTGGAAGACGATGCCGATGGAGCGGCCGCGAAAGCGGGCGAGATCGTCTTCGGACATGGCGGTCAGATCGGCGCCCTCGACCAGGACGCTGCCGCTGTCGGCGCGTTCCAGTCCGGCCATCACCATGAGAAGGGTCGACTTGCCCGACCCCGACGGCCCGACGATGCCGACCGTTTCGCCGGTGGCGATATCGAGCCCGACGCCCTTGAGGATGTGGACGCGGCCGGCATCGTGACCCAGGCTGAGATGAACGTCCTTGAGCGAAATCAGCGGAGCCGGGTCTGGTCGGTCGGTCATGCACTGCCCTATATATTGCGGAACGGAAGAGGCGGGGTCGGCTCGAGTGTCCGCGCGCCGGATTGTCTACGGAACGCTTTGTTCGATATGGGACCCTACGCTGTCGACGTCCAGAGGATCAGTCCAGGTGATACGATTTGATACAGTTTTGCGTGCCCTTGCCATCGTCGCGATGCTGACCGGCGTGGCCCGGGCGGAGGGGGACGCAATGAAGATCGTCGCGCTCGGCGACAGCCTGACGGCCGGCTACCAGCTGCCGCCGCAGGCCGCCTTTCCCGTCCAGCTGGAAGCGGCGCTCAAGGCGCGCGGCCATCATGTCGAGGTTGTCAACGCGGGCGTGTCCGGCGACACGACGTCGGGCGGGCTGGCCCGGCTCGACTGGTCGGTCGGGGAGGATGCGGACGCGGTGATCGTGGAACTCGGCGCCAACGACGCCTTGCGCGGGCTGCCTGTTTCATCGGTGCGCAAGAACATCGACGCCATCGTTTCTCGCCTCTATGCGCGCGGGGTGCCGGTGCTTCTGGCCGGCATGCGCGCGCCGCGCAACATGGGCGAGGACTACAGCACGGACTTCGACGCGGTCTTTCCCGATGTGGCGGAAAAATACGGCGCGCTGCTCTATCCGTATTTTCTGGAGGGCATTCCCATGTCAAAAGAGACGGTTCTGCCGGATGGCATGCATCCGACACAAAAGGGCGTGGCGCTCATCGTTCAGGGGATCCTGCCAAAGGTCGAAGCCTTGATCGAACGCGCGCGTGCCACCGGCGGGTGAGGGCGCGCGGTTGACCGCAGGGGCATGCCTGCGCCAAAGTCCGCGATCCCTTTCAAGATCCTCCATCATCCGGACCCTTCAGTCCCGGATCCATCAACAAGAAAGAAACCGCATGGAAAAGCGCCGTCTCGGACGCACGGACATCCACGTTTCCAGCCTGTCGCTGGGAACCATGACCTTCGGCGAGCAGAACACGGAAGCCGAAGGCCACGCCCAGCTCGACATGGCGGTTGAGCGCGGCATCAACCTGCTGGATGCGGCCGAGCTCTACCCGATCCCGCCCAAGGCGGAGACGCAAGGCCGCACCGAGGAAATCATCGGCTCCTGGATGAAGGCGCGGGGCAATCGCGACAAGGTCGTGCTCGCCACCAAGATGGTGGGCCGCAGCACCAACACCTGGTTTCGCGACGGCGGTGTGAAGGCCAACCTCAGCCGCGCCCACGTCGAGGAGGCGGTCGACAAGAATCTGAAGCGCCTTCAGACCGACCATATCGACCTCTACCAGATCCACTGGCCCGACCGGAACGTTTCGGGTTTCGGCTCCAATCCGACGATCTGGCAGGATCCCGAGCCGCTCGCCGACGAGGTAGCGATCGAGGAAACGTTGTCGGCGCTTGCCGATCAGGTGAAAGCCGGAAAAATCCGTCACATCGGACTGTCCAACGAAAGTGCATGGGGCACGATGACCTGGCTGGCGGCCGCCGAACGGCTCGGCCTGCCGCGCGTGGTCTCGATCCAGAATGCCTATTCGCTGGTCAACCGGACCTATGAGATCGGGCTTGCCGAAATCGGCCTGCGCGAGGATGTCGGCCTCCTGGCGTATTCCGCGCTGGCCCAGGGCTATCTGACCGGAAAGTACCGCGACGGCGCCCGGCCGGCAGGCGCGCGCAAGACGTTGTTCGACCGTCTCAGCCGCTACGAGAAGCCCGGCGCGGAAGAGGCGATCAACGCCTATCTCGACCTTGCCGCGGAGCTTGGCATCGCACCGTCACAGCTCGCCATCGCCTTCGCCCGCTCGCGCAGCTTCATGACCTCTGTGATCATGGGCGCGACCTCGCTGACGCAGCTGGAGCATGATCTGGGTGCACTCGACGTCGAGATCACCGCGGAGATCGAGGAGCGGATCACGGCGATCTTCCAAAAGCACGGGTCTCCCTGCCCGTAAGGGCGCGGCCTGACGCGATTCGTCTGGCGCGGGCGGGGTCGGAAACGGCCTTCGCCCGTTTGCCGTTTGACCGCCAGGGGCTCTCAGGAGTTTGATCTTTTTCGGGTTTTCTTTTTTGATTGCAGTGGGCGGCGTTTCGCTGTCGAGATAGGACATCGGCGACAGAGGAGGGGATGCCATGCCTCGACTGTTCACCGGGCTTGAGATTTCCTCCCAGGCGGGTCTCATGCTCTCCCTTCTACGCGGCGGCCTTCGCGGTGCGCGCTGGATCGATCCCGAGAACTATCACATCACCCTGCGCTTCATCGGCGACGTCGACGATCCGACCGCCGACGAGATCGCGGATGCGCTGGCGCGCATTCGCCGAGATGCCGTCGAGATCCGCATCGACGGGCTCGGATCCTTCGGCAACGGCAAGCCGCATGCCGTGTGGGCGCGGGTCGAGCCCAACCGCGCGCTGATGGAGCTGCAGGGCGAGCAGGAACGCATCCTGCAACGGTTGCGCCTGCCGGCGGAGCGGCGCAAGTACATCCCCCATGTGACGCTGGCCCGGTGCCGCAGCGCGACCAACCAGGATGTCGCGCGCTGGCTGTCGGACCACGGCGGGTTCCAGGCACCGGCCTTCACCGCAGCGCGTTTCGTGCTGTTTTCCTCCCGCGCCAGCGTGGGCGGCGGTCCCTATCTGGTGGAGGAGGCCTATCCGCTGTCGGCGCGGGGCAGCGTGGGCGGCGGCTTCAACGCGGATGCCTTTGCCGACCACGACTTCGGTTAAGCCTTAAGTTGCAGCGCACAATTTCCGGCTTGCCTTTGGACGTGGCGCTTGCGATACAGCGCGCCAACGACCAATCGAGGAGCTTGATCCATGCGCATCGACGCCGTGCCGATCGGCAGCAATCCGCCTGAAGACATCAATGTGATCGTTGAGGTCTCGGTGGGCGGCGAACCGATCAAATACGAAATGGACAAGGAAGCGGGCGCGATGTACGTCGACCGCTTCCTGTATACGCCGATGCGCTATCCCGGCAATTACGGCTTCGTGCCGCACACGCTGTGCGGCGACGGCGATCCGGTCGACGTGATCGTCGCCAACCAGCGCCCGATCGTGCCCGGCGCGATCATGAACTGCCGCCCGATCGGCGTGCTTTTCATGGAAGACGAAGCCGGCATGGACGAAAAGCTGATCGCGGTACCGTCCTCCAAGCTGACCAAGCGCTACGACAATGTCGCGCATTTCGAGGACCTGCCGACGATCACCATCGAGCAGATCAAGCACTTCTTCGAGCACTACAAGGATCTGGAACCCGGAAAATGGGTGAAGATCGCGGGTTTCGGCGGTCCCGAGGACGCCAAGCGCATCATCCGCGAATCGATCGAGCGCGAGAACGCCCGCAAGGGTTGAGCTTGCGGTCCATGGCCAGAAATCGAACGGCCGGGTGCCTCGCGCGCCCGGCCGTTTTGTGCATCAGGCGTGGGCGAGCTGTTCGCGGATCAGCCGGCAGACAGCCTCCGGGATTTCCAGATGCGGCATGTGGCCGACGCGTTCGAAGACATGGGTCGCGACCTCTCCCGGCAACTTGTGCGACTGGCGGGTCGGCAGCACGCGGTCCTGCGTGCCCCAGACGATCTTGACGGGGACTTCCAGGCCGGCGAGTGCGTCGCGCGGCAACACCTTCTGCGTCTTGCCGTCGATCAACTGCTCGACGATGGCAATGAGCGCATCGCGCGCACCGGGACGGGCCCGCGCCTCGGCCGCCTGACGCGCGACGAACGGCGGCAGGTCGAACTCATAACCGAAAAACTGTTCCAGCAGCATTTCCAGTTCGCCCGCGTCGGTTGCCGCTGCGTAACGGCGCAGAAGACGGTGGTTGATCTCGAAGCCGAAACCGCCGGGCGCAAGCAGCGTGAGGCTGGCGATCCGCTCCGGCGCCTTGAGCGCGACGAGCACGGCGGTCGCCCCGCCCATCGAGTGGCCGACGAGATGCACCTTTTCCAGTCCGAGCGCGGCGAGCGACTGCCGCACGGCCCGTGCGGCGATCCCGGCACCGCCGATCTCCGGCCAGTCGAGCGCCTGCCCGTGTCCCGGAAGGTCGAAGGCCAGCGTCCGGCGGTGGGCGGCAAGCGGCGCTTGCACCAGTGACCAGCCTGCGGCATCGCCGCCGAAGCCGTGGAGGAGAACCACGGGGGCGCCTGCGCCGTGCGGACCGCTTTCGGTGAACGGCAGGCAGCCCGCCGGTGTCCGCTGTTCCATGCAATGTCTCCTGTTTCCAACGTTGCGACCTTGTTGCCACAGGCGGTGCGGCGAGGCGAGCGGAAAGCCCGACCGGCCGCCGCCGCAGCGCTGGCGCTTGACAGGCACAAGCCGGGGACGCACAAGATCCGGAACCGAATTTAAATCGATTGAATTTGAAAGGCTCACGGTGGCGGATCTTCTGTGCTTCGGCGAGGCAATGGTCGAGTTCAACCAGACGCAGGCCAATGGACCCTATGTCCAGGGCTTCGGCGGCGACACGTCCAACGTGGCCGTTGCGGCGGCCCGGCAGGGCGCGTCGGTCGGCTGCATCGGCGCGACGGGCGCCGACGTGTTCGGCGATCTGCTGCATGATTTGTGGCGGGCGGAAGGCATCGACAACCGACACATGGCGCGATGTACAGATGCGCCGACGGGGATTTATTTCGTCACCCACGGCGCGGATGGCCATGTCTTCACCTACCGCCGGGCGGGATCGGCCGCGAGCCTCGTGACGCCGCGGGACCTGCCGCGCGCGGCGCTGGAACAGACGCGGGTCCTGCATGTCTCGGCGATCAGCCAGGCGATTTCGCCAAGCGCCTGCGATGCCGTCTTCGAGGCGATCGGGATCGTGCGCGCCGCCGGCGGGCTCGTCTCCTACGACACCAACCTGCGCCTCAAGCTCTGGCCGCTGGCGCGTGCGCGCGCCATCGTCGCGCAGACCGCCGCCATGGCCGATATCGTCTTGCCGGGGCTTGACGATGCCCGGCTGTTGACTGGTCTGGACACGCCCGAGGAGATCGTGGCGCATTACCTCGGCGCCGGCGCGAAACACGTGGCGCTGACGCTTGGTGCCGAGGGCGTGCTTTATGCCGATGCGACCCGGATGGAGCGGATCGCGCCGCACAGGGTCGCCGCGGTCGATGCAACGGGGGCGGGCGATGCCTTCGACGGGGCGTTTCTGGCGGAGGTTCTCGCTGGCGTGGACGGGCTTTCCGCCGCGCGTCACGCCAATGCGGCGGCCGCGCTCGCCGTTTGCGGCTATGGTGCTGTTGCACCCTTGCCACAGCGCGGGGACGTCGTTGCGTTTCTGGAGCGCGGATCGCTGCCGACGGCCGGCCGTTCATAGTATTCTTACCCGCGATGCCGCAGGGTGACTGCGTGCGCCGCCGGCGGTGCGGTGGAATGCGGTTGGCCCGTCATGAAATGGACGGTGGTGAGATGGCGGTGAGGATGACAATGCGAATTTTCGGTTTGATGATGATGGCCGTGCTGGCCACGGCCATGACGCTTGGCCAGGCGTCGGCGGTGACGGAGCGTTATTTCGATCCGACCACCCGGAGCTGGCAGACCTACAAGATCACGCCGGAAGCGGCCGGCAAGATCGTTCGGGAGAAATTCAAGCGCACGACGGTGCGCTATCGCACGGGGGAAAAGCCCGGTTCGATCATCGTCGATACCGACGACCGCTATCTCTATTTCGTGCTGCCGGGCGGCAAGGCGGTGCGCTACGGCATCGGCGTCGGGCGCGAGGGCTTCGGCTGGTCGGGCAAGGAAAAGATCACCCGCAAGGCCAAGTGGCCGAGTTGGACGCCGCCGGCGGAAATGATCGTGCGCGAGCGCAAGAAGGGGCGCAACCTGCCGCGCTTCATGCCGGGCGGGCCAAAGAACCCGATGGGCGCGCGCGCGCTCTATCTCGGAGCCACCGAGTATCGTATCCACGGCACCAATGAGGACTGGTCGATCGGCCGGGCCGTTTCGTCGGGCTGCATCCGCATGCTCAACGAGGACGTGGAGGACCTCTACAACCGCGTGACCGTCGGCGCCCGCGTCACGGTGCTTTGAGCGCCGACTCGCTAAGGGCATAAAGCTCCACCGGGGTGGAGATGCCGTCGAGCGGATAGCGCCCGGCGGCGCGAAACCGCTCCGGCGCCTGAAGGGCGATCTCGGCGGTGACGAGAACCTCGGTGTCGAGGCGCTTCGTCATCGTCTCGATGCGGGCTGCGGCGTTCACCGTCGGGCCGATCACGGAAAACGTCAGGCGCTCCGCGACGCCGATGTTGCCGAATATCACCCGGCCCGAGGAAAGCGCCATTCCGCAGGCAAGCGGATGCGGCGTTTGCTTGCGCGCCGACGCGAGCCTGCGCCGGACCTCCGCGACGGCATCCATGGCGTTGCAGGCTGCGGCCTGAAGCCCCTGCTGGTCTATCGGGAAGACCGCCAGCACGGCATCCCCGATGAAGTCCAGCACCTCGCCGCCATGCGCGATCACAGCGCCTGCGGTTGCCTCGAAATAGGTGTTCAGATGCGCCAGATAGGCGTCGGGCGCCAACCGGTCGGCGAGCGCCGTCGATCCGCGCAGGTCGCTGTAGAAGATCACCGCGTCCAGTGTCTCGCCGTCGCCATGGCGAATGCGCCCGGAAATCACCTGCCCGCCGGCGCGCTTGCCGAGATAGGTCTCCGCGATGGTGCGGGCGATGCGGGACTGGACGTTGGCCCGGCAGGCAAGTGCCAGCCGCATCTGCAGGTAGTCGATCCGCTCGATGTCGTCCTCGGCGAAGCCGCCGGGCGTCCTCGTGCTCCAGGTGACGATGATGCCGGCGACGTCGAAGGGGTTGGAGCTCGGCAGGTCGAAGGGCGTCGAGATCACAAGGTAGTCGGTGAACCCCTGGTCGCGCAGTCCCCCCAGCATCGGGAATTCCAGGGGGGCGTTGCCATCGGCCAACCGCCGGCGCATGCGGGTTTCACGTGAGGTTAGCAGCGCGCGGATCGGACTGAGCAGCCAGTCGTCCGTATCGGGCTGGTCATGGGTGTGCAGGCCGTGGTCGACGGTCTCTCCCGGCAGCCACAGCGCGGTTTCCGCCTCGACCAGCGGATGCAGCGTCGACCACGACAGCAGCGCCCGGTCGACCGCGATGCCGGCTGCGCGCATGCGCTCGCAGGTTCCGGCGAACATCTGGCCGATGTCCGGCTGGCCGAGCGCCTCGCGGATCAGCCAGTCCTCGATGTCCTCGATCTCGGGAGATGTGCGCATGCGGACCTCCTCGTCACGGCGGACGATGCGTCCCGCTGCGTCATTGGTAGCGCGCCGCGATCCGTCCGATCAAGGAGTTCGGAGGGAAGGAGGCGTTCGTGTCGATGCCCGCGCGGCGCCACATCTCGTTGTAGCAATGCAGGAAGGCAGTCTCCGGGCCGAGGCGGGTTCGCGTCGACAGCAGCGCCTGCGGGCAGGCCCAGTAGTCGACCGGATTGGCGACCCGTGCCGCCAACAGGGTCGGCGCGACCGCCGGCCATTCGGTGACAAGCGTGGTCAGGAGCTTCGGGCCGCAGTCGCCCCACTTCAGACGGGCCGGGTCGTATCCCTCGGCAAAACGGAAGGCGAGATCGATCACGTCGCCCCTTCGCGGCACGGGATGGAAGATGACGTTGTTGTTGATTTGAACTCGGCGCTTTCCGCGAATGCGTTCGGTGACCAGAAAGCCGTCGGGGGCCGTGGTGCGCAACTCGTCTTCGGCAATCATGCAGAGGACGTCGGTGTCCGCCCACAAGCCGCCGTGGCGCGCGAGGACGGCATAGCGAAACAGGTTAGCAAAGCCGGCAAGGCTGCCGTTGGCATAGCGAAAAATGCGGTTTTCCGGCAGGATCTCGCGCGCCTCGCGCAGCGTCACGCCGTCGGGAGCGTTTGTCAGTCCCCCGTAGCTCCACAGCTGAAGATCGTAGCCGTGTGCCAGAAAACTCGCGCAGGAAATCTGCCCGAGACGGCAGAGCTCGCCCGCGACCCAGAGCATGTGTACGGTGACGGGCGCGGCAACGTCCTGTGTGGCGTCGGCGGCAGGCCGGCTCGCCAAGGGCTTCGCGGGCGTGCGGAGAGTGACAAGCGGCAGACCGGCGGGCGTCCGGAGTCGCAGGCCGGGAAGGTTTTGTCCCCGCGAACCGAAGGTCCTGTCGAGCGTTTGTCGGATCATTGCAAACCTGCCGCCCTTCAAAAGGTGCCGACAGCCCCGGCGGGTGCCCCGCCCGCCCGTGGTGAAGTCGGGCGGGGAAGCGATGCGCTGTCGTGATCAGGCCAAAGCGCCGTGGCAGTGCTTGTACTTCTTGCCGGAGCCGCAGGGGCAGGCCTCGTTACGTCGGACCTTGCCCCAGGTCGCGGGGTGCTGCGGGTCGCACGCCACCGGTGATGTACGTCACACAAGCTTCTTGATGAAAAAGAGCCAAGCGTCCATATCCATGTTCTTCTTGCGCGTTTTTTTGATCATCACCGAAATGTCGAAGCCGAACCAATCGCATAGCACATAGGGCATCACGTTCGGTCGTACGCCGAAGGGATCCATCTGAGATGAGCCCTTTGGTCCGTGTGCTTCCGTGTGCTCCAGAACGACGACCCCCCCCTTTTGGACTTGAGCCAGCCATGTAGTCAGTGCTTGCCGAGGCTTCCAGCTTTGATCCAGAGAATTTGAATAAACAAAGTCGAATTTTTCAATCCAATCTGGGTTTTCATCATGAAAATCCCATTCCACGGAATGATCGAATTGATTAGCAGTTTCGGAGATGTCGGTACCAATGCAATCGAAGGAGCAGGTTTTTCGAAAAAACGATTGTTCGAAACCGTTTCTGGATCCGTGACAGATCCCGCTTATGTCCTGCTTCTGCAGAAGCGTCTTTATGGTATCTGCCACCGTGCTGAGTGTTGTTTCATCAGACCAGATTCTCTCGATCTTCTTTTTGTTGAATTGTATCTGAGTTTGCTTGTATTGCTCGTAGTTATCGTATTCATGGAGATAAAAATCCACCAATTCTTCTTTGCTTACGATTTTCTTGCCGAAGCGGTCTAATATTTCATTAGTGCGCTTCAATATTGATCTTGAAATGTTCATTCGGCCTCGATATATTTAAACGCACAAGCGCTCGAGTATTTAATCATTCGATACGCGCTTTGGAGATTTACGACCTTAGGCAAGCGCGCCGTGGCAGTGCTTGTACTTCTTGCCGGAGCCGCAGGGGCAGGCCTCGTTGCGGCCGACCTTGCCCCAGGTCGCGGGATCCTTGGGATCGCGGGCGCGGCCGGCGGCCGGCGGACGGGCCTCGGCGGTTTCGAACTCGTTCTCGCCGGTCTGCGGATTGATGTGGCTTGCCTGCATTTCCGGCAGGTCCTCGTCGCCGGGAAGTTCGGGCGGCTGTTCCTGCACCAGTTCGACGCGCATCAGCTGGGCCGTGGTGGCCTGTCGCAGATTGGCGAGCATGCTCTCAAACAGCGTGAAGGCCTCGGTCTTGTACTCCTGCAACGGGTCGCGCTGGGCATAGCCGCGGAACCCGATGACGGACCGCAGGTGATCGAGGTTGGCAAGATGCTCGCGCCACAGGTGGTCGAGCGTCTGCAGCAGGACGGCCTTTTCGACCTGGCGCATGACATCCGGTGAATACTGGCCGACCTTGCGCGCCATGGCCTGGTCCGCTTCCTTCTTCAGCCGCTCGATCACTTCCTCGTCGGCGATGCCTTCTTCCTGCGCCCAGGCGACGACCGGCAGGTCCATGTTCAGAATCTGGCGCACTTCCGTCTGGAGGCCTTCGGTGTCCCATTGTTCGGGATAGGCCTTTTCGGGAATGTGCCGGGCGACAAGGCCCTCGATCACGTCGTGGCGCATGTCGGTCACGGTCTCGGCGATGGCCTCGCCGTCCATGAGTTCGATGCGCTGATCGAAGACGACCTTGCGCTGGTCGTTCATCACGTCATCGAACTTCAGCAGGTTCTTGCGGATGTCGAAGTTGCGCGCCTCGACCTTCTGCTGAGCCTTTGCCAATGCCCGGTTGATCCAGGGATGGACGATAGCCTCGCCCTCCTTGAGGCCGAGCTTCTGCAGCATGCCGTCCATGCGGTCGGAGCCGAAGATGCGCATCAGGTCGTCCTGCAGTGACAGGAAGAACTTGGAGCGGCCCGGGTCGCCCTGACGGCCTGAGCGGCCGCGCAACTGGTTGTCGATGCGCCGGCTCTCATGGCGCTCGGTGCCGATGACGAAGAGGCCGCCGCCGGCGATGGCGGTCTGCTTGCGCGCCTCGATCTCGGCGCGGATCTCGGTTTCGCGCGCGGTGCGGGCCTCGCCCTCTTCCATGCCCTCGAGTTCGTACTCGATGCGCATGTCGGCATTGCCGCCGAGCTGGATGTCGGTGCCGCGGCCGGCCATGTTGGTTGCGATGGTCACCGCGCCCGGGAGGCCGGCCTGCGAGATGATCGAGGCTTCCTGCTCATGGTAGCGCGCATTGAGAACCGCAAAGATGCGCGCCTTCTTGGCGTTGTGGTCGCCTTCCAGCAAGGGCTTGAAGGCATCCGGGTCGGTCACGTCCACCTGGCGGTAGCCGGCCTTCTTGAGGTTGGCCGCAAGCACCTCGGATTTTTCGATCGACGTGGTTCCGACAAGAATGGGCTGGCCGCGCGACTTGCATTCGTCGACGAGCTCGACGATGGCCTGGTACTTCTCCTCGACTGTGCGATAGACCTCGTCGTCGTCGTCGATGCGGCACACGGGAAGGTTCGTCGGGATCTCGACGACCTCGAGGCCGTAGATGTCGCCAAACTCCTCGGCTTCCGTCGAGGCGGTGCCGGTCATGCCGGCGAGCTTTTCGTAGAGGCGGAAGTAATTCTGGAAGGTGATCGAGGCCAGCGTCTGGTTTTCCGGCTGGATCGCGACCTTTTCCTTGGCTTCCAACGCCTGGTGCAGGCCTTCCGAATAGCGGCGGCCCGGCATCATGCGGCCGGTGAACTCGTCGATGATCACAACTTCGTTGTTGCGGACGATGTAGTCCTTGTCGCGCTGGAACAGCTTGTGCGCCTTTAGCGCCTGCTGCAGATGGTGAACGACGGAGACGTTCTCGACATCGTAGAGGTTCTCGCCCTTGAGCAGGTCGGCCTCGCGCAACAGCTTTTCGAGCTTTTCGTTGCCGGCTTCGGTGAAGGTGGCGGAGCGCTGCTTCTCGTCGAGCTCGAAATCGCTGTCCTCGATATTGGGAACGAAGGCGTCGATGGTGTTGTAGAATTCGCTGCGGTCTTCCAGCGGGCCGGAAATGATCAGCGGCGTGCGCGCCTCGTCGACCAGAATCGAGTCGACCTCATCGACGATCGCGAAGTTGTGGCCGCGCTGGGCCATCGAATCGCGCTCGTACTTCATGTTGTCGCGCAGATAGTCGAAGCCGAATTCGTTGTTGGTTCCGTAGGTCACATCCGCGGCATAGGCGACCTTTCGCTCCTCGTCCGTCAGGCCATGGACGATGACGCCGACGCTGAGGCCGAGGAAGCGGTAGATCCGGCCCATCCAGTCGGCATCGCGGCTTGCCAGATAGTCGTTCACGGTGACGACGTGGACGCCCTTGCCGGACAGCGCATTGAGATAGACGGCAAGGGTCGCCACCAGCGTCTTGCCCTCGCCGGTGCGCATTTCGGAAATCTGTCCGGCGTGAAGAACCATGCCGCCGATCAGCTGGACGTCATAATGCCGCTGGCCGAGAACGCGGTGCGAGGCTTCGCGTACGGTCGCGAACGCCGGTTCCAGGACGCTGTCGAGCGATGCGCCTTCGGCGACCTGCTTGCGGAAGTCCTCGGTGCGGGCGCGCAATGCGTCGTCACTGAGCGTCTTCAGCTCGTCTTCCATGGCGTTGATGGAGGCAACCCGTCCGCGCATCGTCTTGATACGACGTTCGTTTGCTGAACCGAAAAGCTTCTTGGCGATTGCGCCGAGGCCGGCCATGTGGCGGTCCTTATGCTTGCCGAGGGTGCCGCCAGCATCAGACATGGCGGCAATCCGGCGTTCGGATTGACGATACTTGGCGCCAGCCTCGCAACCGCCATATTGAGACGGGAGAGGAACACACGCCTTGCTGGGGTCGTCCGGCCAGTCGGCAGGGACGTTCGACAGATAAGAGGGGGTCCGGAGGTTGTCAACGCCGCGCGTTTTGCGCAAGTCTGCCGCCAGGCCGTGGCGGGGACGTCTGCGTTGCCGACGCGAGGGCTTGTCCGCCCCTGCGAATGCCGGGCGGGGTGGTATCCGCAGCCCCCGATGCGCATATGCAAATGCCGAGCAGGCATTGCGATCAAACAAGAGGATTACAGCATGACACCCAGATTTGCCGCGACACTGCAGCGCGCCGCCGTTGCTTTTGCGTTTGCCTCGGCCCTCGGCCTTTCCGGGGCGCAAGCGCAGGAGCCGGGCGACACGGTCGCCACGGTCGGGGACAGCGTCATCACCGAGGCGGACATCGCATTTGCCTCGCAGGACTTCTCGAAACAGCTTGCGAATGTGCCGCCGGCCCAGTGGCGCCAGGTCCTGACCGATATTGTCGTCGACATGCAACTTATGGCCAATGCGGCGAAAGACGCCGGCATCGACACGGAAGACGACTTCGAGCGGCAGGTCGAATTCCTTACGATGCGCGCCCTGCGCAATGCCTTCCTGGTTCGCGAAGTGGAAAACAAGGTCACGGACGAGCAGGTTCAGGCCGCCTACGACAAGGAATTCGCCGATTACGCCGGCGAGGACGAGCGCAAGGCGCGTCACATCCTGCTGGAAACCAGGGACGAGGCCGAGGCCGTCATCGCGGCGCTCGAAGAGGGCGGCGACTTCGCCGAACTGGCCAAGGAAAAATCCACCGGCCCCTCCGGTTCCAACGGGGGCGACCTCGGGTATTTCGCGCGCGGGCGCATGGTCAAGGAATTCGGGGAAGCCGCCTTCGCGCTCGAGGTTGGGGAATTCACCAAGGAACCGGTGCAGACGCAGTTCGGCTGGCACGTGATCAAGGTCGAGGACGCTCGCAAGCAGCCGGCGCCGGAGCTTGCGGATGTGCGTGACCGTTTGCGCCAGGACCTGCTTCGTGCCCGTTATGCCGAAGTCATGGACGGCCTGAAGGCGAAGACAACCATCGAGGTCGTCGCCGAGGAGCCTGCCGCCGAAGGTGAGACCCCCGACGCGGCTCCGGCCGGCGAGGATGCCGCCAAACAGTAGTTTGACAGACCGGATCAACCGGTTAGACAAATGGCCTGCCCGTATCTCGCGGGCAGGCTTTTTTGGTTCCCGCAGCGCAAGGAAAGACGGTGCCGCCATGTCGGATGCGATTTCTCCCCTGGCTCCCAAGACCTATCCCGACATGCCGGCCGTTCGCGGCGCCCGCCTGGCGACGGCTTCGGCGGGCATCAAATACGCAGGGCGTACCGATGTTCTTCTGTTGCTTTTCGATGAAGGCACCGAGGTTGCCGGCGTGTTCACCCGCTCGCGCTGTCCGTCGGCGGCGGTCGACTGGTGCCGCGCCAATCTCTCCGCCGGAAAGGCGCGCGCGCTTCTCGTCAATTCCGGCAATGCCAATGCCTTCACCGGACGAAAGGGCGTGGAAACGACCCGTCTGAGCGCGCAATTCGCCGCCGAGGCCGCGCAGTGCGCGCCCGAAGACGTCTTTCTTGCCTCCACGGGCGTGATCGGTGAACCGCTGGATGCGACCAAGTTCAACGGCGTGCTCGGCGCGATGGCGCAACAGGTCGCGCCGACAGGCTGGCTCGACGCGGCGCGCGCCATCATGACCACCGACACCTTTCCCAAGGCGGCGACGCGCAGTGTCGAGTTGGGCGGGGTCCGCGTGACCCTGAACGGAATCGCCAAGGGGGCGGGCATGGTCGCTCCCGACATGGCAACGATGCTGTCGTTTCTGGTGACCGATGCGCCGATCGCGGCGCCGGTTCTCCAGGCACTGCTTGCGGAGACCGTCGGGCCGAGCTTCAATTCGATCACCATCGACGGTGACACGTCGACGTCCGACACGGTCCTTCTGTTTGCCACCGGTGCCGCCGGCGGCGGGCGTGTCGAGACGCTCGACGATCCCAGGCTTCCGCCCTTCCGCGCGGCGCTGGCCGATCTGATGCGGGAGCTGGCGCAGTGGATCGTTCGCGACGGCGAGGGCGCGTCCAAGTTTCTGGAGGTCACCGTGCGCGGGGCCGAAAGCGACGCAAGTGCCCGCAAGATCGGTTTTTCCATCGCCAATTCACCGCTGGTGAAGACGGCGATCGCCGGCGAGGACGCCAACTGGGGCCGGGTCGTGATGGCGGTCGGAAAGGCGGGCGAGCCGGCCGAGCGCGACCGTCTGGCGATCTGGTTCGGCGATGTCCGGGTCGCCGTCGACGGCGAGCGCGACGCGGGCTACGCGGAGGCGGCGGCCACGGCGGTCATGCGGCGCGAGGAGATCCAGCTGACGGTCGATCTCGGCATCGGCACGGGTCGGGCGACGGTGTGGACCTGCGACCTGACCAAGGAGTATGTCGCCATCAACGGCGACTACCGGTCCTGACGCGGACAAGAAACCGTGGAACACACGTCCATTCCGGCGATCGAGACCGCCAACCTGAACGGCTTTCCCGCCGAGATGCAGCGTGCCGACGGCTCATGGCTGACGCTTTTGTCGCCGGGCGTTCCGGCGCGACGTGTCAACTCGCTCAATGTCTTCGACCCTCGGGACGACGCCCGGATCGAGGCGCGGCTCGACGAGACCCGCGCGCTTTTCGCCCATCACGACATCACCTTTCACCTGCGCCATACCCCGCTCACGCCTCCGGCGCTGACTGCGCATGTCGACGCAAGGGGCTGGCTGTCGGCGGGGGAGACCGATGTGTGGACACGACCGGTCGATGCGGCCGGGGCGTTGGATGCGACCGGGATCGATGGCGATCACGAGGCGTTGTCGGAAAATGACGGGATTGGCACCTGTTCGCTTGAGGACTGGCTCGCCGCCTTCATTCGGGTCGGCGGAACGCGCCCGGAAACCGTGGCGCCGGGTGCGGTGGAGCAGCTTGGCGCGGCACTGGCGCGGGTGGCCGCGCGCCGGGTCTGTCTGGTGGCGCGCGGCGGCGACGCGGCCCCGGCTGCGGTGGCGATCGCGGTGGCGGACCGCGACCTGCTGGGGATCTACGACCTGGCGGTGGCGCCGGCCGCGCGGCGCTGCGGCCTTGGCGCCCGGATGGTCGATTGCTGCCTGGAACACGGGCGCCGGTTCGGTTGCCGCACGGCCTGGCTTCAGGTGGTGCGCGAGAACGTACCGGCGCGTGCGCTTTATCGTCAGCGCGGGTTTCGCCATGCATACGGTTATCACTACCGGTTTCCGCCGCCTGGCGGCTGAGCCGGCGTTTTCCCGGATATGGTGAGCAAAGGGTTGTGCCGCCGTGCCGAAACGAGACGGGGTCCTGCATGAAGATGGTTCTGGTCGCGGCCTGCGCGCTGCTCGATGTCGACAACCGGGTTTTGATCGCGCAGCGTCCGGAGGGGAAGGCGATGGCGGGATTGTGGGAGTTTCCCGGCGGAAAGCTTGAGCCGGGCGAGCGTCCGGAGGACGCGCTCATTCGCGAATTGGATGAAGAACTGGGAATTACGGTTAAAAAAGAGTGCCTTGCGCCGTTAACATTCGCCAGTCACGCTTATGAGGAATTTCATCTGCTGATGCCACTTTTCGTGTGCCGACGATGGTCGGGCACGGTTGCAGGCCGGGAGGGTCAGGCGATCAAATGGGTCAAGCCGGTGCGGCTTCGCGATTATCCGATGCCGCCGGCGGATGACCCCTTGATCCCGCATCTGATCGATCTCGCCTGAAGGTTTTCTCCGCGGAGGGAACGGCCGTGCCGAAACAACAACGGGACGCGCCAGATGACCGCCATTTCAAAACGCCTTCGCAACGGCAGCGACCGGATCGCCTCCCTGTTCGACGGGTTCGGTCACGACGAGTGCGGAGCGACGGCGGTCGAGTACACAATGATCGTTGGGCTGATTTCCTTTGCCATCCTGCTGTCGCTTTCGGCCATCGGCCGGGTCATCGACGAGGATGTGTTCACCGTTCTCGCCAGCGCGGCTTCCGCGATCTGAGGCTGGCGCTTTCCGGCCCGGCCGGCTTTCCTAGGATTTGTCCTGCCGCCGGTCGAGCGCATCGAGCGCATCCGACAGGCGTGTTTTCGCCGATCCCGGCGCCAGCGGTTTTTGCTGGCTTTCATGCGGTGCCCATCCGGAAAGCGAAACGATATCGAAGGTGGCGCGGAGACGTCCGTCGGCATCGGCATGGTCGCTTGCGTAAAGTTCCGCGGCACGCGCAAGGACGGCACGCGGCAGCGGCCTGCGGGAGCGCTCGGTGAGCGCGTTGGCCGCCCCCATCGCCCGCAAGTCGCCCAGGAGCGCTAAGATGTCGCCGTAGCGCACCGTGACACGGTCGACATCGGCAACGGGGAGCGCGAACCCTGCGCGCTGCAAGAGCGCGCCAAGCGCGCGCGTGTCGGCAAAGGGGGCAACGCGCGGCGCCGCGCCGCCTGTGACTTCCAGTTCCGCACGCATCAAGACGTCCTTCAGTTCATGCAGCGTTTCGCCGCCAAGAAGCGCCGCCAGAAACAGTCCGTCGGGTTTCAGCGCCCGGCGAATCTGGATCAACGCGCCGGGCAGGTCGTTGACCAGCTGCAGCGACAGCGCGGAGACGACCAGGTCGAGGCTTTCACCGGCGAAGGGCGGAAACGCGTCATCGGCAACGAGATGCGCACCCGGAGAGGTGGTGTCGTGGGTCAGGACGTCGACGCGTACTGCCCGTTTTACGCCGGGCATGCGCGCAAGCACGTCATGCATCCGTCCGGTGTGACCGCCGAGGTCCACTGCCGTTGCAAAGCTGCGCGTGACGATGGCAAGCCGATCCGCCAGATCGTCGACCGCATGGGCGAGCAGGAAGTCCGCGCCGGGTTCGCGCCGCGCCAGCGCCCGCGCCTTGCGCCGCGCCAGCAAAGCGCGGTCGAAGACACGCGGGGCGGCATCCTGATCGCGGTCGCGGTCGCGGTCGCGGTCGGGAACGGGGGCAGGTGGCTGAAGGGTCGGCATGGCGGTGTTCCGTCGTGTTGACGCCCGATGGCTGTGCGGACGGGCGCGCGGGCGACCGTGTTCGTGATAGGCTTGCATATGGCGGCGGCGCGCCGCTTCGTCAAAACACGGCGTCCCTCCCGCGTCAACGCGGAGGCCGAGGTCACGAGAAAAACGGGGCAGCAACGTGGACCGGCAGGCCGGCATGTCAGCAAACGGATCGGGGTCCGGGGAGGCCGGCGGTCCGGCGCGCGCCTCGCCGGCGATGCTGCTGTTGCAGGGCGCGCGCCGGTTCTTTCGCGCGGCCAACGATCTCGTCCTGCCGCCGACCTGTCTCTGCTGCGACCGGCTGGTGGCCAGCGACCAGGCGCTGTGCTTCGACTGCTGGCACAAGATGCCGTTTCTCGCTCCGCCCTGGTGCCAGCGTCTCGGTTTGCCCTTCGCCTATGATCTCGGGCCGGGCGCGGTGTCGCCGCAGGCGATCGCCCGGCCACCGGTCTATGACAGGCTGCGGGCCGTGAGTGCCTACAGCGGACCGGCACGGGCACTGGTCGCTCGATTGAAGTATCACGACCGCCCGTCGGTCGCGCGCGCGATGGGACGCTGGATGGCGCGCGCCGGGGACGAGCTTTTCGCCCTGGACGCCGCCGACGCCGGGCCGCCCCTGCTGGTTCCCGTTCCCCTGCACCCTTTTCGCAACTGGGCGCGGCGCTACAACCAGGCGGGGCTTCTGGCGCATGAGATCGCCCGCGCCCGCGTCGGGGTCGACATCTGTGCGGATGGATTGCGCCGTGTCCGCTCGACGCGCCGTCAGGTCGGCCTCGACGCGAGCGCGCGTGCGAAAAACGTGCGCGGGGCCTTTGCCGTCTCCGGCGAGGGCGCGTTGAAGATCGCCGGGCGGCGCTGCGTGCTCGTCGACGATGTTCACACGACGGGGGCGACGGCGAACGCGGCGGCGCGCGTTCTGGTGAAGGCCGGGGCGGCGTCGGTCGATGTGCTGGTTTTCGCCCATGCGGGAGCAGACCGGCCGCTGGGATAATGTCGTGGCGCGATGGCGGCCCTTGCACAGCGCCGCCTTTGATCGATATATCCCGACCGGGGCCGCATCCGCGTGCCCTGCAAGGGCAAATGTGTTTGGGAAGGCGGCGACATGGCGGTTGAAGTGTACACGCGTCAAATGTGCGGGTTCTGCTCGATGGCGAAGACCCTTCTGCAGAAGAAGGACGTCGCGTTCCGGGAATTCGACGCGACCTTCGATCCGGGGCTGCGCAAGGAAATGATCCAGCGTGCCAATGGCGCCTCGACATTCCCGCAGATCTTCATTCACGATGAGCATGTCGGCGGCTGCGACGAGTTGATGGCGCTGGAACGCGCGGGCAAGCTCGATGCGATGCTGACGGCTTGACGCGGGACCGGCAGGGTCTTGCCGAGCGAGGGATGAAGGAATTCAGATGACCCATCTTTGCGCAGCCGTGATCCAGACCCGAAGCGGGCGCGACATCGCCCGCAACGTGGAGGAGACGAGCGCGCTGATCCGCGCGGCGGCGCGCGCCGGCGCGCGCTATGTCCAGACACCGGAAATGACGCATCTCCTGGAAAAAAGCCGAAAGGCGCTGTTTTCCAAGATCGCCCCCGAGGACGAGGATGAGGGCGTCGCCGCCTATGGGCGACTGGCCGGAGAACTCGGCATCCACCTGCATATCGGCTCGCTCGCCATCCGCACCGGCGCAGACAGCGTTGCCAACCGCGGGTTTCTGTTTGCGCCCGACGGCGGGCTGGTGGCGCGCTACGACAAGATCCACATGTTCGATGTCGATCTTCCCAATGGCGAAAGCTGGCGCGAATCCGCCACCTATGCGCCGGGGAGCGAGGCTGTGGTGGTCGACCTGCCGGATGCAAGGCTTGGCATGGGGGTGTGCTACGACATCCGCTTTCCCGCACTTTATCGCGCGCAGGCCAGGGCCGGGGCGCAGATCCTCACGGCGCCGGCCGCCTTCACCCGCCAGACCGGCGAGGCGCATTGGCACATCCTCCAGCGCGCGCGGGCCATCGAAACCGGCGCCTTTGTTGTCTCCGCCGCACAGGGTGGGCGTCATGAGGACGGGCGCGAAACCTACGGCCACAGTCTCGTCGTTGCGCCCTGGGGGGAGATCCTGGTGGAAATCGACCATGACGAGCCCGGCTATGCGCTGGCTGAACTCGACCTCGATCAGGTCGCGGCGGCGCGCCAGCGCATTCCCGCGCTTGCCAACGGGCGCGACTTTGACGTCGTCCAGGTTGGCGCGAACGCCGGGGTATCGGCGTGATCCGCTACCAGCTGCGGTGTACGGACGGTCATGGGTTTGAAGCCTGGTTTCGCGGGTCGGACGACTTCGAGGCACAAAAAGCGCGGGATCTGGTGAGTTGTCCCTCATGCGGATCGACCCGTGTCGAAAAGGCATTGATGGCGCCTGCGGTCTCGACCGCGCGCTCGCGTCTCGAACGCCCCGATCCGCCCGCCGTGCAAGGCGGTGCCGACAGCGCGACAGACAAGGCCGGCGTGTCGGCAGCCGGCCTTCCGGCAGCGCAGGAGGCGCAGGCCGCGTCCCCGGCGCCCGTTGCCTCCGAATCCGGCGGACGGGTTGCGGAGATCGTGGAAAAGCTCCGGGCGCTTCGCACGGAACTCATGGCCAAAGGCGAAAACGTCGGATCGGCCTTCCCCGAGGAAGCGCGCAAGATCCACTACGGCGAGACCGAAGAGCGCGGCATTTATGGCGCGGCCACGCGTGAAGAGGTCGGGGAACTGATTGACGAGGGCATTGCGGTCCTGCCGCTTCCGGTATTGCCCGAAGATCGCAATTGAGCGGAAAGATCAGCGCAACCAGTTCCGCATGATTGCGGTAACGGTGTCGGGCATCTCCAGTGTGGGAAGATGGCCGGCATCGGAGACGATCTCGAGCCGGCTTTCCGCGATCAACTCGTGCATCTCGTGCGCCCTGTCCGGAGGCGTCAGCCGGTCGCCTTCACCGACGACGACGGTGGTCGGGCAGGCGATTGCGGGCAGATGCGGACGGGCATCGGGACGGGCGAGGATCGCCTCCTGCTGACGCACGAAGGCGTGCGGGCCTGTTTCCTCTGCCATGCGCGTGCACACGGCCTTCAGGGCCGTGTCGTCTTCGCGCCGCTCATGGACGAAGAGCGGGTAGAGCGCCGGCAGGATCTGGTCGAACCGTCCGTCTTGCGCCAGCGCCATCTGGCGGCGGCGGTTTTGGGTCTGTTCCGGCGCATCTGGGCGCGCGGTGGTGTCGAGCAGCATTAGCCGCGTGACCCGTTGCGGCGCCTTGCGCATCACCGCCATCGCTACATAGCCGCCCATCGACAGTCCGGCGAGGGCGAAGCGCTCCGGTGCCATCTCCAAGAGCCGGTCGGCGATCGCGTCGAGCGTTGTGTCCGTTTGGTGGTCGGCGATCATCACCGCCCGTCCCGCGACCGCCTCGATCTGCGGTTGGAACAGCGCCCGGGTGCACAACAGCCCGGGGACGAGGACAAGTGGCGTATCGCTCATTCCGGTCTCACGCCGCCTGGTCCGCATCGCGCGAAAACAGCATCATGTAGTTCACGTCCATGTCGGCAGAGCGGTTCCATGTGTCGGCGAGCGGATTGAAGGTGACGCCGCAGCGATCGCGCACGGTCAGGCCGGCGGCCGTCAGCGGGCCTTCCAGTTCGTCCGGCTTCACCAGCTTCTCGTAGCTGTGGGTGCCCTTGGGCAGCCAGCGCAGGACGTATTCGGCGCCAACGATCGCGAGCGCATAGGCTTTCAGCGTGCGGTTGATGGTCGCCATGAACATCAGCCCGCCGGGCTTCACCAGTTGCGCGCAGGCGTCGAGGTACAGCGGCACGTCGGAGACGTGTTCGACGACCTCCATGTTGAGCACGACGTCGTATTTTTCACCGGCGGCGGCGAGATCCTCCGCCGTGGTGGCGCGGTAGTCGATCTGAAGGCCTGAGCTTTCGGCATGAAGCTTTGCGACCTCGATGTTGGTGGCGGAGGCATCGGCGCCGACGACATGCGCGCCGAGACGGGCCATGGGTTCGCACAAAAGCCCACCGCCGCAGCCGATATCGAGAAATGTCAGGCCCTTGAAGGCGTCCGCCGCGCGGTCGTCGCAGCCGAACCGGGCCGAGACCTGCTCCTTGATGTAGGTGAGGCGGACGGGGTTGAACTTGTGCAGCGGGCGGAACTTGCCGGCCGGGTTCCACCATTCCGCCGCAAGCGCGGAAAATCGGGCGACCTCGGCATCGTCGACCGTGCCGGTGGTGGTGCCCTTCGAAGACTGTGCGGCGCTCATCGTGTGGTCCCTTTCGCTTGGTTCTGGTTTGGTCGATGGTCGCAGGCGCTTTGTCAAGCGCGACAGTTGCGGTGGGGCGTCGCAGTCTGTATGGCTATGCGCCGATCCGCCCGGCTTTACGCCGGTGCGGCCCCTTTCACGCTCGCAGTGTCATACGTGTGCCATGGCCCGACTGGTTTTGAAGTTCGGCGGAACATCCGTCGCCAATATGGAGCGGATCCGAAACGCGGCGCGCCATGTGAAACGCGAGGTCGATGCCGGCCATCAGGTGGCTGTCGTCGTCTCGGCCATGTCAGGCGAGACCAACAAGCTCGTCGGTCTGTGCCGCGAGGCCTCGGCGATGCACGATGCGCGCGAATACGATGCCGTGGTCGCGTCCGGCGAACAGGTGACGAGCGGGCTCCTCGCCATCGTGCTGCAGGACATGGGCGTCGAGGCTCGATCCTGGCAGGGCTGGCAGATCGCGCTGAAGACCGATTCCCAGCATGGCGCCGCGCGCATCACGGAGATCGACGGCGACCGGCTGATCGAGCGCCTCGACAATGGGCAGGTCGCCGTGGTCGCCGGGTTTCAGGGCGTTGCGCCTGACAACCGGATCGCGACGCTCGGTCGTGGCGGATCGGACACCAGCGCGGTGGCGATCGCCGCCGCCATCGGCGCCGACCGCTGTGATATCTATACGGATGTCGACGGGGTCTACACCACCGACCCGAGGATCGTGCCGCGGGCGCGGCGGCTGGAACGCATCGCGTTCGAGGAAATGCTGGAGATGGCCTCGCTCGGCGCCAAGGTGCTGCAGGTGCGCTCCGTTGAAATGGCGATGGTGCATGGCGTGCGCACCTTCGTGCGTTCAAGCTTCGACGATCCGGATGCGCCGCAGGTCGGCGCGGGCGGCCTGCCGCCGGGGACACTCATTTGCGACGAGGATGAAATCGTGGAACAGCAAGTCGTGACCGGTATCGCCTTTGCAAGGGACGAGGCGCAGGTCTCCATCCGCAACGTCGACGACAAGCCGGGCGTCGCCAGCGCCGTCTTCGGATCGCTTGCCGATGCGAACATCAACGTCGACATGATCGTCCAGAACATCTCGCCCGACGGGCGCACCACGGACATCACCTTCACGATTCCCGAAAGCGACTACGACCGCGCCTTCGTCGTTCTTGAGGACCAGCGCGACGCGATCGGCTACGAGGCGATCGAGGGCGCGCGCGACGTGGTGAAGGTTTCGGTGATCGGCATCGGGATGCGCTCGCATGCGGGCATAGCGGCGCGCTGTTTCGAGGGGCTTGCGCAAAAGGGAATCAATATCCGCGCGATCACCACATCGGAGATCAAGATCTCCGTTCTCATCGATTCCGCCTACACCGAGCTTGCGGTGCGGACTCTCCATTCGCTATACGAACTGGACGGGTAAGCGAACGGCTGCCGGTCCCGCTGTCTTGCAGGGCCGGATGTCGGTGGGCTTGTCGCCCGTTCGGACCAGGCGGAAAGGACTAGACGGGTGATGCGGAGCACTCTCGCCGGCCCCCGTGTTCTGCTGCGGCGTCTCCGTGAAGTGATGGCGGAGCCGATCAACGCTCAGGAACGGCTCGACAAGATCGTTGTCCTGATCGCGGCCAATGTGGTGGCCGAGGTCTGCTCCGTCTATATTCTGCGCGCCGACGGCGTGCTGGAACTCTATGCGACCGAGGGTCTCAACCGCGACGCGGTGCACAAGACCAGCCTCAAGGTCGGTGAAGGTCTCGTCGGCCTGATCGCCGCCGATGCGCGTCCTCTCAATCTTCCCAACGCCCAGGCCCATCCCGCCTTCGCCTATCGGCCGGAGACGGGCGAGGACGCCTATAATTCCTTCCTCGGCGTGCCGATCCTGCGCGCGGGCCGCACGCTCGGTGTGCTGGTGGTGCAGAACCAGTCGCACCGCACCTATTTCGAGGATGAGGTCGAGGCGCTGCAGACCACCGCGATGGTGATTGCGGAAATGGTCGCGGCCGGCGAACTGGAAGCCATCGTCCAGCAGGGCACCAAGCTCGACCTGACGCGGCCGATGCATTTTCATGGCGTTGCGTTGTCCGACGGTGTCGGGCTTGGTCATGTGGTGCTGCACGAACCGCGGGTGGTGGTCACCAATCTCATTGCCGAGGATGCCTCCGCCGAGCTTGCGAAACTGGAGCGCGCGATCGCGCGCTTGCGCATTTCCCTTGACGATCTGCTGGCTTCCGGCGATTTCGCGCAGCACGGCGAACATCGCGAGGTGCTGGAAGCCTACCGGATGTTCGCAAACGATCGCGGCTGGATCCGCAAGATCGAGGAAGCGATCAACAACGGTCTGACTGCGGAAGCCGCGGTGGAGAAGGTCCAGTCGGACACCCGCGCGCGGATGATGCGCCAGACCGACCCCTATTTGCGCGAGCGGCTGCACGATCTCGACGATCTCGCGCACCGGCTGATTCGCGAGCTGATGGGCCGCCAGCACGGGCCGGTGTCGGAAAGCCTGCCGCAGGACGCGGTGATCGTGGCGCGCAACATGGGCGCGGCGGAGCTTCTCGACTACGGTCGCGACCGCATTCGTGCCGTGGCGCTGGAGGAAGGCGGACCGACCAGCCACGTCACCATCGTGGCGCGGGCGTTGGGCATCGCCGCCGTCGGACTTGCGGAAAACCTTGTCAGCCTGGCGGAATCCGGCGATGCGGTGATCGTCGACGGCGAAAGCGGCCAGATCCACCTGCGCCCGGCGCAGGACATCGAGAACGCCTACGCCGAGAAGGTGCGCTTTCGCGCCCGTCGTCAGGCGCAATACCGGCGGTTGCGCAACAAGCCGTCGATCACCCGCGACAATGTCGACATTTCGCTCCAGCTCAACGCCGGCCTGCTGGTCGACCTGCCCGCGGTCTCCGAATCGGGCGCGGCCGGCGTCGGACTGTTCCGCACCGAGCTTCAGTTCATGGTGGCCTCGTCGTTTCCGCGCATGAGCGAGCAGACCGACTATTATCGCCAGGTGCTCGATGCGGCGGACGGACGGCCCGTGACCTTCCGCACGCTCGACATCGGCGGCGACAAGGTGCTTCCGTATCTACGCGCGATCCAGGAGGAAAACCCGGCGATGGGCTGGCGGGCGATCCGCTTCGGACTCGACCGTCCGGGCATCCTGCGCACCCAGATCCGTGCGCTGCTGCATGCGGCGGCGGGCCGGGAGCTTCGCATCATGTTCCCCATGGTGTCGGCGGTTTCGGAGTTCCACCAGGCCAAGGCCATGGTGGACCGCGAGATCAAGCATCTGCGCCGGCACGATCACAAAGGGCCCGAGCGCCTGCAGCTCGGCGTCATGATCGAGGTGCCCTCGCTGCTCTATCAGCTAGACGAGCTGTTCGACGTCGTCGACTTCGCCTCGATCGGCTCCAACGACCTGTTCCAGTTCTTCACCGCCGTGGATCGCGGCAACACGCGGGTCGCGGGGCGGTTCGACACGATGGGCGTGCCGTTCCTCAGGGCTCTGCGCCAGATCGTCGAGCGCGCGAATGCGCACAACACGCCGGTCACGCTGTGCGGCGAAATCGCCGGTCAGCCGCTGCAGGCGATGGCGCTTGCCGCACTCGGTTATCGCGCCCTGTCGATGTCGCCGGCGGCGCTTGGGCCGGTGAAGGCCATGGTGCGCGGCCTCGACCTCGGGCGGTTGTCGGCACGGCTTCTTCCCCGGCTGGAAACGCCCGGGGCGCTTGAGGACCCGCGCGCGCTTTTGCGCGCCTTTGCCTCTGACAACGACATTTCGTTGTAGCGAGCCATTCTCGCCCCGCCACCGGTGCGGTCACGACCGGTCTTCAAGCCTGTTTTCCAAAATCAGAAGGATGTCGTCACGCAATGATTGCGGCGGAAAAACTGGAAGCGCTTCTGGCGCGCGTTGCCGAGATCGAGCACGGGATGACGCAAAACCCCGATCCGGAAACCTATGTGCGCCTGTCGCGCGACTACGCCGAACTGGAGCCGCTGGCGGCGAAGGTGCGCGCGCTCCAGGAGGCCGAGGCCGAACTTGCCGACGTCGAGGCGATGATCGCCGACGCCGGCGACGACAAGGAGATGCGCGTGCTGGCCGAATCGGAGCGCGGGACGCTGGTCGAGCGCATCGAGGCGCTGTCGCAGGAGGTGCGCCTGGCGTTCCTGCCGCGCGATGCTGCCGACAGCCGAAACGTCATTCTCGAGGTGCGGGCCGGGACCGGCGGCGACGAGGCGGCGCTGTTTGCCGGCGATCTTTTTCGCATGTACCAGCGCTTCGCCCAGCTTCAGGGCTGGAAGATGGAGATCCTGTCGGCCAGCGAGGGCGAGGCCGGCGGCTACAAGGAAGTGATCGCGTCGGTCTCGGGGCAGAATGTTTTTGCCGGACTGAAGTTTGAGTCCGGTGTTCACCGGGTGCAGCGGGTGCCGGACACGGAATCGGGCGGGCGCATCCACACCTCGGCGGCGACGGTCGCGGTTCTCCCGCAGGCGGAGGATGTCGACGTCACCGTTGCCGATGCGGACCTGCGCATCGACACGTTCCGCGCCTCGGGCGCCGGCGGCCAGCACGTCAACACCACCGATTCGGCGGTGCGCATAACCCATATTCCCACCGGCATCGTCGTCGGGGTGCAGGACGAACGCTCTCAGCACAAGAACAAGGCCAAGGCGATGCAATTGCTGCGCGCGCGCATTTTCGATGCGGAACGCGCGCGCCTTGCCGACGAGCGCACCGAGGCGCGCCGGCTGCAGGTCGGCTCCGGCGACCGGTCGGAACGCATCCGCACCTACAATTTCCCGCAAGGGCGGGTGACCGACCACCGCATCGGGCTGACGCTCTACAAGCTCCCAGAAATCGTCAGCGGCGAGGCGCTCGGCGAGGTGATCGATGCGCTGATCCTCGATCACCAGGCCGGACTTCTGGCGGACGAAGGCCTGTGACACCGCATTCCGGCGACGGCGGGGCACCGGAATCGCTTGGCCGGCTCGCGGCGCGACTGCGCACGGCGTTTCGCGATGCGGGGATGGACAATGCCGCGCTCGACGCGCGCGTGCTGGCCGCCTTTGCCGCAGGGGTCGGGGTCGACCGTGTCGTGCTGGATCCGGATGCGCTGGTCTCTTCGCAGACTGCCGATCTGGTCGCGCAATTCATGGCGCGCCGGCTTGCCGGCGAACCCGTCGGCCGCATTCTGGGCCTGCGCGAGTTCTGGGGGCTGGATTTCGCCCTGTCGACGGAAACGCTCGAGCCGAGGCCCGATACCGAAACGCTTGTCGAGCAGACGCTTAGGTGGTGCGAGGCGCAAGGCGGGCGCGACCGGTCGTGGCGGTTCGCCGACATCGGGACAGGGAGCGGGTGTATCGCCGTCGCGCTCCTTAATGAGTTGCCGGCCGCGCATGCGCTCGCCCTCGACCTTAGCGAACCGGCTCTGGCGACGGCGCGCGAGAATGCGGAGCGCCACGGGGTGGCCGCGCGGTTCAGCGCCGTTCGCGGCGATTTCGCCGATGCGCTGGCGCCCGGTTTCGACATCCTGGTGAGCAATCCGCCCTATATTGCGCCCGGCGAAAGCGGGGACCTTTCCCGCGAAGTGCGCCTGTTCGATCCGCCGTTGGCGCTGTTTGCAAAGGACAACGGACTTGCCGCCTATCGACGAATCGCCACCGAGGCCGCGCGTGTTCTGGTCGATGGCGGCGTGGTGCTCGTCGAAATCGGGGTGTCCCAGGCGGCCGCCGTGCGTCGGATCCTGAACGACAGCGGGCTGGAAGACGTTTCGGTCTTTCAAGACCTTGGAGGTCGCGACCGTGTCGTTGTCGCGCGCAGGGTTGCAAAATGACACCATATTTTGCCTGTTTGAAAAAGACGCTTGGAAAACCGGGCGGAACCGGCTAGTTTCTGAGCGCCGAGACCCGACGGGGGTGGTGCTATTATCCACGGGTCGGCAGTTCGACAAGTTTTTGAGAGACTTTTCGTTCCAGCCGGATCCTGCATTGTGCGACGGGCATCCACCGTCGAGGACAATGCGCCGAGGACTTTCGGGTCCCAGGGCAACTTGGCATAGGTCTGTTCAGGTTACTCCTTCCAGAAGGCCGGAGAGGCAGGCGCTCACGCGTCGCCTTGCTTCCGAGTGAAGGGCCTGCACGGACCGCGCAACACCGACTTTGTCTCGTTGCGTTTCATGGCGCCGGTTCGTTTCGGACCGGACTGTTGATCGGCCGTTGTCGATCGCCGTTCCTGAGAGAAAACGGCAGAATGAGACCAGGAAATCAGAACAACAAACGCATCCGTGGCCGTGGCGGCCGTAAAGGACCCAATCCGCTTTCGCGGTCCTATGAGTCCAACGGACCCGACGTGAAGATCCGCGGAACCGCGCATCATGTCGCCGAAAAGTACCAGCAGCTCGCGCGCGACGCGGCCGCTGCCGGTGATCGTGTGATCTCGGAAAACTATTACCAGCACGCCGAGCATTACCTGCGGATCATCGCGTCTGCCCAGCAGAGCATGCAGCAGCCGGTTGTGCTTCCGCGCGGTGATGAGGCCGAGGACGAGGCCGAGGCGCAAACCGAACGCGCTGAGCATCAGGACCGGCAGGACCGTCGCGACCGCAGTGACCGTGATGATCGCGGCAGCGACCGTGGTACTCGCGGCGCTCGTGGCGATCGCGGCGATCGCGGCGACTGTGATGATCATGACACGGCCGCTTCGGATGACAATGGCAAGCCGGTTATGCCGGTGGATGCGCCTCAGCCCTTTGTCGAGAACATGCCCGTGCTGAACGCCAAGAGCGCAGGCGCCGGTGGCGGCTCCGACACGGCCAAGGCGAAGGACGAGGAGGCCAGCGGCGACGACGAGGATCGCGGACGTCGCCGGACGCGGGGTACGCGGGGACGCGGTCTGCGCAAGGCCCGAAATCCGGGTCAGGGCGACGAGGCCGGTGCCGGAGATGCCGCCCAGGGCGACACGCCGGCCGCAAATGGTCCTTCCGATGCTGCTGCCGGTGGCGGAGAGACGGCGGAACCGGCCGCCGAACCGAAGCCGAAGGCGCGACGCACGCCTCGCCCGCGCACGCCCAAGGCCGCCGCGCCCGAAGAAAAGAGCGAGACGCCGGCCACCAATGACGCCTGATGGTCCGGCGACCGGCACTGTCCGGTCGCGGGACTGACGATCGTCATCGGGCCCTTTGCGGGATCCTGCGGACATGCCGTGGGGCATCTGCGGGGCGGCCAAGGCGGATACCGAGGGGCACGCGTCATCGCGTGTCCCTTTTTTGTTTGTGCTAAGGGGTTTCCCTCTTTTGTGATCGAAATGCCACACTATATCCTGTGAGCGGTCGCTGACGACCGTGTGGGCGCCGAATGCGGGCCCGCAATCCGAAAGGGCGCCCTGCTGCGGGGGGCGACCTGATCTGGAGGTGACAAATGAATTTTGAGAAATACACGGAACGCGCAAGGGGATTCGTGCAGTCGGCGCAGACCTATGCGATCGGCGAATCCCACCAGCAGTTCACGCCCGAGCACCTGTTGAAGGTGTTGCTCGACGACCCGGAAGGCATGGCCGCCGGTCTGATCGAAAAGGCCGGCGGGCGCGTCAAGGATGCGACGCTTGCCAATGACAAGGCGCTTGCAGGCATCGCCAAGGTGTCGGGCGGCAGCGGGCAGCTGTATCTTGCTCCGCCGCTGGCGCAGCTTTTCGACCAGGCGGAGAAGATCGCCGATAAGGCAGGCGATTCCTTTGTCACGGTGGAGCGGCTGTTGCTCGCGCTTGCCATGAGCAAGGACAGCGACGCCGGCAAGGCGCTGGCATCGGCCGGTGTCACGCCGGCCCGGCTCAACGAGGCGATCAACGATCTGCGGCAGGGCCGTACGGCCGACAGCGCTTCGGCCGAAAGCCAGTATGACGCCCTGAAGAAATACGCCCGCGACCTGACCCAGGCGGCGCGCGACGGCAAACTCGATCCGGTAATCGGCCGCGACGATGAAATTCGCCGCACGATCCAGGTTCTGTCGCGCCGCACCAAGAACAATCCGGTGCTGATTGGCGAGCCGGGCGTCGGCAAGACGGCGATCGCCGAGGGCCTTGCCCTGCGCATCATCAACGGCGACGTGCCGGAGAGCCTCAAGGACAAGAAGCTTCTGGCGCTCGACATGGGGTCGTTGATCGCAGGCGCCAAATACCGCGGCGAGTTCGAGGAGCGGCTGAAGGCCGTTCTCTCCGAGGTGCAGGCGGCCGCTGGCGGGATCGTGCTGTTCATCGACGAGATGCACACGCTGGTCGGTGCCGGCAAGGCGGATGGCGCGATGGATGCGTCAAACCTGCTGAAACCCGCTCTTGCGCGCGGCGAATTGCATTGCGTCGGCGCGACCACGCTCGACGAGTACCGCAAGCACGTGGAAAAGGACGCAGCACTTGCCCGACGGTTCCAGCCCGTCTTCGTCTCCGAACCCACGGTCGAGGACACGATCTCGATCCTGCGCGGCATCAAGGAGAAATACGAGCTGCATCATGGCGTGCGGATCACCGACAGCGCCGTGGTCGCTGCGGCGACGCTGTCCAACCGCTACATCACAGACAGGTTTTTGCCCGACAAGGCCATCGACCTGATGGACGAGGCGGCCAGCCGGCTCAGGATGCAGGTCGACAGCAAGCCCGAAGAGCTCGATGAGCTCGATCGGCGGATCATTCAGCTCAAGATCGAGCGCGAGGCGCTCAAGAAAGAGACCGATGCGGCGGCCAAGGACCGGCTAGACAAGCTTGAGGGTGAACTGGCGGATCTGGAGGAAGAGGCGTCGGCTCTGTCGACCCGCTGGCAGGCGGAAAAGCAGAAGCTCTCCTCCGAACAGAAGCTGAAGGAGCAACTGGACCAGGCCCGCAGCGATCTTGAGCGGGCGCAGCGCCAGGGGGACCTGGCGCGCGCCGGCGAGCTTGCCTATGGCGTGATTCCCGATCTGGAGAAGGCGATTGCCGACGCCGAAGGGCAGGACGATGCGGGCGCGATGATGGAAGAGGCCGTCACCACCGATCACATTGCTCACATCGTGTCGCGTTGGACCGGCATCCCGGTCGACAAGATGCTCGAGGGCGAGCGCGAGAAGCTGTTGCGCATGGAAGACGAGATCGCGCGCCGGGTGATCGGGCAGCAGGAGGCGGTGCATGCCGTTTCAACGGCGGTGCGCCGGGCCCGCGCCGGGCTTCAGGATCCGAACAGGCCGATCGGCTCGTTCCTCTTCCTTGGCCCGACGGGCGTTGGCAAAACCGAACTGACCAAGGCGCTGGCGGAGTTCCTGTTCGATGACGAGACCGCGATGGTGCGCCTCGACATGTCAGAATACATGGAGAAGCATTCCGTCGCCCGTCTGATCGGCGCGCCTCCGGGTTATGTCGGTTACGAAGAGGGCGGGTCGCTGACGGAAGCGGTTCGGCGTCGTCCGTATCAGGTCGTCCTGTTCGACGAGATCGAAAAGGCACATTCGGATGTGTTCAACGTGCTGTTGCAGGTGCTGGACGACGGTCGGTTGACCGACGGGCAGGGCCGGACGGTGGACTTTCGCAACACGCTGATCGTGATGACGTCGAACCTCGGTTCGGAATTTCTGACCGGCCAGGCGGAGGGTGAGGATTCCTCGCTGGTGCGCGATCAGGTCATGTCGGTGGTTCGTTCGCACTTCCGGCCGGAGTTCCTCAACCGGCTGGACGACCAGATCCTGTTCCACCGGCTGCAGCGCAACCAGATGGCGGCGATTGTCGACATCCAGTTGAACCGTCTGGAGCGGTTGCTGGGCGATCGCAAGATCGAGCTGACGCTGGACGAGGGAGCCCGCGAATGGCTCGCCGACAAAGGCTACGACCCGGCCTATGGCGCACGTCCGCTCAAGCGGGTGATCCAGCGCGAGGTGCAGGACCCGCTCGCCGAACTGATCCTCGCCGGCAAGGTTGCCGACGGACAATCGGTGCGGGGCTCCGCGGGGAGCGACCGGTTGCTGTTCGAAGTGGCCGGATCCCAGAGCGCGGCCGCCTGACGCCAGGTGCGCGACGCGCGCGTTCGAATGAGCGCCGCCACCTTGCAAACCAAAGGCCCCGGACGCTGGCGCCCGGGGCCTTTTTCATGTCCTGACCCGCGGCAAGGCAGGAAGCCGGCCGTGTCTACGGCTTGGCGAGGGAGGCGACGCGCGAGGGACCGGCCGCGCGCTGGACCAGCGTGTCGATGCGGTCGCGCTCCCGGTTGAAAGCTTCCAGAACGTCCCCCTCCAGCACACGCCCGCGCGGCAGGCGAATGCGCATCGGATTGACGAAGCGCCCGTTCACCTTGACCTCATAGTGCAGATGCGGACCGGTCGACAGGCCGGTCGAGCCGACGTAACCGATCACCTGGCCCTGGCGAACGCGCATGCCCTCGCGGATGCCCTTGGCGAAGCTCGTCTGGTGGCTGTAGGTCGTCGTGTAGCCGTTGGCGTGCTGGATTTCGATGCGGCGCCCGTAGCCCGAGACCCATTTCGCCCGGCTGATCACGCCGCCGCCGGCCGCCATGATCGCCGTTCCGCGCTGGGCGGACCAGTCGACGCCGTTGTGCATGCGCATGGTGCCGACGATCGGGTGTTTGCGCATGCCGAAACCGGACCGGTAACGGCCGCCCGACAGCGGCTTGCGCATCAGGAACTTCTTGGCGCTCTTGCCGGTCTCGTCATAAAAATCGACGACCCCGTCATCCGGCGTACGGAAGCGGTAGAAACGCCGCGTGGTGCTGCGGTTGGTCAGCGCGGTGTAGAGGATCTCCGCCGACACGTCGGCGTCATCCTGCTGAAGACCATAAAACACCTCGAAGGAATCGCCCGGCTTCACCCGCGACTTGAAATCGACGTCAAAGGAAAAGATCCGCACCAGGTCGGAGATCAGGTCCTTCTCGACGTTTTGCTCGAGCGCCGTCTGGTAGAGGCTGTCGTAAAGCGTCGGCGTGGTGCCGGCGTAGCCGACGCGGTCGGCCTCCGCGAAGGCGTCCGGGAGGAAGGTGTCCGGAGCTTCGGCCGCGACGAAGTCGCCGGTGTCGGAGCGTGCAACCGTGGCCTGGTGGTCGGTGTCGGTGTAAAGGCTGATGCGTTGCGGCACCATGCGCTCGGCCGCATCCGCGCTGGCGGCCATCGCCAGACGGATCCGCTGCCCGCTGTCGATGCCCTTGATGCTGAACTCCCGCTCGAAGGCGCTGATGATCGCGTCGGCAGCCTCCTCGCCCGCCGCGTTTTCAAGAAGCACCTCGCGGAAGGTCCGGTCTCCCGAAACCGGAATGATCTTCTCTTCCATGCCGGCGAAAGCATCCGTCGTGTCGCTCTTGGACACGAAGGACACGTTCTCCGGCGTGATGCGCACATTGAGGCGGGACAGCTCGGGCTGTTGCGCCAGGTTGAAGTCGAAACGGCCCGGATCGATCACCGGCCCGGCCACGCTGTCGATGGAATTTCCCGAAAGGAAGCGCGCCGACTGGCGCACGATCTGTTCGATCTCGACGTCCTGCAGCCCGGTCTTGGTGATGGCGAGCGGATTGTCGACCGGAAAGTCGCGGACGCTGATCGACACTTCGCCTTCCACCCGCGCATCGTATACGGCATCGCTGACGGCGCGCTCGGGAAGCACGTTGTTGTCGGAGAAAAGCTTGATCGGATTGAAGGGGGGAATATCCGCGGCTGTTTCGCGCGAGGCGCGCGTCGCCAAGGTGGCGGTGACCAGGGCAAAGGGACGGACCTTGATGTGGTCGCGGTCGCCGACACGATGCACCGTCGACACGGGAATGACCTGACGGTTGGAGTATTGTGCCGCCGCGCGGATCACGCGGTCGCCCTTTGCCGAGTCGCGGCCCGACGTGCCGGAGGACTGGAAG